>DIKL01000060.1 GCA_002424545.1 Syntrophaceae bacterium UBA5619
CCGATCCCAGGTCCTTGTTGCACATCGCGATGTGCGCGCCGCCGTACGACTTGCGCAGGGTGACGGTGATCTTGGGCACGGTGGCCTCGGAGTAGGCGAACAGGATCTTGGCGCCGTGGCGGATGATGCCGCCGTGCTCCTGCTGGCGGCCCGGCAGGTAGCCCGGGCAGTCGACGAAGGTCACCAGCGGGATGTTGAAGGCGTCGCAGAACCGGATGAAGCGGGAGGCCTTGTCCGAGGCGTGCGTGTCGAGCACCCCGGCGTTGAAGCGCGAGTTGTTGGCGATGACGCCGACGGGACGGCCCATGATCCGGATGAAGGCGACGGTGATGTTTTTGGCCCACAGCTCGTGCGGTTCGAAGACCTCGCCGTTGTCGGCGACGGCCGTGATGACCTTCTTCATGTCGTAGCCCCGGCTCGACTTGTCCGGGATGATCGTGTCCAGTTCGGGACATTCCCGGTCGGGGACGTCGGTGCAGGGTCTGACGGGCAGCGGGCTGTGGCAGCTGTCCGGGAGGTAGGACAGCAGGGTCTTGACCTTCGCGAGACAGTCCTCGTCGCTCTCTGTGGCGAAGTGGCAGACGCCGCTCTTCGTGGCGTGGGCGACGGCGCCGCCCAGATCATTGTGCGTCACCTCCTCCCCGATGACCGCCTTGATGACGTCGGGACCCGTGATGTACATGTAGCTCCGTTCCTTCACCATGAAGACCCAGTCCGTGAGCGCGGGGGAATACACGGCCCCGCCGGCGGTGGGGCCCATGATGGCCGTGATCTGGGGGATGTACCCGGAGGCCAGGGTGTTGCGGTAGAAGATGCCGCCGTAGCCTTCGAGGGACGGGACGCCTTCCTGGATGCGGGCCCCGCCGGAATCGTTCAGGGAGACGAAGGGCTTGCGGGCGGTCAGGGCCATGTCCATGACCTTCCAGATTTTCTTTGCATGCATTTCGCCGAGGCTCCCGCCGGCGCTGGTGAAATCCTGGGCGGCGGCGAAAACCGTCCGTCCGTTGACCTGACCGAAACCCGTCACGACGCCGTCGGCGGGAATCTCCTTGTCGCCCAGACCGAAGAGGGAGGAGCGATGTTTGACGAAGAGCTGCACCTCCTGAAAGGTTCCGGGATCGAAGAGCGTCGCCAGGCGTTCCCGGGCGGTCAGTTTTTCCGCCTCGTGCTGCTTGGCGATCGGTCCCGCGCCGCCCATCCCCATCAGGGCGGCCCGCTTTTGTTCAAAGGCCTCGATCTTTTCCCGTGTCGCGCTTTTCTTGAGTTCCTTTTCCATGCCGTCTGTCATCCTTTTTGCTTTTTTGTCGCGCCTTCCGCAAGGCGGCGCAATTCATCTTGACCTGAATGCCGCCGTGTTATATAGCAGCGCACGTAGCGATCCGCAGTAAAAACCTCATAAAAACGCCAAGGAAATCTTGGCGGTCGCGGATTCGGGCCGCTTCGGCCGGCACGGCCCTTATAACCCTTTTCGAGACGCCGGGCAAGGAGGATCCATGAAATACATCGATGAAATCGACATCAAGGGGAAAAGGGTTTTGTTCCGCTTTGATTTCAACGTTCCGCTGGACAGTTCCCAGAACATCACGGACGACACGCGCATCCGCGCCGTCCTGCCGACGATCAACTACGCCCTGGATGAAGGCGCGAAGATCATCATGATCTCCCACCTGGGCCGGCCCAAGGGCAAGGTGGTGCCCGAAATGAGTCTCGCCCCGGTGGCCAAGCGCATGTCGCGGCTCCTGGGCAAGCAGGTGAGCCTGGCGGGGGATTGCATCGGTCCGGAGGTGGACGCCATGGTGGCCGGTCTGCAGCCCGGTTGCCTGGTCCTGCTGGAGAACCTCCGCTTTCACCCCGAAGAGACGGCCAACGACGACGCCTTCGCGAAGCGGCTCGCCGCCTATGCCGACGTGTACATCGACGACGCCTTCGGCAACGCCCACCGCAGTCACGCCTCCAACGTCGGCATCACCCGGCACGTTCCGGTCTGCGGTGCGGGATTCCTGATCAAGAAGGAGCTGAATTATTTCCTGCGGGCCCTGGAGAAGCCGGCGCGTCCCTTTGTCGCCATCATCGGCGGGTCGAAGGTCTCGGGAAAGCTCGAGGCCATGGTCAACCTGATCAGGAAGGTCGACAAGATGATCATCGGGGGCGGGATGGCCTTCACCTTTCTCAAGGCCCAGGGTTACGAGGTCGGAAAATCCATCGTGGAGGATGAACTCATTCCCACGGCCCTGGACGTCCTGCAAACGGCCCGGGAGCACGGCGTCAAATTCTATCTGCCCATCGATTGCGTCATCGCCGAGGCCATGACGGCGGAGGCGGAGACCAAGATCGTGCCGGTGCAGGAGATGAACGCCCACTGGATGGGGCTGGACATCGGTCCGGCGACGATCACCCTGTTCACGGAGGCCCTGGGGAATGCCAAGACCGTGGTCTGGAACGGCCCCATGGGGGTCTTCGAGATCGACGCCTTCAGCCGGGGGACCTATGCCCTGGCGCACGGCGTCGGCAACTCTTACGCCCTGACGATTGTCGGTGGCGGCGATACGGACGTGGCCATCCATCGGGCGGGGGAGAGCGACAAGATCGGGTACATCTCCACGGGCGGCGGGGCCTCCCTGGAACTGCTGGAAGGAAAGGTCCTGCCGGGGATCGAGGCCCTCGATCGGTGCGGATCCTGACGGAGGCGCTCGGAACGCCGTGGCCTGGATGGGGAGGGGAAGCGCAACTTCCCCTTTTCTTTTCGGGGAAGGCCTTCCCCGATCGTACGCGCGCGGATTCACCCCCGGCGCATCCCCGCGCATCCGGGGCATTGCGAAGCGGGCGTCACCCGGGGGTGAAATTGAATGAAAAACACGGCGGCCGGGCCCCCGAGGAATGGATGGCATGCGGACCCTGAAGATCGTGATCGCGTATGACGGCGCCCGCTATCACGGCTGGCAGCGCCAGCTCAACGGCGTGTCCATCCAGCAGGTCCTGGAGGAGAGCGTCGGCCGGATCACGGGCCGTCCGGCGACGGTGATCGGCTCCGGGCGGACGGATGCGGGCGTGCATGCCCTGGCGCAGGTCGCCCACTTCCGGACCGAGTCCGGCCTGGCTGAGGCGAATCTTCTGAAGGGCATCAACAGCGTTCTGCCCAAGGACATCGCGATCACGGATCTCCGGGAGGCGCCGGAGGGCTTTCATGCGCGCTTCGACGCGGCGAGCAAGGTCTATCTTTACCGGATCGTCAACCGGTCCGTGCGGGACGTTTTCGAGCGCGGGCGGGCGTGGTTCATCCATCGCCCCCTGGCCGTCGAGCCGATGCGGCAGGCCCTGACGCATTTTGTGGGCACCCATGACTTCACCTCCTTCTGCACCGTGCACTGTGAAAGCCGCGACCGGATCCGGACCGTCCTCGACGCGGCGCTGACCGGCGAGGCCGGGGACATCATCGAGACGAGCATCGAGGCCGACGGCTTCCTGCGGTATATGGTCCGCACCATCATGGGCGTTGTGGTCGATGTGGGGCTGGGCAAGTATCCCCCCGAGGCCGTGAGGGAGATCCTGCAGGCCAGGGACCGTTGCCGCGCCGGCATGACGGCGCCTGCCTGCGGCCTTTTTCTGAAGGAAGTCAGGTACGGACCCGTATGAAGATCCTGATCATCGGCCACAAAGGCATGCTGGGGAGCGACCTGGCGCTCCGTTTGGCCGCTTCCGGTTACGATGTATCGGGCCGGGACGTCGGTGACGTGGACATCACGTCGTCGGCATCCTGCCGGGCGGCGATCGCGGAATGCGATCCGGAAATCGTGATCAACGCGGCGGCCTACACGGATGTGGACGCCTGCGAGGCGAATCCCGATCTGTGTTTTGCCGTCAACGCTCAGGGCGTCAGGCATGTCGCCACGGCCTGCCGCGAGCGTCGGGTGAAGCTCGTCCATTTCAGCACGGATTATATTTTCGACGGGACCAAGGGGCAGCCCTATGTCGAGGAGGATCCCGGCCATCCCCTGAATGTCTACGGCGCCTCCAAGCTGGCCGGGGAGCGTTACCTGATCGACCTGGCCCCGGACTTCCTGCTGATTCGGACCGCCTGGCTTTATGGACCCCACGGGAGAAATTTCGTCCGGACCATCCTGGAGGCGGCGCGGCGGGAGCGGACGCTGGACGTCGTGGACGATCAGATCGGCTCTCCCACCTACACGGTCGATCTGGCGGCGGCCGTCGAACGGCTGATCTCCGAGGACCGGCGGGGGATCTTCCATATCACGAACCGGGGCCAGGTAAGCTGGTTCGCCTTTGCGAAAACCATTCTCGCCCATGCCGGCCTGACGGGCGTTGTGGTGCGCCCCCTCGCGTCAACCCGGTTGGCCCGCCCCGCCAGACGTCCGGCCTACAGCGTCATGAGCAACCGGAAGTTCTTCCGGACGACGGGCCGGACGATGCGGTTCTGGCAGCTTGCGCTTCAGGACTGCCTGTCCTACAGGTCAGTTCCGGAACAGCGGAGCCCGTCCGTCAAAAAGCCTTGACACTTCGGAGAGATTTCAGTATACGCAGAGCAGGCTCGTTAACTTGCCGATTTACCGAGCGGAACGACCGTTCAAAGCCGCCGGGGAACGGCGGCGGGAAAGGACGCGAACTGGCATGATGAGAAAATGCATACTTCTCGTGACGCTCCTGGGACTGATGTTCGGGGGGGCAAGCCTCCTGTATGCCCAGAACCGGGTCATGGCCGATGGGATGGCCGCCGTCAGCAACAACCGCGTGGACATCGCCCGTGACAGGGCGGTCGACAGCGCCCAGCGCAATGCCGTGGAGCGGGTGGTCGGGGTCATGATTTCCAGCAGTACGGAGGTGGAGAATTTTCAGGTCAAGATGGACCGGATCCTCTCCGAGTCGAAGGGATTCATCAACACCTACAAAATCATTTCCGAACGGCGCGACGGGGACATGTACGAAGTCACGATCGAGGCCGATGTGGGGATGGGTAAACTGAAGGACCGTCTCGCCGCCCTGAACCTCATCATGGCCCGCAAGGAAAAACCCCGCCTGATGCTTCTCTTCAGCGGACGGGCGCAGAAGGATGCCGTTGCCGAGTCCGCGATGTCCCGCTATTTCCTGTCCCAGGGGTTCAAGCTGGTCGACGCCGATACCTATAAAAAGAGCATGGAGCGCGAGAATCTTCAGAGGCTGGCGCTCAATCAGCGGGAGGCGGCCAGTTTCGGCCATCGTTACGGTGCGGAAGTCCTGATCGTCGGCGACGTCGAAGCGTCGTCCAGCACGTCGAGATTCGGGGAGATCGAAATGTCGACGAACAAGGTGATCGTCTCGACCAAGGTCATCAACGTCGATACGGGCGAGGTTTTGGCGACGGACAGCGAAACAAGATCGTGCCCGGGAATGCGCGACGACATCAAGCAGATCACGGTGGACGCCTCCGATATCCTGGCGAAGAAGATGACGGACGAAATCATGGAGCGCTGGTCATCGGAGCTGACCAATGCGGTTACCGTGAAACTGATCGTGACCGGGTTTGACGCCTACCAGGATCTATTGCAATTCAAGGAACAGATCGCGAGCGACGTGAGGGGATTCCGGGAGGTCTATCAGCGCGCCTATGCCCATGGGCAGGCCGAATTGGATCTCGAGATCAAGGGCAATACCCAGGGGGTGGCCGATGACCTGGCCGCCATGACGTTCAACCAGCGGAAATTGAGAATCACGGAAATCACCCAGAACCGGATCGAGGCGAAACTGGTCCCCTGAAAGGGACGTTTTCTTCCGGCCCCATGGGGATTCGTGGAACGGAAACGACGGTCAAGATGCATCACAGGGAGGGAATCATGAAACGGGCGATGAGAACACGGATGCTTTCGGGATTGTTTGTCCTGCTTTTGCTTGCCGGATGCGCCGTCAGCGAGAGTTTCAAGGTCGGCCAGGATCTGAGCGGCAGCCAGCGTTGGGACGAGGCGATCATCTATTTCCAGAAGGCGGTCAGTGAAGCGCCCGACAACCCCGAGTACAAAAACGCCCTCGAGAATGCCAAAAGAGAGGCGGCGAAGATTCACCTGGAACGCGCCCGGCAGCTCCTGGCCGCCGCGTCGCCCGAAATAACGGTCCCGGCCCTGGAACAGGTTCTGAAGGAAGCCGATATCGCCGCCGGCCTGGACCCCCAAAACAAGACCGTTGTCGCGTTCAAACAGGAAATCAGCGGGGAGATGGAGGCGGTTCAGGGCAAGCTGAAGAGCCTCTACAGTCAGGCCGATCTGGACATGCAGAAAGAGGACTGGCCGGCGGCGTTGACCAAGCTCAAGCAGGTCAACAAACTCTTTCCGAACTATGAGGACACGGGCAACCGGCTCGTCCGCTCCGAGCAGGAAGCCGTCAAGAGCCTGTACCAGCAGGGTATTGCCTTGGGCAAGCAGGAGGAGTGGAAACTGGCGGCCCAGGTCTTCAAGGCGGCCGTCGACATCAATCCCAACTATTACGACCTGTCCACGCTCGCCGAACAGGCGAAGTCGCGCGACAATGTCCAATACTACCTGACGGAGGCCGATAAGGCGGGCCGTGCCCAGAACTGGGACCGGGCGATCGTGCTCTACGAGAAAGCGCTGGAATATCAGCCCGAGAACCAGGAACTGGCCGGGAAGATGGACGGCATGAAGGCCAAGGTGGGGCAGCTCTACTTTGACGAGGCCGTCAAATTCATGAACCAGGGCAAGTATTACCCGGCCATGAAACGGGTGGAACGGATCCGGACCTACGCCCCGGGGCTGCAGGACGATCCGATTTTCAAGGAATTTCTCCGGAATTTCTGCAAGCAGTTGATGGAGCGGGCCGACAAATACACGGAAAAGGAACTCTGGGGGAACGCGCTGGTCTGGCTTCAGAAGGTGGAGGCCATCAACCCCTCCTATCCGGAACTGTTCCAGAAGGTCCTGGATACCAAGGACCGGATCAACAAGCGGCTCAAGAAATCCATCGCCGTCTTTGACTTCAGCAGCCCGAGCAATGACAAGGATGCGGGCAAGATTGCCGCCAACAAACTGATCACGTTCCTGCACAAGAGCGCGAGCGGGGATCTCCGGATCATCGAACGGGAAAATCTTCAGTCCATCCTGCGGGAGATGCAACTGGGACAGACGGGGTTGGTCGATGTGAAGTCGGTCCAGAACGTGGGAAAGATGCGGGGGATCGACACCTTCATCATGGGCGACGTCCTCCACTTCTCCGCGCGGACGACGGACATGCCGAGCCTGGGTCAGGTCAAGGTTCTGGTCAACGAAGAGGATGTCCGCAATCCGGAGTTCTCCGACTGGCTGATGATGAACCCCAAGCCCAACGCGGACGACCTCAAGCACGCCCCCCCGCGGACGGTGAAAAAGAAGGATTACCAGTTCATCTCCTACAAACAGGGATCGAGCAAGGTCAGCGCCATTATCGAGATTTCGTACAAACTCGTGGACACCCTGACCGGCGAGAACATCTTTACCAACACCATTTCCGGAAGGCTGATCAAGGAAGACAAGTACCAGGACGGCGTTGCGATTGCCAATATCGCCCACGATCCGCTCGAGCTTCCGACGGAGGTGGAAGTCCTGGACGAGTTGACGAACGAGAAGATCTCGGAGATGGGCCAGAGCGTGCTCAAGCATTACCAGAGCCTGGAGGTGGAATACTTCAACCAGGGGCAGCAGCAGCAAAAAAGGCGCAACATCGATCAGGCCGTCGAACGGTACACCGATGCGGTCTACGATGAGAAGCTGAAGGGCATCTCGACCCCGATTTCCCAGAAATCCACGGAATTCATCGATAAGCTGGTGCAGGATAAATAACCAAAGCGAAGCGTGGAGAGCCCGGACGTCGATCCGGGCTTTTCTGCCTGGAGGGAAACCATGAAGAACGGAAGGTTCGGATCCTTCTCTGTGCTGCTGCTGTTGATGACCGCTTTCTTCCTTCCTGCGCTGGCAGCGGCACAGCCCCCCACGGCGACCCGAGTCTCCGTTTTCAATTTCGGCACGGTCAATATCGAAGCCTCCGGCTACGGGACCACCGTGACCAACATGCTGACCACCTCTCTGCAGTCCGAAGCCTCCCTGAACCTGATGGACCGAAAGGAGTTGGAAGCCTTTCTCAGTCTCAACGACCTGCAGCAGAACGACCAACTCGAAAACGTCATCCAGATCGGAACGCGCCTGGGGCTGAACGTCATCGTCGTGGGCAACGTGCAGAAGCGGGGGACGATCATCGCCATCCACTGCAAGGTGGTGCACATCGAACAGAAACGGGTGATCTTCCAGACCCAGGTCCGGGCGCTGGGCGATGCCGGTCTCCTGGGCGAAGTCCGGAAACTCGGTTCCATGATCGTTTCGGCCATCGCGGAGCACGCCAGCAGGCCGCCGGAAGACAAGCCCGCGATGAGGGGACCCGTCAACGTCCAGAAGCGGTCGGGGAACATGCGCGTCTCCCTGAGCTGGGAGGATCCCCCCGATGCGCCGGCCGCGGGTTACGAACTCTTCCGGAGTTCCACGGAGACCGGCCCGTTCGCCAAGATCGGCCAGACGACGCGCCCCGAATATCTCGACCAGGGCCTGGAGCGGAACAGGACCTACTATTACAAGATCCGCTCCTTCAATCAGCGGGGGCAGCAGAGCGACTTCTCCGCCGTGATCCCGGCCGAAACGGCCCTGACCCCCAACCCCCCCGTGATTCTGAGCGCCGAAGCTCACGTGCGGAGCGTCCAGATGATCTGGTCGCCCAGTCCCATGAGCAGTGACGACCCGCTGAAGCTGAAGGGGTACAAGCTCTACCGCGCCAAGATCGAACCGGGGCCTTACCGGGAGGTGGCCAATATCCTGGGCAAGGATCTGGGGATCGGCGTCGACACCACGACCACCCTCGACAAGCTGTTCAAGGTTCCCTACCTGGACAAGGGACTGGCCGATGGGGAGGACTATTTTTACCGGGTGACCGCCTACAACGAAAAGAACCTCGAGAGCGAGTATTCCCGCGGCGTGAAAGCGACGACCATCCCCGCCGTCTCCGGCCTGATCGCCCAGGGCGATCTCATCCGGGAGATCCGACTGAGCTGGAATCCCGTTCCGTCGCCCTTCATCAAGGGGTATTTCGTCTATCGCAGCCTCCGTGAGGAGGCCGATTTTTTGAAGATCCGGAAACTGGATGCCGCCGGCGCCCGGGCGGACGGGAGAATCGAGTTCACGGATACGGAGGGGCTCGCCGATCAGGTCCGCTATTACTATCGCGTCACGGCGGTCGAAGACACCGAAATCGAAACGTCCCCCTCCGTGACCGTTTCCGCGGTCACCAAGGGGAAGCCGCCGAAACCGGAAGGGCTTCAGGCCAAAAGCGGCCTGGTGAAGCGGGTGGATCTCGCCTGGACGGCCAGCGCGCAGCCGGACGTTGCCGGCTACAACATCTACTGGTCGAAGGAAAAGATCGGCAAGTACCTGATGATCAAACGCATCGACGGACGAACGAACAGCGCCTTTACGGATACCGGTTCCGCCGCTCCGGAAAAGCTGGCGGACGACACCGCGTACTATTACGCCCTGACGACGTTCAACAAGGTGGATGTGGAAAGCGATCTGACGGATCCGGTTTCCGCGACCACCAAGGCCCGTCCCGCGAAGCCCCTGGCGCTCAAGGCTGCCGATCTCCAGGTGAAACAGGCGCCGCTGTCCTGGGATCCCAATCCGGAACAGGATGTCGAGGCGTACGTCGTCTACCGGCTCGAGGGAACCGGGGGCGGGGAGTTTTCCCGTTTGGAGACGGTCGAGAGAAAGAATACCCATATCGACAAGGACTTGAAGGACGGCACGGTTTACCAGTACCGTATCCAGGCGGAAGACCGGGACGGGCTGCTGAGCGATCTGTCCGATATCGTCCGCATCCAGACGAAGCCGCGGCCGAAAGTGCCGTCGGCCGCGAAGGGGCGTATCAGCGGCGGCCAGGCGGAACTCACCTGGCAGGCCAATGAAGAGAGCGATATCGTCCATTACGTCGTCTATGAAAAACGTTGGTACGGAACCGAGAAGATCGCCACCGTCAAGGAACCGCGCTTCAGCGAAGCGGGGCCGCCCAAGGGGAAAAAGAAGACCTATGTCGTGACGGCGGTCGACCAAGACGGGCTGGAAAGCGATCCGTGCCCGGAACTTCTGATTGAAGGACGTTAATCAAAGCGGGGTGAGGCGGGGCATGAAGACGATGAAACCGATATTCCAGCGAGTGGGCAGGATCCTTGTGTTCTTGGCGTTGGTGGGGCTCATCGGCGTCTGTGGTGCCGGAGCGGCCGATACGATCGGGAAATACCAGGTGGTGCCGGGAAACGAAGACCAGGCCTTTCTGGTCGACACCACGACGGGCGCCGTCTGGATCCTGACCCACCGCACCATGGCCACGGGGCGGGAACCGGTCGCGATCCCCTATAAATTCATCCGGATCTCTCCGCAGCACCGGGGCGAGTTTCTGGTGGAACTGGGGCCGGGTGGCGCGCCAGCCAAGGGCGGCGACGCGAAAGAGCAGGCCCCCTGAACCGGGGGAATGCCGGCCTGCGGTGACCGCGGAAAGGACGGAAGGACCGTGATGGAGGTTCATCCGATTCCGTGCAGCGGCTTCTGCCGCACGTATGTAGTCACGGGCCGCGAGGGTCTGATGGCGGTCGATGTCGGGAGTGTCGGCGCCGCCCGGGACGCCGTGCGCTATATCCGGACCGTCCTGGGTCGTTCTTTGGACGCCCTGAGACTGATCGTCGCCACCCATTTTCATATCGATCATATCGGCGGGATCGCCGCGCTGTTCGCGAAGTGCTCTCCCAAGACGTCAGTGCTGTTCCATCCCCTCGTGAAGGCCTATCTGAAGGCGGGTCGGCAGCTTTCCCCGATGCGCAACTGGGTCACCGGCTTACTTCCGACGCTCATTACCGGTGGTTTCTTCGGCATCCAGAAATGGTCCGATCTGGCCTTTGACGGTCCGGCCGGTGTGCCTTTGCCGTTCTTCCGGGATCTCCAGCGCGTGTCCTATGCGGACCGGATCAGTTATCTCGAAGGGAATCGCTTTCCCCGGTCTCGGATTGGCTTCGGTGGCTGGGAGGTGATCGCCGCACCGGGTCATACGGAGGAGTCGGTGGTTTTCTACAATGAGGCCTCGGGGGAACTCATTACCGGCGACCTGATCCTGGGCCGGAAAGATGGCCGGGGGTATCTGAACCGGTTTTGTTGGGATGAAGGCCAGACCCAGCGAACCTTTGCCGCGCTGGCAGAGATGCTCCACGTCCGAATCATTTTCCCGGGTCACGGGCCGGTGGTCTGGGCTGCTGAGGACGCCTTCCGGAAGGTCGATGATTTCGGCAAGGCGCTGGCGAGAAAGGAGTCGGCAAATGGAAGTGATTCCAAAGTTGGAACGTGTCCGGTGGATTCCCCTGAGCCCCGGCATAAAGCTGATCGTCATGTCCGACATGCACAGGGGCGACGGCTCCGGGGCCGACGACTTCGCCAAGAACTCCCTGATCTACCGTTGCGCCCTGGAGCATTACCTTGAAGAAGGGTTCACCTACATCGAACTGGGGGATGCAGAGGAGCTCTGGGAAAATGACAATTTCGACCAGATCTACATCACCCACACGCCGGTTTATGAACTCCTGGCCAAATTCCACGATCCGGATCCGGCAAAGACACGTTACCTGAAGGTGTGGGGCAACCATGACCTTTACTGGAAGGACCATGAGGCGGTCTACCGGACGCTCTTCCCCGGCATCGAGATTCACGAAGGGATTTTCCTGGTGGCTCCCAAGGGAAGGGGATGCGGTGCAAGCAAGGACGAGACGCAAGAGTCCGGGTTAGACGAATGCAAGGGGGCCGGTGGCGCCATCCTCCTCATCCACGGTCACCAGGCAGACCCGAAGTGCAGCGGTGAGGGGGCTGCCGTCAGCAAGTTTTTTGTCCATCACTTCTGGCCTGATCTCCAGCGGTGCGGCGTCAAGGACCCGACCCGGGCCGCCCTCAATCCCGGTCTGTGCAACGAGGTGGACAAGCGCCTCCACGAGTGGGCGAACCACAGCGACCAGGGCATCGCCGCCATCATCGCCGGTCACACCCATCGGGCGGTCTTCGAGAATCTGTCGCTGACGGAGCGCCGCTACCTGGAATCGAAGATCAAGACGGAAGGCGTCGAGATCAAGCACCAGCCCGACGGGAGCTACTACAACACCGGCTCTTGTGTCCACCCGCTCAGCATTACCGGGATCGAGATCACCTACGATCGCGGCCCGCAACTTCATCTGATCGAGTGGGGCCAGGCAACGGAAGGCCATGCATTGACCATACAGAGGGAGGAACTGTCATGAACCCAGATTTTCCATTAGGAGA
>DIKL01000017.1 GCA_002424545.1 Syntrophaceae bacterium UBA5619
CGGGTTTCCGTTCGCCGAATCCCGCAACGGGGGCTTTGGCGTATTTATCGGACATCTTTTGTTCCAGCTTCTGAGCGATCTTTTCCATTCTACTCCTCAATCCTTTCTGCAAATTCGATTTCGCGGGGAACCTTGTAGGAGGAGAGGTAGGTCCGGCAGTGTTTCAGCAGTTCCCGCTCCTCGATCTCTACGCCCCGCTTTTTGACGATGATCGCCTTGACGATCTCTCCCCGCAGCAGGTCCTCCTTGCCGACGATCCGGGCTTCCTGAACGGCCGGGTGGAGTTCAAGGACGATCTCGATCTCCCGGGGGTACACGTTGAACCCGCTGGTGATGATCATCCGCTTTTTCCGGCCGGTGAGGAAGATGTAGCCGTCGGAGTCCATCCGGCCGAGGTCGCTCGTGTAGAGCCAGCCTTCCTGGATGACCTGGGCGGTCTTCTCTTCATCCTTGTAATACCCCTTCATGATGTTGTCGCCCTTCAGGATGAGCTCCCCGACCGTTTCCCGGGGGAGTTCCCGACCGTCCTCGTCGACGATTTTCGCCTCCACGCCGGGAATCGGGATCCCGATGGAACCCGGCTTCTGCGGCATGTTCAGACGGCTGAAGGAGGAGACGGGCGATGCCTCGGTCAGGCCGTAGCCCTCGAGGACCTTGACGTCGAATTTCTGCTCGAAAACGGGAATGAACTCCGAAGGCATGGCCGCCCCGCCGGTGATGCAGATCTTCAGCGAATCGACCCGGTATTTTTCCGAGCCTTCATGGAAGAGCATGCCGAGAAAAAGCCGGGGAACGGCGGCGATGTAGGAAATCTTCTCCTTTTCGATGGCCTCGAAGATTCCGTCCAGCGTGAAGCGCTCCATCAACACGGCCCCGGCGCCGATCCGCAGCGGCGCCAGCATGTTGGCCACGGCCCCGAAGGAGTGGAAGAACGGGATGACGGCCAGGCCGATGTCTCCCGTATCCCGGTGGCAGATCGTTCGGAGCAGGACCGACTGGGTCAGCAGATTGTGGTGGGTCAGTACCGCGCCGAGCGGCTTTCCGGTCAGCCCCGCCGTGTAGATCATCACGGCCGGGTCGTCGTCCCCGAGTTCCGGAATCTCCGTCGTGAAGGGCCCCGTTTCGACGATCCGCCGGAACGGAGAATCCTCTCCCGGCCCGCCGGTCTCGATGAGATGGCGGCAGAGGGGAAGCTCGTCCCGGATCTCGGTGAACCGTTTGGCAAGCGCGGTTTGCGTGATCACACCTTTGGCGTCGCTGTTTCCGAGAAGGTGGCGGAGTTCGTAGGATGTGGACTGAACGTTCAGCGTCACGGCGACGCCGCCCAGTTTCTGGATGCCGAAATAGGCAACGACGAACTCCGGGCAGTTGGGGAGCATGATCGCAACCTTGTCTCCCCGGCCGAGACCGAGCGATCGCAAATGGTTGGTCAGGGCGCAGGCGGCCTGTTCCAGCTCCCGATAAACGATTCTTCGGTTTCCGTGGATTAAGGCGACATTTTCCGAGTATTTTCCGGCGCTTTCCGCCAGCATTCGTCCCAAATTCATGTGCAGCTCTCAACCCCTCATTTTTGGTCCCTGCTTAACACAGGAGGTGCAAAAATATCAACAGAATAAAGACGAAAAAGGAGATGTGCCGGCCGTCCCGATTTTTCCGTGATTTTTCTTGCTCGAATCCGTTCTTTTCTCTATAATGCATCCGCTTCACAAAAGCGCCCATTCGGGCGCGGCGCCGCTGGGGCTTTCCGGATCACGGGCGTTGCCGGCGGAACGGGATACGATCATCAAGGGTTTCGCGGAATATTTGCATTCGCCGTCAAAGATCGACCATTCAATCGAAGGAGGGAAGGTATGAAAAAGACCGTTTTTGCGTTGTTGCTCGTGTTGTTCTGGGTTGCATCCTCGGCCGTTGCGGCCGAACTCAAGGTGGGCGACAAGGCCCCGGACTTCAAGCTGAAGGACTCGACCGGGAAGGAATATTCGCTGGAGCATCCGCAATTCAAGGGCAAGGTCCTGTACATTGGCTACGTGGATCCTGATGAAAAGGACACGAACAACCATGTGGAGGATGCGCTGAAAAAGGAAAAGGAGGCCGGAGGGCTCGACAAGACCCGCTACGAGGGATTTGGAATCGTCAACCTCAAGGCGAGCCTGATGCCCAATTTCCTGATCAAGTCGGCCATCAAGAGCAAGCAGGAGAAGACGGGCGCCATCATCATTCTGGATCTGGATTACGCCATTCTGAACCTCTGGGGGCTCAAGAACGACGCCTCCAACGTGGTTGTCCTCGACAAGGAGCGGATCTGCCGTTACGTGAACAGCGGCAAGCTGCCCCCGGAAGAGCTTGCCAAGATGATCCAGATCATCAAGGAGTATCAGGCCAAATAAATTTTGGATGAAAAGCGACGAATAGCGGTGGTGATTCCCAAATACGGCCTGCTGGGCGGAGCGGAGGGGTTTGCCGCCGAACTGACCGAGCGGATTGCCGCCGATCCGCGGTTCGCGGTCCATGTCTTCGCCAACCGCTGGGCGGCCGCTTCCGACCGGGTCGCCTTTCATCGGGTCCGCATGGTCCGGTTTCCGCGCTTCCTGACGACCCCGAGCTTCGCCTGGTTCGCCCGGCGGCGGATGGCGGCCGAAGGCCCGTTCGAGGTTGTTCATACGCATGACCGGATCTTCCGGGCCGATCTGCTCACCATGCACGGCATCCCCCACCGCCGGTGGGTCCGGGAGGTGCGTGAAAAGGGGATGAGCCTCTTTGACCGCGCCACCGCCCGGATGGAGGACCGCCTGGTCCTGAAAGGGGGCTGCCGGCGGTTTTTGGCCGTCTCGTCGCTGACCCGGAAGATCTTCCTGGAGGAGTATCCCGTCGATCCCGCGCTGGTGACGGTTCTCCATCCCGGTGTCGATACGGCGCCCTTCGCGCGGCTCGACCGGGAACGCTGCCGTCGGGAGGTTCGCGGCCGGTTCGGGATCGCGGCCGACGAACCGCTGATCCTGTTCGTCTCGATGAACTTTTCGATCAAGGGCCTCGATCGTCTGCTGCGGGGGCTCGGTCGCCTCCGCGCAGGGAATCCGGAAGCGCGTTTCCGGCTGCTCGTCGTCGGCCGGGGGGACGAGAAGACCTACCGGCGTCTCGCGACGGAGCTGGGGATTGGGGATGCGGTCGTCTTTGCCGGCCCCGTGGCCAGGGAGAAGCTGCCGGAATACTACCTCGCCGGGGACTGCTACGCGATGCTCTCCCGATTCGACACCTTCGGGATGGTCGTTCTGGAGGCGATGGCGGCCGGTCTTCCCGTCCTGATCAGCGGGCGTGTGGGGGCGCTGGACCTCGTCCGGGAGGGGGAAAACGGGTTCGTCGTCGAAAACCCGGACGATGCCGCGGCCGTCGCCGGCAAAATCGGCCCGATGCTGAACCGGGATCTGCTCGCCGGGATGGGGCCTGCGGCCCGTCAAACGGCCCGCGAACACTCCTGGGATCAGGCCGCCGCGCGGATCCTGGAGGTCTACGGAGAGATCCGTGATGAGAAAGCATCCGATTTGTGTTAGAAGAGCCCCGTATGGGACGGCATAGGGGTGAGCGCTCTGGAAGTTTCGATCGTCATCGTCAACTACAACACGGCCGACCTGATCGGGCCATGCCTCGACTCGCTCGGTCCGGAGGGATCTCCCTCCCGGGAGATTTTCGTCGTCGACAACGCCTCGACGGACGGGAGCGCGGAAATCGTTCGCGACCGTTATCCGAAGGTTCATCTCAGCGTCAATCCCGTCAACCGGGGATTTGCCGCGGCGAACAACCAGGTGCTGCCGCTGTGCCGCGGACGCTACCTCTACTTTCTGAACCCGGATGCCGTTTTGACCGACCCCGGCGTCCTCGGGGAGGGCATCCGTTTCATGGACGCCCATCCGCAAATCGGTCTGGCGGGCACCCGGTTGCTCCATCCGGACGGCAGCCTCCAGGAATCGGTTTCCCGGAGATATCCCGGGCAGAAATATGCCGCGTCGGAGATGGACAGCCTGCCGGGCGCGATCGCCTGCGTGATGGGCTCCAGCATGTTCGCGCGGACCGACCTGATCCGGCAACTCGGGGGCTTCGATGAGGAGTTCGTCCTCTACGGAGAGGACCAGGATCTCTGTCTGAGGGTCCGCCGGGCCGGTTGCGAGATCGGGTGGATCGAAAGCGCCTCCGTGATTCACCACGGCGGGCAGAGCGAACGGCGGTCGGCCCCCGCGGAGGTCTGGGCGAAAAAGACCCGGGCCGAGCGCCTGTTTTACCGGAAACACTACCGGCCGGAAACCGTCGTCCGAATCCGGAAGGCCGACCTGCTCAAGGCCCGCTTTCGGCTGGTCACGCTCACGCTGACCCTGCCTTTCTTCCGGGGTCGGCGCCGGGCGGAGGCCAACGGGAAGCGGATCAAATACCGGGCGATTTGGGAGACGCTGCGGTCTTCGCATCCGAAGGAAGAGGCCTGATTTCATGCAAGATGCCTACAAGAACTGCATCCTCTGCGGCAGCCCGGAGCGGGAACCGCTCATCCGTCAGGGGGATTGGAGCGTCCTTCGCTGCAAAGGTTGCGGTCTGGGGGTTCTGGATCCCCATCCGGATCAGCGTGAGCTGAGCGATCTTTACCAGAAGCACTATTTGGAGGATCTCTACGGCGTAGGCCTCGAAGTCGGTTCGAACGGGATGAAGAAACGTCTTTCCCAAGAGACCCATCGGATCCGGTTTTTCCGTCGCGCGAAACGATCCGGAAAGCTGCTGGACATCGGCTGCGGCATGGGCTATTTTCTGGCGGCCTGCCGCGACTGGGGTTATGATGTTGAAGGGATGGACATCTCGGAGGATTCGGCGACCTATGTCCGCGATCATCTGCGGTTGCCGGTGTCCGTCGGGACCGTCGACGAGATCGATTATCCGCAGGCATCGTTCGATGTGATCACCATGTGGCATTTTCTCGAACACGCGCCGGATCCGCGTCTCTACCTGAAAAAGACGCGGAAATGGTTGAAGCCGGGCGGCCTGCTGGTGGTGGACGTTCCGAATTACACCTCGACGGACGCCCGAAATGCCTGGCAGAATTGGAAGGGATGGCACCTTCCGTTCCATCTGTACCATTTCACGCCGGAGACGCTGCGCGGATTTCTGGCGAAAGAGGGCTTCAAGGTCATTCGGCGGAAGAGCTATCTTTCCGAATCCATGAAGGAGAGGCTCGAACGGAAAATGGTGCCCCATGCGATCGCCCGGCTGATCGCAGGCTTCTATTCCGGACACAGTTTTGCGGTGGTGGCGAGAAAAAATGCAACTGCGTAAAAGGGCTTCTTCATGAAGGACAGGGGGGATAATCTCCAAGGATGGATCGCCGAAGGGGAGTTCCGCTTCGCCCGGCTCGATCTGCCCGATATTGATAATGGGCCGGTCGTCAGGGTCTACGGATCGGATATCCTGGCGGAGGAGACCTGCCTCTTCCATCGCGGCGCGGAGGGTGCAGCCGATTACCTGGAACGGCTGCACGATTACGTCCGGATCGGCATGACGCAGCGGTGTCCCGCCCCGGTGGTCCGTTTCGCCGACGGGGAGTACGCCTTCTACAACGGCTCGCTGGGCTGCAACGGCCTCTACCGGCAGGCCGAGTCGGCCGGGGCGATCCGCCGGGCCATGCCCATGCATATCGATGCCCTTCGGAGCCTTGCCGCCGGGGGGAAGCTGGCGCCGCTGATCTTTCCCGGCAACATCGTTCACAGGCGAAAGAAAGGGCTGCTCCCGTTTTTCCTCCGCCGGGAGGAGCCCTCCGCGATCCGTTTCCTGGATTTTCTCCGCCAAAACGGCATCAGACTCAACGATGAAAACTACATCCCTTTCTATGCCGTGTATGCCTACCTGACCTCGGCGGTCTTCGCGCGTCTCGTGGACGGCAGGAAACTGGTCATCCTGACGGCGCGCTTCGATGCGGAGGCGTACCGGTCGTGGTTCGCCCGCTTCGGGAGCCGCCCGGAGATCTTTTTTGTACGGATTCCCGCCGAGTACGTCGCCACGCGTTGGGAAACGATCCGGGACGGGATCCTGAACGGCATTCCGCCCGATGCGGATCTCTGTCTGGTGGGGGCCGGCGCGGGCACCCTGCCGGTCTCGGTCGATGCGGCCCAGCGGTATTCGATTCCCGCCCTCGATGCCGGGCATGTCCTGAACATGATGAACGCAAGCGAGGACAACCCATGCGGCGTTCGGCTCTTCACCATCCGGAAGCCCAAGATGGAGAATGAACGCGATGACCGTTGAAAAGCTTCCGCTTTCCGTCGCCGTTATTGTCTGCAATGAGGCGGAGAATCTGCCCGATTGCCTGCGGAGCGTTGCCTTTGCCCGGCAGATCGTCGTCGTCGACTCCGGGAGTCAGGACGGGACGCCGCGGATTGCCGCCGACTTCGGCTGCGATGTGTTCACGGAGGCATGGCGCGGCTTCGGACCGCAGAAACAGTTTGCGGTCGACCAGTGCCGGGAGGATTGGATCCTCGTCCTGGACGCCGATGAACGCATCCCCGCCGAAACGGCCGCTGCGATCCGGCGGATCGTTTCCGGTCCCCCGGGCGCGGCTGCCGGGTACAGCTTTCCGAGAAAGAATTTTTTCCAGGGCCGCTGGATCCGCCATGCGGGCTGGTGGCCGGATCGAATCGTCCGGCTGTTCCAAAAAGGGAAGGGCCGCCTGACGGAGGCGAGCGTCCATGAGTCCGTCGTCGTCGACGGCCCGGTGGCATCCCTGGACGTCCCGATCGAACATCGGACGGAGAGCCGCCTCGGTCCGATCCTCCGGAAGATCGACCGCTACTCGACGCTCGGCGCCCGGCAGGCCTTTGCCGAGGGCAGGCGGTCCACGATTTTGGGGGCGATTCTGCGGGCCAAATTCACCTTCTTCCAGGACTATCTCCTCCGCGGCGGCTTTCTGGACGGCCGGCAGGGGCTGACGTTGGCCGTCACCGACGCGGTCAACAAATTCTTCAAATACGCGAAGCTCAGCGAACTGGGTCGGGTCGACGCGGATGAGGGAAGGGGAGACCGGCGCCCGGCTGCCTGAGGCGGCCGAGGGTTCCCGGAAGGGTTGAACCATGGACCTGTCGATCATCATCGTCAACCGGAACACGAAGGAATTTCTGCGGCAGTGCCTGGAATCGATCGAGAGGACCGTCCGGGGTCTGTCCTACGAGATCATCGTCGTCGACAACGCATCCTCCGACGGCAGCGTCGCGCTGCTGCGGGAGAGGTTTCCCGCGGTTCGCCTGATCGAGAATTCCGAGAACCGCGGGTTCGGCGCGGCCAACAACCAGGCGCTGCGCGTCATGGGGGGGCGCTACGCGCTCTTGCTCAATTCCGATGCGCTGCTGACGGAAAAAGCCGCCGGGGAGCTGTACGCTTTTCTGGAGGCCCATCCGGAGGCGGCCATCGCCTGCGGGCAGCTTCTCCATGCCGACGGCAGCCGGCAGAATTCCATCGCGGCGTTTCCCAGCCTGCTGACCCTCCTTGCGAACACCCCGCTGCTCGAGATGCTCTTTCCCGGGCGCTTTCCCAGCAAGCGGCGCACATATGCCGGGCCGATCGAGATCGATTCGGGGATCGGCGCCTGCCTGATGGTCCGCAAAAGCGCGATCGACGCCGTGGGGATGTTCGACGAACGCTATTTTTTCTTTTTTGAAGAGACGGACTGGGCCCGGCAGATGCGGAACGCCGGCTGGAAGATCTTTCATGTGCCCTCCGCGTCGATCTATCATTTCCAAGGGCAGAGCATCGGCGGAGACCTTCCGTCGCGGATCGAGTTTTACCGCGCCCGTTACCGGTATTTCCGGAAGTGGGAAAGCCGCCCCGTCTATCTGCTGATCAGGACGGTCATTGTTGCCCGTCTGCTCGTGAACTGGGTTTTCACGTCGCTCGGCAATCTGCTGACGTTGCGCCTCAATCGGGAGATGCGCGACAAGGGGTCGGTTTACGGCCGGCTGCTGCTGTGGCATATCCGGGGGTGTCCCTGAGCGGCCGAAGAGGGGACTCTTGGAACGGCCTTCTTGAAAAGCTTTGCTGCCTTTTGTCTTGACTTTCCGGCTCGATTTCATTAGGGTTCCTCGGCTGTTGCCGGAATGAAAAAATCGGATCATTTCCATGGGATGTCGCAATTGAATGAATCAGGCGAACGCAATACGCAACGTAAAATATTCAACCTCTTGCATCTGACCGTTCCCCTGTTCATGGGCGTGGTCATCTTCCTGAACCCTTTCCCCTTTTCGACGGCCACCAAGGAGATCTGCTTTTACGGTTCGCTCTTCATCGTCCTCATCCTGGCCGGCTTCAGAAAGATCAAATTCTCCTTCCGGTCGCCGCTGACGATCCCCTTTGTCCTCTTTGTGCTGTGGGTCTCCATCGGGCTGTTCTTTGCGCTCGACGTGGAAAACAGCATCCACGATTATCAGACGCATCTGCTGAAATTCATGGCATTTTATTACATTGTGATCAACTTCTTCCATTCCCGGGAAAGGCTCTCGACGCTTTCGTGGATCATCATCCTCTCCGGCGCGCTGTTTTCCATCGGCGAGATCGTCTATTTTTACGGCCTTCTCGGAAACCCGCTGTCCGAAAAGCTGGTGACGGGGATTTCCGAAGTGGCGGTGAACTGGGTGGGCATCGTTGTGGTTCCCGCCGCCGTTTTTTCCCTCGAGTACCTCATCACGGGGGACCGTGCGCGTATGAAGGCGTTGGCCGCCGTCTCCCTCTTCTCGACCTTTGCGATCTGCATTCTGACGCAGGCGCGCAGCACCATGCTTGCGCTGTTTCTCTCCATCATCATTCTCTGTTTTAGAAACAAGAAAATCATGATCGTCGGCCTGGGGATCGTGTTGATCTTCACGACGATGACCTCGCTCAAAGACCGTCTGACCGAGAAAGACACGGTGTTGCGGAGACTGAGCATCAATTATCTCAACTGTGAAATCATCAAGGACTACCCCGTCCTGGGCATCGGCTTCGGGATGGAAGCCTACAGCGGCGGAAAATACATTGACCTCCAGGCCTACAGCCAACGGGTTCCCGAAAAATACAGGAGCCTGTCCATCTACTCGGATCCCCACTCCTGGCCGTTCAGCATCGCGATTCGAACCGGCCTGATCGGGCTGGCGCTGTTTCTCTATATCCTGTTCGTGGCCTTCAGGATGAGCTGGATTCCGATCAGGCAGAAGAGGGACGATCATTGGGGGAGGCCGCTGGTGGCTTCGTTCACGGCGATCCTGGTGATCGGATTTTTCGAGCCGTTCTTCAGTCATGTCCCGGAAATCGTCTTCTATACGTTGCTGGCCATGATGACCATTGTCTGGAAATTGTCTTCGACGAATCAACCTCATTTGTCTTGATTTCTTTGTTTAGTTTCACTAAACAGTTTCATAACATCTCTGACGCAATGTCACATAGAAAGCTCCGACAACCGGAGTTTTCCGGCGATTCATAATCGATTGATTCCGTAATCGACGGAGCGGAGCTTTGGAAGACCTTTGCAAGAGAACTTCGCGGATTAAGAAGCGCGATGAATGAATTGTCTATTCCAACAGGCACAATCGTGACATGGGATGACGAAACAACCCTTGATAACAACATCAAAATTGTCTCGGCCTGGAAATGGCTCCTAACCGCTGAACTCTGAACAGTCTATTTTGAAATGGCCGAATGGCCCTGACACTGAATGAAATTCACGATTGTCACACCCAACAAAAACGGCGGCAGGTTTCTGGAAGAGGCCCTGAGAAGCGTTGTTTCACAGCGGGAAGGTGGCATCGACCTGGAATACATCGTGATCGACGGCGGCAGCACGGACGATTCGCTGGGGATTATCGGCCGACATGAAAGGGAGATCTCGCGAATCGTTTCCGAACCGGACCGGGGTCCGGTTTCGGCGATCAACAAGGGGCTGCGGATGGCTTCCGGAGAAATCGTCGCCTGGCTCAACGCGGACGACCGATACCGTCCCGGCGCGCTGGCGAGGGTGGCTGAAACGATGACCACCCATCCGCGCAACGCACTGTGCTTCGGCGCCTGTCCAATCATCGACGAATCAGGCCGGGAAATCCGCCGGGGCATCACCCGGTTCAAGGAAGCCTTTTTCCCCTTCTCCTCGCGCTTCACGATCCAGTGCCTCAACTATGTCTCCCAGCCGGCGATGTTCTTTCGTCGTTCCGCGCTGAAGGTGGTTGGTCTCCTCCGGGAGGACATGGTGGCGGCCTGGGACTACGAGTTTCTGCTTCGCCTCTGGCGGCAGGGCGGCGCCGCGCTTGTTCCGGGATGTCCGCTGGCCGATTTCCGCCGCCATTCTGGTTCTATCAGTACCCTGCGATTTGCCGTGCAGTTCAAGGAGGAATTCGAGGCGGCGGCGGCGGATGCAGGTCGGTTCGCTCCACAGACCTGGATCCACTGGATGGTGCGCTGGGGGATTGTGGGCGCCTACAAGCTAATGTCGGTATCAGGCGAAAACCGGAGGGCTTCATGAGAATCGGTGTCAACGCACTTTTTCTCATTCCCGGGGAGGTCGGGGGAACGGAAACCTATCTGCGGGAAACGCTGCGAGCCCTGGCGCAGTTGTCGGAAGACGTCGAGTGGGTGCTCTTCACGAACCGGGAAAATGACGGTTATCTAAGAAGGATCTTCGGGCCGTTCCGTCATGTGACTTTCCATCCGCTACCGCTCAGCGCCACGAACCGCTATGCCCGGATTCTCCGGGAGCAGATCGGACTCCCTTTTCGGGTTGCCGGAAGCCGTGTGGATCTTCTCTGGTCGCCGGGCTACACGGCGCCCTTTTTTTCACCCATCCCCCAGGCGGTCACCATCCCGGACATGCAGTACCGGCGTTATCCCGAAGACTTGACCTTCCTGGCCAGGTTCGCGACGGATATCCTCGTGAGAATGGCCGCAAGACGCTGCCGCCGCGTCATCGCCATCTCCGAGTTCTCCCGGCGGGAGATCCTGAGCTTTACGGCTGCCCGCGAGGACTCCGTCCGGGCAATCCTTCTGGCCGCCGATCCGGCCTTTGCCCGTCCTATACCTGAAGATGTCAGACGGCAAAAACTCAGAGCGCTTCTGCCTTTCGAAAAGCCCTATATCCTCTGCATCGCCAACACCTATCCGCACAAAAATGTGCACATGCTGATCCATGCCTTCGGCGGGATCATGGAAAGAATCCCCCATCAACTGGTTCTCGTCGGCAAGCCGCGTCTCGGGGAGCCGGAAGTGCAGTCGGCCCTGCGCCAAATCGCCGCCCCTGAGCGAATACGTCGTCTGCATCGGGTTGAGCAGGAAGACCTCATCGCCCTTTATCAGGGTGCGGACCTTTTCGTTTTCCCTTCTCTCTACGAGGGTTTCGGCCTCCCCGTGCTGGAGGCCATGATGT
Organism: Syntrophaceae bacterium UBA5619; assembly: GCA_002424545.1. Classification (GTDB taxonomy): domain Bacteria; phylum Desulfobacterota; class Syntrophia; order Syntrophales; family UBA5619; genus UBA5619. The sequence continues at coordinate 11,405 of DIKL01000017.1, forward strand.
CCGGCGTCCCGGTCTTGACCACGAAATGCGGATCTATCCCGGAGGTGGGCGGCGAGGCGGTATGCTACTTCGATCATACCAATCCGGGGGATCTCTCCGGGCAGATGCTGGAGATTTTATCCTGGCCGGAGGAGCATCGAAAAGAGTGGATCATGAAAGGGCGGGATCATGCCGGCCGATTCTCCTGGAAGCAAACAGCGTTAAAAACCATTGCATGCCTGAAGGAGGCGAGTATTGCCCATGGATAAATACCTCATCACCGGATATGCGGGATTCGTCAGCCGCCATTTCCTGGAGTACCTCGATGCAAACGAACCGCACGCATCCGTCAAGGGCCTGGATGTCCAGGAACCGGAATTTCAGCAAAGCTCTTTCAAGAACATCCGTGTGAACTTCGAGAAAACAGATCTGCTCGATCAGGATCGTGTGGAAAGCATCATCTTGAACTTTCAGCCGGACTTCATTGTCCACCTTGCATCCTACAGCAGCGTGGCCTTTAGCTGGCGGGAGCCCATCCTGAGCTTTCGGAACAACATGAACATCTATCTGAACCTTCTGGAATCCATACGAAAGCTGAAGGCGCCGGCAAGGATCTTGTCCATCGGATCCTCGGAAGAATACGGCAACGTGGATGAAAAAAATCTGCCCTTGACCGAGGCGCATATACCGAAACCCTTAAGCCCCTATGCGGTCGCCCGGGTTTCGCAGGAGATGATTTCCAGAGTGTATGTCGACGGATACGGCCTGGACATCGTCATGACCCGGTCGTTCAATCACATCGGGCCTTTCCAGAAGGACACCTTCGTTGTATCGTCATTTGCGAGGCAACTGGTTGAAATTGAAAAAAGTGGTGAGAAACGCGGCGAACTGGTGGTGGGGGATTTGTCCATCGTCCGGGATTTTACGGATGTGAGGGACGTGGTCAGGGCCTATGATGGGTTGTTGAAGAAAGGGAAAAAAGGAGAAATATACAATGTCTGCAGTGGCGTCGGCCATTCACTGAGGGACATCATTCGCCAGATGAGCGCCATTCTGAATATGGATGTCAGCACGGAGACCGATGCAGGGCGGATCCGCCCGAGCGACAATAAAGTGATTATCGGCGCCAATGACAAAATCATGCGCGACATCGGCTGGCAGCCTGAAATCCCCTTGCAGAAGTCTCTGGAGGATGTCATCAATAACTGGAGATTGCGGAAGTCAGTCAACCGGCCTGGTTCTGCCTGCGGAAATGGCGGTCGGGCAAGTCAATAAATGCTGTACAACAAGCTATATTGCCTATATATCCAACATCAATGATCCACTTCTACCGGAGATCCGTCTGAGAATGGTTCAATGAAGAAATCGATGCATGCCGTTTTGATACCTGCCTGGAATGAAGAGGCGACGATTGCCGATGTTGTGGGCAGTATCCGGAGTCTAAATTCCTGCGATGTGATTGTGATCGACGACGCAAGCACGGATCGAACGGTCACACGTGCCGCCGTTTCAGGCGCCACGGTTCTTAGCCTGCCGGTGAATCTCGGTGCTTGGGGGGCCACCCAGACAGGCATTCGCTTTGCTCTGAAGCAAGGATACCGGCGGGTGATTACCATGGATGCGGATGGACAGCATCTGCCGTCAGCCATTCCCGATTTGCTGGCCCCCATCGCCACTGGGGAGGCCGATGTGGTGATCGGCTCCTGCACTCAGCGCGGCAGCAAGGCGAGAAAACTGGCTTGGTGGTTCTTTCGAGGGCTCACCGGCCTGGACATTGAGGATCTTACCTCCGGTTTTCGCGCTTATGATCTACCGGCAATGAAATTACTGGCTTCGAAAAATGCGACCCTCTTGGAATACCAGGATATCGGTGTGCTGCTTTTGTTGATTCGGGCCGGTCTTAGAATTCAGGAAATAAAAGTACCGATGCGCTTCAGGATATCCGGGAGTTCCAAAATATTCAATTCCTGGTTCAAGGTGGCTGAATATCTGATTTTGACATTGGTCCTTTGCACGTCGAATATCCTAAAAATGAAGTCGGACCGGCAAGCCTGTCACAGGGGGATCTTATGAAACCGCTATTGTCCTATCAATGGACCACGGCAATCATCGGGGTTCTGATCGCGGTGGTTATCCTTTTTTTGATCCGCAGGGATGTGCTCCATGTGAAACGTTCCCTCTGGTGGATCGGCGTTGCCGCACTCATCGTGATCATGGGTGTTTTCCCTTATCAGACCGCTCAATTCGGAGCGCTGCTCGGGGTGAATTATCCGCCGATCTTGATTTTGACGGTCGGCATGGGATTCATCTTGATCAAGATCTTGTCTATGGACCTTGAACGGTCTCGACAGGAACGGATGCTGCGCCGCCTGATTCAGAAAATCGCGATGCTCGAAAGTAGCCAGAAAGATTCGCAAGACATTGAACACAAAGAGAAATCTGATTAAGGACGTCAACGAACACGTGTAATCAAATCCTGCCAAACGACCTTCCATAAAAATTTCTTGACATTATTGTTTAGGTTAGATAAACGGTTCTGTAATTTCAGGCTCCAGGCAGGTCATGTGGTTCAAGCCTATAGATATTCAGGTGATCGCTGATCGACCGTGGGCGTAATCGGCAGAGCGGAGCTTTAACAAAACCTTTCCATCACTTCTATCATTCTGAAAAATCAATCCAATATAAATTTACATAATCGTATAGAAAAAATAGACAGTATATAAAATGCTGACCGAGTTATTTACATCCAAAACGCGGATCAATTTGTTCTTAAAGCTGTTTCTGAATCCGGGAATATCATGCTATCTGCGTGAATTAGCGAGGGAATTCAATCTAACCCCCAATGCGCTGAAGGAAGAGTTGGACAATCTCAGTCGGGCCGGATACCTGGGGAAGGAACAACGGGGGCAATCCATCTTCTACAAGGCTAATACCAATCACCCCTTTTTCCCCGAGATCAATTCCATCGTGAAGAAGTATTACGGCATCGATAAAATTGTCGAGCACATATTGAATGACCTCGGCAAAGTTGAAGCGATCTATGCTCTCGATGACTATGCGGAAGGACGCGACAGTGGCCTCATCGATGTGTTGATCATAGGCGACGTGAATATGGACAAAATACAAGCCTTGAGACCCAGCCTGGAGAAGGAGATCAAACGAAAAATCCGGGTCATGGTGATGAATGCAAACGAATTCGACGAAAGCCGCGAAATGCTCCTGAAGCGGCCGAATTGGCGGATTCTCTGAAATCGAATGCCTGCCTCCCCTCCCAAAGACCTCGCACGGTTACTTGATAAATTATGTTTTCAGAGTAATACATAAATGTATTATAAACCCAGATTTTCCATTAGGA
>DIKL01000034.1:0-7692 GCA_002424545.1 Syntrophaceae bacterium UBA5619
CTGGTTCCAGAGCTTCTCAAAGTCTGTTTTGGCGAGATGCCCCTGGGATGCATCGCCACCAACGGCGTCCGCCGGATCGATCCCGCCGTCGGATACAAGATCCATATCTCCGTCTGGGGGAACGACGCCACCAGCCTTCGCGTGCGAAAGGCCCCGGAACTGCTGAGCCGGCAGATTGAAAACTACCGCGGAGATCCCCGGGCCGTTTTCGTCTACACCTTCACCCGTGAGAACATCGACGAGGCAGCCGGGGTGGCCGATACGCTTGCGGCCGCCGATTGCCGGATCACCTTCAACGTTTTTTCCTCGCCGGTCGGTTATTCGGGGCCGCTCCGTCATGACTCGGGCTCGCTGGTCCGCACCCGCGAGATGATGGGGGAGATGATGGCCCGGCATCCCGGGCGCGTCCTGTTCTCTCCGTACGGAGCCGTCGCCCATACGCATGAACGGGGACTGCACGATCTGTACGGCTGTTCCTATCCCCGGATGAACACCTCGACGGAGATCGGTCTGGGACGTTCCTTCCGTCAGTTCCGGGCCGATCTGACCTGGGATCGGGCCGCGGCCTGCTGCGTGCCCGATACGGATTGCGGCGACTGCCGGCATTACGCGGCGGGGAGCGCCGTCGTGACCGCCCGGCTGTACCGGCATGGATCGGATCCTTGGACCTTCCGGTCCTGGCTGGACTATGTGGATACCTACCTGGCCGTCTGGGTCACGGGATATGAAAAGGGGGAGAATCTCTGTGCGGAAATGGTCTCTCCTCCGGGGTTCTCGGAAATGAGAAAGAGATAACGATGCAAACGGTCAGTACGCTGTTGGATAAAGACTGGTACGAGCGATACAAGGCGATATCCCGCCTGAACATCCGCAGTTCCATCTATGATGTCACGAATCGCTGCAACCTGCGCTGCAAGGGGTGTTTTTTCTTTTCCTCCGATGAAGACAAGGCCGCCCCGGAAGAAGAGGATCCGGCGCGGTGGGAAGAATTTGTGGAACGGGAACGGCAGCGGGGTGTCAACCTGGCCATCCTGATCGGAGGCGAGCCGACCCTCTATCTCGACCGCGTCGAGGCCTTCTACAAGCGACTTCCCACGTACTGCGCAACCAACGGCCTGATCAAGATTCCGCGGGATCGGTTTCCCGGGATGATGGTGGGCATCTCCCTCTGGGGCGACGAAGAGGATGAAAAACTTCTCCGGGGGAAGGACGCCTTTGCCGTCTCCAGCCGGAACTACGCCGGCGACCCCGATGCCTATTACCTCTACACCATCACCCCGCGCCAGCTTGGACGGACGGAACGCGTGATCCGGAAGATCGCCGACGCAGGGCTCAAGGTTCACATGCAACTGCTGTCGAATGACGAGGGGGTGGACGGATTTTCCTGGACTCCCTCTCAGCTCGCCGATATCCGCGTCGAAATGGACGCGATGCTCGATCGCTATCCCGAGACCGTCATCTCCTGTCGCTACTATCACGAGATCATCACAACCGGACGGATGCTGGGCCGGCCCTTTTCGTGGAACGAATGCCCCTCCGTGACGGAACCGCTGGACAATCGCACCCCTCGCCCGAAGCGCCTCATCCATTTCATCCGCTGGGCGGCCGATCTGAAGACGATGCACCGCTGCTGCACGTCGGCCACCCGCGACTGCACGACCTGCAAGGACGGCGCCGCCCACATGAGCTGGGTGATGGTGAACAAAAGGGCGCACATGCGATCGGCGAAGGATCTCCGGAACTGGATCGAGGTCTATGAGATGTTCGCCAAGCTTTACCGCTTCATCCCCTGGTAGCCGGGCAGACTGTTGAAAAATAACCATCTGCTTCGTTTCCCTCATCCTTCGCCGTTCAACGTGCCCAAAAGTACGCCTCACGGCTCAGGATTTATTCCGCTTCGCTCCATGATTCTGCGAATTCGGGGCCTTGCATCCGGCCATTTGTTGAACAACCTGCAAGCAGGAATCGTATTATGAAAAATGATAGACCCGTCATTCTCGGATATGACTGCGTGTCGCCGCTGGGAACGGAGCTGGAAGAGCAGTGGCGCCGGGTCGAGGCAGGAGAGAGCGGCGTGTCGGCGCTGACCCGCTTCCCGCTTCGCGAGGGATTTCCGGTCCGGATCGCCGGCCAGGTGCCCGAGATCGACACCGCGCCCTATCCGTTTCTCCGGCCCCGCGAGATGGCCCACTGGACCTCCCCCGTCTTCAAGCATGCGCTGCTTGTGGTTCTGCGCGCCCTGGCACGGTCGGGGATCGACATCACGCCGGAGCTCGCCCCCCGGACGGCCGTCACGTTCAGCTCCGCGATCGGCGGGCTGGATGCGCTGATCGACGCGGATCGCGTGATGACGGCGATGGGAAAACTTCCTCTCCCGTTCATGAACCCCAATTCCTGCATCAACATGGTGGGCGGCAAGGTCGCCATCGCCACCGGGGCGACCGGACCCATCTCGTCGATCGTGACCGCCTGCGCCACCGGGAGCAGTTCACTGGTCCTCGGGGCGATGTTCATCGCCCAGGGAATGGCCGATCTCGTCATTTGCGGGGCCGTGGACTTCCCGCTGGTGGAGCCGATCGTGGCCGGATTTGCGACGATGAACGGGGCGTACCGTCCCAAGGAAGGAGAAGAGCCCGTACCGCCGCAGGCCGCCAGTTGCCCTTTTTCGCTGTCCCGGCGGGGCTTCGTCGTTTCCGAAGGGGCCGGCTGCATCCTGCTGGCTTCGCGTGCATTTGCCGCGGCCCATGGCCTGAACTATGGGATTGAACTGGCCGGATGGGGGATGACCGCCGACGCCCATCACGTCGTGGCCCCCAACCCCGTAACGGTGCGGAGGTGCATCGAGGAAGCGATCCGCCACGCCGGAATCGATCCCGCCGACATCGATTCGGTCAACGCCCACGCCGCTTCGACGAAGGTCGGGGACCGGGTGGAGTCGGATGTGCTGAGAGAGGTGTTCGCCGTTGGGGTGCCGCCGGTTTCGGCCGGCAAGTCGCAGCTCGGCCACGCGATGGGGGCTTCCAGCGCCGTCGAATCGATCCTGGCGATCGAGGGGATGCGCCGGGGAGTGCTTCTGCCCACGATCAACCACCGGCCGGACCCCTTGATTCCGCTGGATTGCGTGGCGGAAGGCGCACGCACCCTGGATCAGGAGTTCGTCCTGAAGAACGCCTTCGGATTCGGGGGATGCAACACCTGTCTTGTATTTCGCCGCGTCAACTGATATGCACACACGCGGCGGCAAGCCGGGCAACGGGATGATGAGACGATGAGGGCGCCGGAGAACAGAAAAGTATTCGTGATCGGTTACGGGGTGGCCACCCCGCTGGGGCGGACCTTCGCCGAAACCTGGGAGCATGCCGTCCGCGGCGATGCCGGTTTCCGGAAGGTCACGCGCTGCAAGGTGGAAACGGTCTGCAACGTGGTCGGGGAGATCCCGGACTGGAATCCCCGGGAGCTCGATTTCGTCGATGAGAGGGAGGCGTACAACTGGAACGCCGGTTTTGTCCTGCTGACGATGGCGGTTTGTCGTGAGGCGCTGATCGATGCCGGTCTGCCGATGAACGACGAAACGGCCCCGCGAACCGCCTGTCTGATCGGTTCGGCGATCAACGGGGTGGACGCGTTCCGGAAGGCGATGGTGAACCTTTGGGAAAAGGGGCCGCTGAAGATCAGTCCCTACCTGTTGCCGAACCTCTGCGCGAATCTCCCCTCGGGGAAGGCGGGGATGCTGCTGGGATTCACCGGGCCGGTCTTCTCCCCCCAGGGGGCCTGCGCTTCCGGCAACCATGCCGTCGGCATCGGGGCTCGGATGATCCGCGACGGGGACTGTGATTTTGTGCTGGCCGGAGGGGTGGATACCCCCATCCTGCCGGAGATCATCCACGGCTTCCACAACATGAACGCGACCGTCAAGATCCTTCCGGGGGACCGCGCCTTTCAAGACCCCACGCAGGCCTCCCGCCCGTTCAGCGCGGATCGGCGCGGTTTTGTCCTCTCCGAGGGGGCGGGCGTCATCGTGCTCGCGGCCGAGGAGATGATCGCCCGCCATGGGCTTTCCGCGCGGGCCGAGGTCCTGGGTGTCGGCTGGACCTCCGACGCCTATCACTTCACCAGCCCGAACCGTGAAACGATCATCCGGGCAATCCGGGAGGCGCTCGCCGACGCGGGACTCGATCCCGCGGACATCGGCTACATCAACACCCACGGCACCTCCACGCAAAAGGGCGATCTGGCCGAGATCGACTGCCTGCGGGCCGCCTTCGGCAAGGCGCTGGAAAAAATCCCGCTGTCGTCCAACAAATCCCAGATCGGCCACACCCTCGGCGCCGCCGCCGCCATCGAAGGGGCCCTGACCATCGAGGGGATGCGTCGGGGCATTCTGCTGCCCACGATCAATCACCGGCCGGATCCTCGTTTTGCCGACATCGACTGCGTGCCCGATACGGCCCGCCGGCAGCCCCATGAACTGGCCCTCTCCAACGCCTTCGGCTTCGGGGGGACGAACTGCTGCATCATTTTCCGGGGGGTTTGAGATGAAACCGAAACCGTTCCGGCCGGAACCCTATGGCGAGGACGGGCGTTATGTCCGCGACCGGGCGACGGGGCTCGTCTGGCACCGTTGCGGAAACCGGACGCTTTATGCCGACACGGACCGCTCCTCCGTCGTCTATCATGCCAATTACCTGAGATATTTCGAACTGGGCCGCGCTTCCCTGATGCGCGACGCGGCCTATCCCTACCGCGAGATCGAGGCGGACGGATATGTCTATCCGATCATCGAGATGGGCATCCGGTTCCAGGAATCCCTACGCTACGACGATCCGATGTGGGTCCACACCCGGCCGGCCGAGCTGGAACGGGTGAGGCTCCGGTTCGAATATGTCATCACCCATGCGGAGACGGGCGCCGACGTCTGCCGCGGATTCACGCTGCACTGCGCGCTGAACGCCCGGGGCATTCCGGTGGCCGTCGATCCGAAGACCGTGCAGTTATGGAAAACCTTTCCGAACCCGTCGAAAAAATAGCGACTCCGCTGGCGATCCCCGTGCCGTCCTATCTGCGCGATCATCATGTCGGGAACCGCGTGGTGCTGCCCGCCGTGGAAGCGTTGCGGATCGCGGCGCATTCCGGGCCCGCAACCGGGGATACCGATCTCCGCCGCCAGGAGCGGGCCGTGTTCCGTCATCCGCTGGTGATCGATTCCGGCGCCGCGGAGATTCGGGCGGTGCATGAGCAGGAACGGTATGCCGACGGCCGCCGCTTCTCCCGGCTGACGACCCTGCTTTCGGGCCGAAGGATGTCATTCACCCGCCGAGTCGAGCATCTCTCCGTCTGGTTTGCGGCGGCGGATCGTGAGGCGGGGCAGGGGGCGCGGAGCGGGACCGGTCTTCCATCGGAACCGGGACGGGTTCGGCGAGGGCCGTTCGAATCGGGGGAAGATTTCGGGCCGGGAATCGATGCTCCAGCGGACGCGGACGATCCGACCCCGATCAGGGGGACGATGTTCCGGGTGCCCGCCGAGCGCCTCTATGCCGATCTTGTCCCGTTCGGTCCGGCCTACCGCAATGTGCGGGGAGACGTTTTCCTGACGGAAGTGGGCGTTCGGGCGACCGTCTCCGGAGGCGATTTTCCCGAAGCGGTCGATCGGCTCGGATCCCCCTTCCCGCTGGACGCGGCGATGCATGCGGCCTGCGCCTGGGGACAGCGGTACCGGAACCGTGTCGTTTTCCCGGTGGGGTTCGACCGGCGCGAGATCATTTTCCCGACCCGCGCCGGGGAGATCTATTCCTGCCGGATCAGGCCTCTTCCGGACGATGGGTCTCTCCTTCGCTTCGATGTCCGGATTTTCGGACCGGACCGGCGGCCGGTCGAGACGATCCGCGGCCTCGCGATGAAGGAGATCTTTGGGGGGAAACTTGTCGTGCCCGCCTGGATCGGGGAGGGAATTCGATGATCCTGATCCTATTGATCCTTCTCGGCTATTTGGCCGGTTCGGTCAATTTCGCGATTATCCTGCTGAGGCTGCTGGGCCGGGAAGACCCGCGGACGCGGTTCAGCGGGAACGCCGGGACGATGAACGTCCGGCGCCAGGCGGGAAAGGGTTGGGCGTCCGTCGTTCTGCTGCTGCACGTCGGGCGCGCCGCGGCGCTGGCGGCACTGGCCCTGTATCTGCTGCCCGCCGCGCTGGTCCCCTGGGTCGGAACGGCATTGGTCCTGGGGAACCGTTTTCCCTGTTTCCATCGGTTCCGGGGCGGAAAGGGGGTCGCCTCGTTCCTGGGATTTACGATTCCGCTCGCCCCCTGGGGCGTTGTCCTGTCGTGTCTGGTCTGGGTCATCCTGTACCGGATCGTCCCGATCCCGTTCATCGCGTCGTTTGGCATGATTCTGATCTTGGGCGGGGCGACGGTCATCGCCAACGATCCCCAGGCCGCGCTGATTGTCGGAACGGCGGCGACCATGCTGTTGATTTTCTTCAACCACCGGAAAAATGTCGACCGGTGGCTTGCCGATCGCCGACAAAAAGGATAAAGCACCTCAGGGAGGCAGGAATTCGCATGCGCATTGTTCTGGTCCACCCCGCCGGGTCCAACTGGGTTCCCGGCCGGAGGGACATCACCGCCACGGCCAACCGGATGGCCCCGCTGGGGCTGCTCTCCATCGCGGCCTGTCTCGAACGGGCGGGGCATGAGGTTTTCGTGCACGACTGTCTTGGGCCCCGGGCGGTCGCCGGCGTAAGGGAAAACGTCCGTCTCATCCTGAAGCAGGGCCCGGAACTGGTGGGATTCTCCGCGACCACCTCGGGATTTCCGGACGCCTGGGAGATGGCGAAAGCCGTCAAGGAGGCAAGGCCCGAGATCATCACCGTTTTCGGGGGCGTTCATGTCTCCGCGCTGGGGAAAGCGCTGCTGGAAAGGTTTTCGCAAATCGATTTTCTCTGCATCGGGGAAGGGGAAGCGACGCTGACGGGGCTTGCTTCAGGAGAGAATCCTGCGAAGATCGACGGCCTGATCCGTCGGTCCGGGGAAGAGATTGTCGTCAACGCGCCGCGCGCAATGCTTCCGGATCTCGATGCCCTGCCGTTTCCCGCCTATGAGAAGTTGGCCGGTTTTCCCAAGGGGTACAACCTGCCGCTGTTCAGTTCCATCCGGTTTCCCGGCGCGACGATGATCACGAGCCGGGGCTGCACCTACCAGTGCTCCTACTGCGACCGCTCCGTTTTCAAGCGCGGCTACCGTTGGAATTCCCCGACCTACATCTACGACCACATGGAACACCTCCGGACCCGCTTCGGTGTCCGCCACCTGAACATCTACGACGATCTTTTCACCGCCAACCGGCCGCGGATCGCCGAGCTGTGCGACCTGCTGGCGCGCAAACCGCTGGGGATGCAGTTCAACTGCGCCATCCGCGTCGGGCAGACGGACGACGAGTTGCTGAAGGTTTTAAAAAAGGCAGGCGGCCTGATGCTTTCGCTGGGCATTGAAACCGGCGACCCGGATCTGCTTGAATTTCATAAACCGGGCGTGCACGCGGATGACATCCGCGTTACGGTAAAGCAGATCCAGGCCAATCATCTCAGGGTGAAAGGCCTCTTCATGATGGGTCTTCCCGGAGAAACCGAAAAATCCATACAAAAAACAAGTGATTATGTCATGTCGCTGGATCTGGACGACATGAATATGTCCAAAT
>DIKL01000034.1:7773-8070 GCA_002424545.1 Syntrophaceae bacterium UBA5619
TTCCCAAGGGGATCGATTCCGTCGAAAAACTCGACCAGCTTTACAACCGGCATGTCAAACGGTTCTATACCTCTCCGCAATGGCGGCGCAAATTCATGAAACGGATCTGGCAGCACCGCAAAAGCCTCCTGTATCTTGCGGCGCACTTCCCCTCATTTCTGGCCGCCAGGCGAAATTTTGAACCGGATTCGTGAAGTTGGGATATCGGGGACGGGGAAAAAATCCTTCCGTACAACAGGGTAAACTCAGGGTTCCGGCTGCCGGGCGTGATGGTTTGCCAGGCATTTTTGGACGAGC
>DIKL01000050.1 GCA_002424545.1 Syntrophaceae bacterium UBA5619
ATGATGGAAATCAGAAGCGGGAGAAAGTAAATCGTGGAAACGACAATGCCGCCAATACATATCTTGTCAATCCAGTGATTGCAGAGATATCTCTCCTCCCAGTCAGTTGATACAATGAAATGCCGAAAGCGTTCGAGTGGGCTCTTTTTCGCCGTGATTCCGCAATGCGTGATCCTGGGTTGCCTGATTGCTATGGATGCCGCTCGTGTCGGAAATGCTGTCATTGTGTTCATTATTTTGTCCTTATCGTGCCGTTTTGGTCAGTAGAATTCTATTGCATCTACTGGTGGTACTTCCGGATCACCGCCGTAACAACACCTCCAAGTCGTAATTCCGTCTTGGGTCTGATGATGGGGTATTTTGGATTTGCGGCCTCAAGATAGACTTGGCAGTTTTCCTTTTTGAAATACTTCATGGTCCAATCCCCATCCACCTCCGCGATCACAACGTCGCCATTCCGCGGCTGTTTGCCTCTCTCGATAATGACCAGATCTCCCTCCATGATGCCTTCTCCGATCATGGAATCACCGCTGACTTGCAACAAGAAAGATGCCTCCGGTTTTGTGATCAGGTATTCGTCCATAGACATGATGTCGCAGAGAGCCTCTTCTTCAGGCGACGGGAAACCAGCCTGCACGGAACCGACCAATGGGATGGCAAACGAGCTTTTCTTGAATCTCAGATGGCGCTTTTCGTCCTTTTCCAGAATCCCAGCTCTGATGAGCTTGTCGATCCAGAAATTGACGACGCTCTTGGATCTGACCCCGAGGAGGCCCACCATTTCCGAAAAGGACGGCATGCGGCGGTTCTCCCGGAAGAAGGCGGCAATGAGTTTCTGGACCGATTGGAGGGTACGTTTTTCTTTCATGGTTGCAGTATATAGAACGAGTGTTCTATTGTCAAGAAGTTTTTTATTGACACCTGATCCGAGGGTGTTACGTTTTTCCACATTCCAATCCCGTGGAGGCTATCATGAAAAACGTTGAGATGAAGATAGAAGGAAGCTCTATTTCAATGCGTAATACGTTTGCGGAGATCCCGAGGAGTGGAACCCATTATGGCGTTAAAGCCGAATTCCCATTGCTTTTGAGATAATTCCCTTTTACATTAAGCCTATACAAATCTTTCCAATCATTCATTACGAGGAGCTATCTCATGAACAAATCCGACGTTATGAGCGCGTTGGAGTACACAATCATAGCGGTCGTCACATTCGTCGTCATGCAGACGCTGGTCGTTGTCATGCACGAGTTTACCCACAGCACCGTTGCCTGGCTGCTCGGGCATATGCGAAGCCCTTTCGACATCATCTGGGGGAATCCCCTGACACTAAAAGGTTGGGACGAAGGCGTGCACTACCGGGAACTGGTCAGGTCCGGGCATCTCGTTGCGGAAGCTCTCATCGGGGTAAGCCCGCTTGTTGTGCATGCGATCATTGTGACACTGGCTTTCGTTCTCATGGGCAAAGGGATGCCGGGGAACAGATGGCTTTTTCATTGCCTGTACTGGTTCGTCATAGCCAACTTTATGGAACTTGTCGCATACATTGTTATGTTCTCTTTTTCTGCGCATGGCGACACGGGCCACTTCACGCATGATCTTGGTGCATCCCCGTGGGTCCTTTTTATCGTCGGAACGACGGCCATCGTCTTCGGATCGTATATTCTCTTCAGGAAAATGATCTCACGCATGTATGCTTTCTTCGCGCGGGGAAACCATGCGCTCGAGTGGAGTATTCTGATCATGAGCGCCTTTTTTCTTTTTCTTTGGGGAAGCGGTCTTCGCGTGGCCGTTAACATATACCCCGACCCTCAGTGGATGTTCGGTCTCTTGGGATTTATAGCATTCGGTTTTGCTATCATCGCAACTGATCCAGGAAGGGCATGGATGATCAGGCACAAAGAGATTAAATGAGGCTGCCATGGCATAACCCTTCCTTCCTTCCTTTTGCCGATGAAAAACTTGGAAAGCTGCCCCGAAGGAAAGCAGGAGCAAGGGGTGCAAGCAGTTTTGTCGCCTTGAAATGTTGTATCCTGGCGATTATACGCCCAGGTAGTCCCTCAATTTCCGGACAGTCGTTTTCAGCACAGCATTACGTCACCATATTTCTCAACCAAGGCGGCAAAGGTTATTTTCAAAGCCGTTCTTTCTCCTTTGCGTTGAACCATGTTTCCATGTTCCATGTTTCCATTGACACGCAAATTGGCTTGTCCTATGCTTCCCATGAGATTTTATCATCATCGGATCCTGCGTATGCCTGCGGGAGATCATTGACCACTGCCGGACGGCGGAAGGTGAAGGATTGAGTCCGATTGATCGGAATTCAGACGGTTTCGGCTTGGAAGAATTGGATAATCTGCCGGACAGCATTGCGCGCGAATCCTCACCTGATCGCCCGGAGGGAAACCTGACACGCGGGGTCGAAACGAAAGCACACATGTCACGCTACATCATGACTACCCAAGAATTGGCCCGCTTGACCGGCGAATCCTCTCACCGACTGGCACAAAGCTTGGGCCGAAACGAGCTTCTCCGCCTGCCGAACGGCAAACCGGGAGTCCCACCATTGCGCCTGAGGGAATTTCTCGAAGCAAGGGGCGCGGATTACAGTTTTAAAGTGGTGGCTCACGTCAACCTGCGCGGCGGCATCGGCAAGACCATCAGTTCCATTACCCTCGCGACCCGGGCCGTGCAATACGGATTCAAGACCTGTATCCTGGATTTGGATTCCCAAGGATCGGCCTCGCTGGCCTTCGGGAAGCTGCCGGGGGAGGACGATCCGATTTTTTACGATGTCTGGCAACGCCCGACGGAGATGCTCCCCGGGGCTTTGCAGCGGATCGAAGACCAGCTTTTCATCTTGCCCTCGTCGCTGGAAAACGGCCTATTGGATATCAATATGATCAATCCGAGCGCGCAGAAAAACGCAGTGCGCGGGGTCTGCGCGGAGTTGAAGGCCAACCATTTCGACCTCGTGGTCATCGATTGTCCGCCCTCGCTGGGAACCGCGGTGATCTCCACGATCTGCGCGGCGGATATCATCGTCATCCCGGTGGCAAGCGATGCGTTTTCTTTCCGAGGACTGGAAATTACGCTGAACGAAATCTCATCCATTTGCCAAACCTTCAGCATCAGACCGCCGCAGATCCGAATTCTCTACACGAAATTCGACCGGCGGATCAAAATCTCCCACGATGCGGCGGCGCGTCTCAAAGCCAATTACGCCCAGTATCTGATTCCGATTTATATCCGGACGAGCACCGATTTTCTCAAGGCTTTGGAACGTGGCGAGACGGTCTTCGCACACAGCCAAAAGAGCCATGCCAAGGACGATTATGACCTCTATGTAAGAAGTCTGTTGCATCTCGACTCTGCACTGGCTGGTGAGGAAGATGACTGAAAAAGACCCAAAAGCGGCAATAAAAGTGTCGCGGCCGCGACGGCGGCTGTATGAAGCGCTGCCGGAAATCCCGGAGGCCGCTCCTTCCGTTCCCCCGACCGCGCCGACAGCGACGCCTGCTCCGACGCCGGCGCCGGAACTAAACACGGCGCATTTCGCCAGGGAGATGGTTGTCAAGCGCTTCGCCCGCATGACGATGGGCACGGCCTTGATCCCCTTGCCGCTGGCAGATTGGGTCGCCGGTACCGCCGTCCAGATGAAGATGATCAAGACGCTGGCCGAGCTCTATCGGGTTGAGTTCTCGGAACAAAGGACCAAGGCGATCATTGGTTCGCTGATCGGCGGTTTCCATATCGGCCTTTTGACCGCCAGCCTCTTCAAGGTTGTGCCGGTGATCGGCCTGGCGGGCGGCGTGGCATCTTCGGCCGCGCTTTCCTACGGCATCACTTATGCCCTGGGGGTGATTTTCATCCGCCATTTCGAGGCGGGAGGAACTCTCCTGAATTTCGACACTCAGAAAGCCCGGCAAGAGTTTCCGCAAGCCTGCGCCGAAGGTCGGGAAAAGGAGGCCCTACCGGTCGACCATTAAACCTGCCCCGGACGGATCCGATTTTTTCTCTTATTCAAGGATTTCCTCGAAGTGCCTTGCGATCGTGAAAAGCGGGTCCACGAAGGCCGTGTCGGCAACGGCGTGGGCGTCCATGTAGCGGGTCAGCAAATGAAATTCGGTGCAGGCAGCGATGAAGGAGTTCAGCCCGTAGCGGTCGAGCAGCCCGCGCACCGCCTCATAAACCGGGGGCACCTCCCGGCCGGGCTTGAGATGGTCGTAAATCAACCCGTGAATGAAACGCCTGTCCTTTTCCTCCGGCACCACGATGTACTCCTGGGCCAGGACCGCCTCCTGGGAGGCGTCGAAAAGGCGCCGCTCATAGCTCCCCAGCGAGGCCATCAGAAGCGCTTTCTCTTTCCGCACCATCAGCTCCCGGGCCGTGAGATCGACGAGGGAAACGATCTTTTCGGTCAGTGACTTGGGCAACCGGCTAAGCAGCGTATGGGAGGTGAAACAGCAGATGACGATCTTCGCGACCCCCGCGGCATTCAGGGCCGTCAGGTTCCTGACCAGCGAGGCCTCGAGGTTCCGACCGCCGTCGTTCAGCAGAGAACTGGTACGGTCTGGAACGCCAGACAGGGAGTGCAGCACGATACTCGGATAGGCCTGCTCGCTGGCGCCGTTCAGGTTGCATTCGTATATCGTCCGGAGAAACGCCAGCGACGCAAGGGGTCCCATGCCCCCGAGGATTCCCAGTATCTTTTCCCCCATCATCAATCCTTCCTAATAGCTGAACTGTATCCCTGATTTGAGCGTCGTGTCGGTCTTGTCGACCGTGGGCCAGGGGTTGCTGTCGTACTCGTACTTGTACCCGATCATGAAATTCACGTGCGGCGCCAGCTTGAAGTAGAGTTCGTTGATGAGGAACCACCGATAGCGGTTGGTATCACCGGTCACATAGAGGTGGGCCACGTCGTTGTTGAAGACATCGGTGGACTTGAGGTTCTGGATGATCCGGAAGGTCTGTTTGTAGGTGAGGCGGTCGGTGATGTTCCACCGATAGTCCTCCCGGAAGTATGCGGCACCCACTTCAAGATTCTCCATGTCCATGGTTTTCTTGACCAGTTCGGGAAATTTCTCGTTCTCATAACCCCCCGCAAAAAACACCCCCAGGCGATGCCGCTCCGCATCGATGAGCGCATAGCCGACTCCGGCGTAGTAGCTGTTCCGACCGGCGATGTAGTTTGCCGTATCCTTTTCCCACATATACCCAACCTCCCCATAGAGCCGGTCGGTCAGGTCGTAGCGCAAGGCGTCCTGGACGCTGCGGTAATCGGAATCCGTTGAGTTCTGGCGGGTTCCGGTCTTGGAAAGTTCTGCCTTGAACTCCTTATCGATGATATAGGACAGGGTATTGGTGAACCGCCATTTCCGCACCATAAAATTCGCCGAGCCGTTGTAGAGATCCGATTGGGTATTGCCCGTCTTGTGCTTGTAGTCCAACGTCCCGTCGATATGAAAAAGCCATCGCTCGGGGAGCGGCGAATACTTGAGCGAGCTGTGCTCCCACCAGGAGGCGAGGTCGGGTTTCGTTTGCGGTGCGGCGGCGGAAATCGTTGCCGGCAGTGCGGATCCGGGTGCCGCCGGAGTCGCCTGGACGGGAACGGCGGCATTCTTCACCGCCATTTCGGCTTCCTTTCTTCCGGCCTCTTTGCCCTCGCGGAAAATCTGGAGGTATATGTCCGGGTAATGCTCCTTGATGTACCCGCTGTCCATCACCGGCAGATCCGCCGCACCGACATATCCCGCCCCAAGAAATATCGTCGCGGACAACATCCCGATGATTGCAATACCCCTTCCACTGAAGCGTCTCATCGGCCACCTCCTTTAATGAAAATCAGGCATCTTGAACAGTTCGAGAAAGATCTCGAATGTGATGACCGTCATCAGCAGGTCGTTGTCAAAGGTCTGATTGACCGTGAACCCATCGCTCCGATAGGTCTTCTTGAGCCGCTCGATCGTATCGGGGTTGAAGTATCCCTCCCGTTTGATCTTATCGTACGACAACAGGTCGTTCAGCCAGGGGATATCCTGCTTCAGAAGATAGGGGCTTCCCGGCGCCACGAAACCGAACTTCTGCCGGTTGACCACGACAGCGGGCAGATAACGCTCCGCCGTTCTTCTCACGATGTATTTCTCGGCGGCGTCTTTCATCAAAAGACCCACCGGCAGCGTCCGGGCGAACTCGATCACCTCCCGGTCGAGAAAGGGGTAGCGGGCTTCCACGGAATTGGCCAGAGAGACCCGATCACCGTGATCGGAGAGGAGGTGGTCCGATAGGCGCAGCTTGAAATCGACGTAAGAGCGCTTGTGGAGGGGATGGCGGCCGATCATCTTCGCCACGTCCACCAGTGCCTTCCCCTCGGCGCAGAAGGTATCCATCATCGCCGTCACGGCTTCCGAATAAAGGGCCGCCTTCGTTTCCCGGAAGGCGAAAAAATTCCTTTCGTAGAGAAACCGGCTGTCCCCCCAGAGACGCCGGCGGATCTCCTTTTCAAGCTGGGTTTCTACATCGTCGCTTTCTTCGAGACCGTCTCGCTGCAGCATGTCGAACCGGTATCCCACATAGCCGCCGAAGAGCTCGTCCGAACCCTCGCCGGTGAGGATGACCTTGAGGCCTTGACAATGAACCAGTTCCGACAGGGCCAGCGAGCACGTGTCGTAGGATTCCTTCAGCGGCGATTCGGCGTGGTATACCGCGGTTTTGATGCGGTTGATGATGTCCGGCCAGTCGAAGAGGATCTCATGGTGAATCGACCGGACCTGGGAGGCAATCAGCCGCTGGTATTTTCGCTCATCGATGTCGGGCTGGTCAAAACCGATCGAGAAGGAATGCCACTGCTCTCCCGGACGGGTGTCGCTGATGATCGCGGCGATCAGGGAGGAGTCCAATCCCCCGCTCAGGTAGAAGCCGACGGGGACGTCGGCGTTGAGCCGCAGCCGAACGGCCTGTCGGAGGAGGTCATCGAGCTTCTCCACGTAGAAGGATTCCGGATGCCCGTCGCCGCCTTCGCCTTCCCGCGGATAGGCCAGATCCCAGTACTCATGAATCTCCACTTTTCCGTTTCGGACGGTGGCGCAGTGGCCGGGTTTGAGACTCCGGATCCCGGCAAACATGGTCGTCGGGCTCACGATCCCCGGGAAGGTGAAAACCTGGTCGAGGCCCGTCAAATCCACACCCCGCCGGACGGCGGGGTGTTCCAGAATCGCCTTGATTTCCGAGGCGAAGATGAATGAGCCTCCGGCTTCGGTGAAAAAAAGCGGGGTGATCCCCGCATGGTCGCGGGCCAGAAAGAGGGTCTGCGTCTTTTTGTCAAAGACGGCAAAGGAGAACTGGCCGTTGAGGCGGTTGAGGAATTCGCGGCCGTAGGCCTCATAGAGATGGACCAGAACCTCCACATCGCAGGTGGTCTGAAACCGGTGCCCCCCGGCGATCAGTGTCTCCCTGAGTTCCCGGTAGTTGTAGATCTCGCCGTTGCAGACCGAGACGACTGTGCGGTCCTCATTGTAATGGGGCTGATTCCCCGTCGTCAGGTCGAGGATCGAAAGCCTCCGAAAGGCCAAGCCCCAGTGCTCCTCCACATGGAATCCCGCGTCGTCGGGCCCGCGGTGGACCAGGGTCCCTGCCATGTCCTCCAGCACTGTCCTTTCGACGGGGGTTTCCCCGGTCAGATCGACGATTCCCGCGATCCCGCACATATCTTAATAACCCTCGACGATCTCTTGCGGACCGTAATACACCGCCCGCCGTCCGTGCGCACGGAGTCCCCTGCCCAGGGAGAACGTCGCGTAATAGCCTCCACGCTTCGGCATGACAATTATGGCAATGGTCATACACCGCCCCGGTACTGCGGTATGAGGTTGGCAAACTGGATGGGCTTCATGTATCATTCAGTCGAGGTCCTGGGCACAATGTCCTCACGTACCAGGGCCGCATGCCCGTATCTCTCGATTCAGACAGCTCACAAAATGAGGGAACATCCCCTTCACGGAATCCACTCCCATCCCGTCACGGACCCCACTGCCGGCCCGCGGTCTCCTCGACAATGGCTCCGAAGTCGAGCTTCAAGACACGGTCGGCCACATGAAAGTAGCGATCATCGTGGGTGGATGCAATGATCGTCTTTCCCTGCTTCTTCAGATCCGCGAGCACCTCTTCGTAGAAGTGTCTCCGGAAACCGGGATCCTGATCGGCTGCCACCTCATCGAAGAGATAAATGGGCTTATCCTCCATGAGGGCGCTGATCAGGGCGAGCCTCTTGCGCTGGCCTGTTGAGAGGTTGATATCGCTGAATTCTCCGTCGCGATAGGATATCTTCTCACTCAATTCCATGACGTCGAGCAGCCTGCTCAGCCTGCCCTCATCGACGTCCCTGAGCCCGTAGAGACGATCGAAGAGATGAAAGTCCGTAAGGATGATGGAGAAAAAATTCCGGTAGGCGCCGTAATTGGTCATGTTGACCGGAACGTCGTCCATCTGGATCACACCCCGCTGGGGATAGTACAGACCGGCGAGAAGTTTGACGAGCGTGGTCTTCCCGCTGCCGTTTCCACCGACAAAAAACAGGATCTGCCCCTTCTTCACCTCCAGATCGATCGGCCCGACCGAAAAGACCTTCTCATCACTCGATTTTTCATAGGAGAAGGTGACCTTTTTCATCGTGATGGTGTCGAAGGTCGTCTTGGACTGCAGGGGGCCGGTCGTCTTCGATTGGCGGGTATCGTCGGCACCGTCGAAGATCTCCTCGAGTGCGTCCAGCTTTTCCAAGGCGATGTTCGCCACCGATATGACGGGTATGGCCTCGACCACTGCCCCCAGGGGGCCGACCACGAAGAGGAGAACCGCCACGAGACTCATGATCAACTGAGGGGATGAAGAGCTCATCTGGGGCAGTACAAAAATCACCGCCGCGATCATGATCATCATGAACACCTGTGTGTAAATGATGTTGGAGATGAATCTCCCCTCCGTTCTGATCCGGATCTCCTTGACACTTGCGGAGATGGTCTCCAGGTAATTGCAGAACAGATCGTCGCTCTTGGCCCGGTTCATCTTCAATTCCTTGAACCCCTCGAGGAGATGGTTCAGGGAACCGATGAATTCATTTTCCATTTTCGCGGAGATGCGAAGCTCCTGATCGATGGTTCTCTGATTGTACATATAGACGGCGATACCGCAGGCGATTACGGCCAACTCCAGCCAGAAGGCGGTGAGCGAGAGCCAGGCCATGTAGGCGGAGGAAAAGACCAGCATGATCGCCGCGACGGTGCCGTTGGCGATCCGTCGGAAGGCTTCGAAAACGACCTCCGTACCCTCCGAAAGGGTGGTCAGTACCCTGGGTTTCCCGACCTGTTCGAAAATGGAGAGATTGGAGCGCCTGATCTTGTCCGCGATCCGCAAATTCGTCTTCGTCAACGCCGCGCGGGCGATGGTCGAGGTTTGATTGAGCGTGTAATGCCTGGTCAGGGCAAGGATCAGGACGCTCAATAGGAAAATCAGGAGATACCTGAGGTTCAGATTGGCATAATCCTGGGCGGCTTCGTTGATAATGACGACAATCAGGCCGTTGAATATGCCGGCGATGAGTCCCGCAATCAGAATCTTATGGCCGGTCTGGTTCGATTCTCTTCTCAGGAAGCTGATCAGTCTGCTGTTCATGGGTCACCTTATCAGCGTTCGGTCCAATCCGGGGAAAGCGTCATTCCCATACACCACGGGACGCCAAAAGTCAAAATACTTCCACGACAGACGACTGACCTGCCGCATCGCCGGTCCACTAAAAATCCTCACTGATCTCCGCGGCGGAGCGGATAAACGCATCCCGCTCCCGCCGCTCTTCGGCACTCAGCACCGATAACCGGAGGTCGCCGATACGTATCCCGGCCTCGGCCACCATCGAACCGATGATCGCCCCGAAGGTCTCCTTCACCTGTTCCATCAGTTCCTTGGGAAAGACCTGCGCGTTGTAGCGAAACTCAATCTGCATCGGCTCACCCGGTTCAACGACAATCGTCAAGTCGTAGTTCGTCTGCTCGACGACCTTGACCTCCCCGATGCGAAATCCCAGCCGGTATTTTCGTTCGAGCCCGATCAGATCCTGGGCGAGCGGATAGTTTTCGAAGACCAGTACGTGGTCCAGCAATCCCTGTTTCAGAGGGGTCACGGTCTGAACATCGGCAAGGGAACAATAGTGGTGCGGTTCGGATTTCAACGCGTCGGCCTGAACATCCCGAATGAGCTGCGCGACCGTTTTTTCAGGTTTCAGCTTGATTCTAACGGGTACCGTGTTGATGAACAGGCCTGCCATTTTTTCGATGTCGGCTACTTGAGCCGGCCTGCCCGATATGGTCGCACCGAATACGACATCGTCGGAACCGCTGTATCGACTGAGAACGAGGCCCCAGACCGCCTGAATGACCGTATTCAGGGTGACCTGATGGCCGGCGGAAAAACGTTTCAGGGCCTTGCCGGTCTGGACGTCGATTTCCAAGATGACCGTTTCCGGGCAAAATTCCTTTGCCTCTTCTTGTATATCCCTTCTCGGCAGGACGGCCGAACGGTCGTACCCCCGGAGATAGTCCCTCCAGTATTCGATGGTCGCCGGGCGGTCCAGATTCTCGATCCAGCGGATATAGGCTCCGAACGGCGCCGCGGGATCCGCATCCGGAACGCCGCCCCGCCTTAATGTATCGTAGGTCCTAAAAAATTCGCTCATCAGGATGCCCGCACACCACCCGTCAATCAGGATATGGTGGTAGCTCCAGAGAACCTCAAAGGATCGCTCACCCTTTTTAAAGACATTGACCCGCATCGGAACCTTTGCGGTCGGATCAAATCCCTCATCCCGGTCCCGCTTTCTGGCTTTTGCAAGGCGTTTCGACTGCCGTTCCTCGGGAAGCGTGCTGATGTCCTCGTAACGGAAATCGACGCGTCCCTCCCGGACCACGACCTGAAGGGGACGGTCGGCGCCTTTGTGAATGAACACGGTTCTAAGGATGTCGTGCCGTAAAAACAGCATATTCCAGCAGGCCTCAAAAAGGGCCAGGTCGAGTTCCCCGTCGATCCCAAAGGAGATTTGCATGAAATAGGCGGCCAACCCGTCTTCGAGCATGGCGTGGAACAGCATCCCCTCCTGGAGCGGTGAAAGCGGATAGACGTCCTTGAGATTGGCGGGCGGAATTCCACATTCGGCAAGGATGCGGTCCAGGTCCCGCATCGTAAGGTCCTTGTACGTCAGGTCATGGGGGGTCAACTCGGAACCCGGGCGGGAAACACAGTGATCCATGATCCGTCGCAGCTCGTCACGGTAGGTCTGAAGGAATCTATGCACCGTCTCTTCCCGGTGGATCTTCATGCTGAAGCTCAGGCCGATTTTCAATCTGCCCTCGATGACCACACCCTCGATTTCAATCTCGCTAGGCCGCTCAAACAGACCGCTGATCAAATTCTTGACAGGGGTCTCTTCGATAGAAAACCTGCCCCGCCCTCCGACATCAAAGCTGCCGAGGTAATTGAAGAGGATCCGTGATCTCCGATTGAAAGGCATTCCGGTGCCTTCCGCCACGGGCGATAGGTATTTCAGGACGCCGTAGCCTACACCTCTGTTCGGTACGCGCCTCAATCCCTCCTTGACCTGTTTGATCTGTATGCCCGGCTCCTCGGATTCCGCAATATCAACGATGACCGGATAGATGCTCGTGAACCAACCCACGGTTCTCCCGATATCGATGTCCGCAAAGAGCGGTTCCCTGCCGTGCCCTTCCAGGTCGATGAATCCCTTCTCCGATCCGTAGCACCGTTTCATGGCCCTGCCGAGAGCCGTCAGCAGCAGGTCATTGACCTCGGTATGGTAGGCGCGGTTCGCTTTCGTCATCAACGCCAGGGTCTCCTCGCCGTCCAACTCCACAAAAACAGTCCTGGCGTCTTCGTATCGATTCGCCGTTCCCTCGAAATCGGGTGGTATCGCCAGCGCCTCCGTTTCTTCCAACTGCCTCCAGAAAGGTATCTCGGCGAGCAGTTTGGCGTCGGCGCCGTACCGGGCGATTTTTTCCGCCCATGCCTTGAAAGAATCGGTCTTTGGCGGGAGGGACGGTGTTGCGCCCGAAAGGGCCTGCTCGTAACCGATGTTGAGATCCTCCAACAGGATCCGCCAGGATACCCCGTCCATCGCCAGATGATGAACAACGATGAGGAGCCGATCCTGGTCGTCTTGTCTGAAGAGGACCGCTTTCATCATCGGTCCGCTCTTCAGATCGAGGGAGGAGGGAACTTGCGAACACAGTCGTTCCCGTTCCCGCTCCTGGTTCTCTCTTACCTTCAGATCGACAACCGTGACGCCGAGGGGATAGTCCATACCCGCCATCCGTTGGACAGGGTCATCGCCGCCGCCTTGGAAGATCATCCTCAGGGCGTCATGATGCGCCTGCAACTTCAGCAGCGCCAACCTGAGCGCCGGTTCGTCAACCCGGTCTTGCGCGCGGAGCAATACCGCCTGCGCATAGTGATGACGCCCCTTGCCGTAGAGTCGGAAGAACCGCGCCTGAATAGCGGTGAGCGGGACTCTGCCGGTCACCACGCCCTGCTGCGGGATGCGCTTTTTGGGGGAGAGCCTTTTCGCCAGCGCTCGAATGGTAGGCGTTTCGAAAACATGGCCAATTTCGAGTGTGAGCTGATGCTGATTGAGGCGAGACAGAATCTGGATCGCTTTGATGGAATCCCCGCCCAGGGAGAAATAATTGTCGAGGACGCCAATCTCGTCCCGGCGAAGCACATCTTTCCAAATACCGACCAGCAGCGCCTCATGCTCCGTTTGCGGACCCGCAAATTCCGTTTCATGCTTGAGATCTTCACCTTCAATGGTCAACAGGGCTTTGCGGTCCGCCTTCCCGTTTGACGTCAGAGGCATCTCCTGGATTCGCAAGAAACGCGACGGAATCATATAGTCCGGCAGGTGCTCACCCAGGCGGCCCCGCAATCCTTCGATATCGAGATCCTGGAGGGTCACCAGATAGGAGCAGAGGAACCTGTCTCCTGCCTCGTCCTCCCGGACAATTACCGCGGCCTGTTCGATTTCCGGCTGTCGCAGCAGGATATTCTCGATTTCGCCAAGTTCTATCCGGTTGCCGCGAATCTTGACCTGATGATCCAATCTTCCCAGATACTCCACATTCCCGTCAGCCATCCATCGGCATAAATCTCCGCTTTTATATACCTGCCGGCCCTCCTGAAAGGGGTGCGGAATGAATTTCTCGGATGTCAATTCGGGATTGTTCAGGTAACCGCGGGCCAGACCGTCTCCGCCGATCCAGAGTTCCCCCGGAACGCCCACCGGCACCAGATTCCCATATCGGGTATCGACGATATAGAATTCGATGTTGTCAATCGGTTTGCCGATGGGCACCACGTCGCCGACCTCTTCGGTGGGGCAATCATAGTAGCTTACGTCTACCGTCGCCTCGGTGGGACCGTAGAGATTATGGAGCGTTATCCCTCGGGTTCTGCCCAGAAGGCGGTTGAACAACTCCACGCAATGAGCCCCCAGCGCCTCGCCACTGGAGAAAACCTGCCTCAAGCTTTTCAACAACGGCACCCTGTTTCCCGGATCTGCGGACAGGTACTCCAGAAAAACGCTCAGCATCGAAGGAACGAAATGCATCTTCGTCACGCCGAACCGATGCACCGCCTCCGTGATCGCTCCCGGGTCCTTGTGGCCTCCCGGCGCAAGCATACAGACGGATGATCCGTACCACGACCACCAGAACAGTTCCCACACCGATACATCGAAGGTAAATGGGGTCTTCTGCAAAATGACCCCGTTCTTCTCCAGCGAATATTTCCGCTCCATCCATCCGAGGCGGTTCACGACCGAGCGATGTTCGATCATCACCCCCTTGGGATTGCCGGTGGAGCCTGAGGTGTACAGGACGTATGCCAAGTTTCGGCTTCCGGCCGTTCGGGAAGGATTGCTCTTCATTCCCTGCTTGATGCCCCTGATATCGACACTTTCAACGCCCTCCAACCCGACGCCATCGGTCAGAACCGTTTTGCAACCGCTGTTCCGGACCATGTAGAGCGCCCGTTCCCGGGGATACGAGGGCTCGATGGGCAGATAGGCGGCCCCTGATTTCAGAATGCCGAAGAGTCCAATGATCATCCACTCAGAGCGATCCAGCATGATGCCCACGATGTCGTCCGGCTTGACGGCGTGCCGTTTTCGCAGATAGTGGGCCAGCCGGTTTGCCTTTTCGTTCAATTCACGATAGGTCAGACAAGCCTGTCCGCAGATCACCGCCCGGTTATCGGGGGTTTTTTGCACCTGTTCCTCAAAGAGGTCAACGATCGTCACGTCCGTCCGATAAGGATGGAAAGTGGCATTGAAATCCTTCACCAGATGCCGCTTTTCGCCCTCGCTCAGGATTTCGACGGCATGCATCCTCCGGTCGGGATCAACGATGATTTGATCCAGGATATTCAGAAAACAGGAGAGGCATCGTTCCGCTGTTTCCCGCCGGAAAAGATCCGTTGCGTATTCCAGGGAGATGTTCAACTCACGGCCGGAATCCGCGATATCGAGGGTCATATCAAAAATGGAGGTTTCCGTGCTGCAATTGAGCTCCGTAAAGGTGACGCCTCCGGAGGAGACGGAGGACCCCTCCTGGGTCTCATAAACGAACATGGTATCGAAGAGGGGATTGCGGCTCATATCTCTGTCCGGAGAGAGCCTTTTCACCAGATCTTCGAAAGGATATTCCCGGCGGTCATAGGCATCGAGCACCTCTCTTTTCACCTCATCGAGGAACGCGCGGAAGGCCTTCGTTCCTTCAGGCCGGCACCGGACCGGTACGGTATTGACGAACATGCCGATGGAAGATCCGAACTTCTCTGTCCCCCTGCCGTCATAGGTCGTTCCCACAACCACATCCTCATTTCCCGTCAGTTTGTGAAGCAGCAGGAAATAAGCGGCAAAAAGGATCATATGCAGCGAAACGCCGGCGGAGCGCGCCGCCGACCTGACCTTTCGGGTTGCATCGGAATCGAGCTTGCGGAAGATCTTGTCGCCTCGAAAGGTCTTGACCGGCGGGCGTAAAAAATCGGCCGGGAGGTCGAGCGGCGGAACGGCCGACGAAAACTTTTCCCCCCAGTAGCGTTCGTGCTTTCCATATTCGTCGCCGGCGAGATAAGCCTGTTCCATTTCCACGTAATCCCGATAGGAAGCCGTCGGTGGGAAGACCGTTTCCCCGCCGTACCGCTTGATCAATTCGGACAGGAAGAGATACCCGGATATGCCGTCGAAGATGATGTGGTGCGCATCGACGACCAGCAGGTGGCGGTCCGCAGACAGCCGCACGAGAGCGGCCCGGAGCAGAGGCGGTTTGGCGAGATCGAACGGTCTGATGCACTCCCGCACGATCGCATCGATATTCCCGGATGGGCGCTCAAAATAGGAAATGTTGAAGTCCAGGCGATTGCAGACTTGCTGCACCAGTGTGTCGTCCATGATGACGAAGCCCGCTCTCAGGCTTTCCTGCCGGTCGATGATCGCCCCAAAGCAGGCCTCAAGCCTCCCCCGGTCCAGGGCGCCGTCGATCGCCAGGGCGCCACTGATGTGATAGGCCAATTCTCCGCCTTTCGTCTGGCTGAGCACATAGATCCTTTTCTGCGCGGACGACATCGGATAAGTCATCCCGGAGGACGATTCTTCGAGAGACTCTTCAGCACCGCTTGAACGAGGGACGCGCCCTTTCATCCCCTCGAACAGCCCCCCGACCCGCATCTCTTCAACGCTCTCATGGATGGCCTGCACGAGGGTTTCGATGTCCGCGTCGGTGTGCGCCGTCGAGAGGAAGCAGTTCCGCCCCTCCCAGATGTAGACCCCCCGGCACAGGAGGTGGTAGTACAGGAGCTCCTGGTCTCCCTTCACCCGAATGTGGAACAGCGAACCGAAATGGTCCATCCCGATCGGCAGCCCTTCGCCTTGAAAATAGCCGTTCAAGCGTGCCGCCAGCGCTTCGGTGCGCCGATTCAGGTTTTCCTGGAGGGAGGGACCCGACGCCTTGAGATGCCCAAGCACCGCATTGGCGCCCGCCATCGCCAGAGGGTGGTGGTTGAAGGTCCCGGCAATGAAGGTGTTCTCCCGCTCGGGAAAGGATCCGTCCCCGTAGTTCCACATTCCCCCGTCCACCGCATCGAGAAAACGGGCCTTGCCGGCGACGACCCCGATCGGGATGCCGCCGCCGACGATCTTGCCGTAGGTGACGATGTCCGCCCGGATCCCGAACCAGGCCTGGCCTCCCCCGGGGTGGATGCGGAACCCGATGATCATCTCGTCGAAGATCAGCGCGGATTCCGAAACGGTCGTAAGCTCCCTCACCCTCTCGAGGAAGGCCTTCGGCTGCAGGTCCGGCCTCCGGCTCTGCACCGGTTCCACGAGCACCGCCGCGAGCTCGCGTCCATGGGCTTCGATGAACCGGAGCGCCTCCTCTGTCCCGTAGTCGAGCACGTAGACGTCCTGCACCATGTCCGGCGGTGTCCCCGGAGACATCGGCGCGGCCGACCCCAGCGGACCGTCGTAGTCCTTCACGGCCAACAAGCCGTCGAAGTGTCCGTGATAGGAACTCGAAAACAGGGCAATTTTCCTCCTCCCGGTGACAGTCCGCGCAATCCGCACCGCCGCCATCACCGCTTCGGTCCCGGTATTGAAGAAGGCGACCCGCTCCACGCCGGTCAGCTCGTGGACCAGCGTTGCCGCTTTTCCGGCCAGTTCGGTCATCGGGCCGATCGGCGTCCCTTTGCGGAGTTCCTCCTGCAGCGCCGCCTGGACAAAGGGAGGGTTGTGTCCGAACAGGTAGACCCCGAAGCCCATCGTGATGTCCAGGTAATCCCTTCCGTCGATGTCAGTAAAGTGCGATCCCCCGGCCTTCTGCACGATGATCTGGTAGATCATCTCCTTCCATTCAGGCCGGAAGCCCGCGATGTTCCGCGTATTGGCGAATACGGGCCGGTACTTCTGCGTGAGCGCCTTCGACCCGGCCGTGAGCCCCGTGTAGCGTCCGACCAGTTTCTGCAGATGCCCCTTCTGGCGTGCGTTCAGCTCCAGCTTTCCCCGTCCCGTCACCCCCCGGTAGGCGACGTACTCCTCATGCCTCTTTGCCTCCACCGCGGGGCTCGGCGACGGGGCCTCCGGACCTGCTCCGCCGATCTGCCCCTTCCGCTCTCCCTCCCGGACCGGGGAGACCCGGAGGTCGCCGGTCCGTTGAGTCGACACGCCTTTCCCGGCGCTCCTCAAGGCGTTCAGTTGCTCGGACATCACCGTCAATTGCCGGTCCATCAGCTCGATCTGCCGGCCGATGATGCCCTCCGCCTCGCCGTCAACCCTTCCGGGCGGCAAAGCCCCGGCACCGGACAGGGACGCCTTGACCGGTGCTTGCTCAGGCGCCCCGTCGTCCGGCTTCGACTCCCGATTGATATAATCCACAACCTTGTTGAAGGTATCGGTCCGGCTGTAAAACCAGCTCATCTGCAAATCCAGGCCGTAGGCCCGCTTGATCAGATCTTTCAGCCGCGCGATCATCAGCGAGGCAAATCCCAACTCGAACAGGTTTGCGTCCCAGTCCTCCCGGCGAATCTCGATCTCCGACGCCTGAAACATCAAACTCCGGATCTCCGCTTCGATCCGTTCCCTTCGACCGGACCGCGCCGGCTGGTCTTCGGTCCGGCCGATCACCGGCGTTTTTTCCTGATCATCCTTTACCACGCCGTCACTCCTTTCAGCGGGGCCGCCGTTTTCGGCGACCATCACGCACTGCATGGGGTTATCCTCCGAATCGTGGGGCAGCCCCTGATAATTCACTAGGGAAAAGCCCGCCTCTTCCAGGGCGGCTTTCCAGCCGAAAACGCTCAGGGAAGGACCATGGCCGATGCGGCGTTCGGGGTCCTCGAAGAGCCACCAGCCGCTCGTGAGCCCGAAGATCGCGTTGACGATCTCCTGGAAGATGGTGACCTCGTTCATGATCAGGACGCCGCCCGGCTTCAGCAATCTCCGGACCTGGCGCAGGGTATGGTCGATCCGCCGGGTCGCGTGCAGGACGTTCGAGGCGATCGCGATATCCCAGGCCGCCGGGGCAAATCCCTGGATTGCCGGATCTTCCTCGATGTCGAGCGTCTTGAACGTCATGAAGGGATGGCCGGCTCCGAATGTTCCCTGACCCTTCGCCGTAAAGGCCGAGGCGATGTCCGTGTAGCAATATTCCAGATTTCCGAAACCGTCGATCGCCCGCAGGACATGGGCGGTGGCGCTCCCCGTGCCGGCGCCGATCTCCAGGATCGACAGACGCGCCGAAGGAGATTCGTCCGCCGCGCGGGCCACGCATTCCTTCACCCGCTGTCCGACGACCCGGTTGAAAAAGTCCTGGATCTCGTTGTGCGTGTAGAGATTCTCGACGAGTTCCATCGACCCGTTCGGAAAGAGCGCCTCGACAGGACTCATCCGGCCGGTGATGACGGCGGCGTATGGATCCAGGCAGCGGGCGATGGAAGCCACGGTCGCCGCCATTTCAGGATGCTCCCCGACAATCTCCCGCTGAAGTTCGCCCGCGGCCCGGGTGATCTCCGGAACCCCCCAGTCGGCGCCCGGCGCCAGGACGGCGACCTCGCCGTCGTTCAGCGAGATGAATCCCCCGTTTGTCAGCATGATCAGCAGCAGATCGAAGAGCCGTCCGTATTCGGGGGACAGCGCCATTTTTTTCTTGAGGGCCTGCACACGGTGCCGCTCTCCCGGGGCGGACAGAACCCCGAGCTCCTTGAACGCCCTCAGGATATAGAGTCTTCCCAGCCGGTTGAGCTTGTCATAAACCATCGCGGCTTCGCGGGCATCGAGATCAGTCGCATCGTGATCACGGGCCATCATTTTATCTCCTCAAATCGTGAATCTCCCCCGCCCACGGGGCGGGGCTTGCGGGGTGGCGCTCCCGGTCATCATGGCGGTTCGCGAGGCTCATCCGCGGACCGGCTTCGCCCTTCACAGGGGTTTTTGCCCCCGTGCGCGACCGTTACCGTCCCGGTTTCCATTCGGAGAGGCCCGATGGCGGCTGAACGGTTCCGTCGGTGCGCCTTTCCCGGCGCCCCTCAGGACGTTGAGCTGTTCCGACAGCATCCGCCTCTGCCGACGGATCAGCTCCAACTGCCGGCCGATGAGGTCGCCTCCTTCCCCTTCGCCCTCCCGGGATTGTAAAGCCCCGGCTTCGCGAAGAGCGGTCCCCGACGGCTCGACCTTCCGCGGTGCAGCCCCCGTTTCCCGGGGCCCGGGAAGATCGATCCAGCATCGCTTTCGTTGAAAGGGATAATTCGGAAGCAGGACTCTCTTTCTCGGATACGGATGATCGAACGCCTCCCAGTCGATATCGCATCCGGCCTTGTAGAGGCCCGCGAGGCAATCGAGGATCGGCTGCCAGTCGCTTTGTCCTTCGATTCGTCCCGGTCTCAGGTTGGCCGAGAGGTCCCTGCTCCCCAGCGTGGAGAGCCAGAGGCCTGAACGATCGGGAAGGCACTGTCTGCCGAGGCTGGTGAGCATGGAGGTTCCCCCCACCTCGACGAATATCCCGTAACCCGCCTCCCCGATCGCGCGCATGCCGTCGCAAAACCGGACGGGTTCGCGCATCTGCCTCGTCCAGTAACCGGGCGTCGCCAGCTCCGCACCGCCGAGGCGGCCGGTAGTGTCGGCCATGATCGGAAGCCGCGGCGGCGAATAACGCACCCCGACGGCGAGGGTCCCGAACGCCTCCATCACGGGATCCAGCAGGCGGGAGTGAAAGGCATGGGATACATTCAGCAGGTGGGATGCCACCCGCTGTTTTCGGAAACGGGCGCAAAGTTCATCGATCGCCTCTTTCTCACCCGAGACGACGGTGTTCCGCGGGGCATTCACCGCCGCGATCGAAACCTTTCCCCGACATCCCTCCAGAGCCCCGCTCACCCGCTCTTCGTCGGCCGCGATCACGGCCATCCCGCCGTTTTGCGGCAGCGATTGGACAAGCCTGCCCCGCGCGGCCACGAGCCCGAGCGCATCCTCCGGCTCGAATATCCCGGCGATGGTGGCGGCGACATACTCTCCGATGCTGTGCCCCATGACCAGGGAAGGCTTGATTCCCCAGGATTCCAGCAGCTTCGCCAGGGCATACTCCACCGCGAAGATGACCGGCTGGGTATGGCGGGCCTCGTTCAACTCGGCGTCCGTCCCCTCGTCCCCGTACAAAAGGGCAATCAGGGAACGCTCCCCGTGGGGCCTCAGGAGTTCGTCACAGCGGTCCAGGGCCGCCTGGAAGACGGGATTGGTCCGGTAGAGGTCCGCTCCCATGTGACGGTACTGGGACCCCTGTCCGGTAAACAGAAACACGATCCGCCGATCGCTTTTTCCTCCGATCTCATGCGGCGTTGCGGGTTCTGAATCCTGTTCACCGAGACGGGCGTCCAGACGCGCTCGCATCTCCTCCTTCGTCGCGCCGACCACCGAAATCCGGTGCGGGAAACGAACCCTGCCGACGGAGGCGGTATAACAGATATCCCCGATCCGGTTGTCCGTATCGGCAAGATATTCTTGATAACGCACAATCAGTTCCCTGAGTCCGTTCCGGTCAGGCGCCGAAAGGTTCAGGATATGATGCGAGCGTTCGGCTTCCCGTCCTTTCTCCGGAACAGCCGCGGGTCCCTCCTGGAGGATAGCGTGCGCATTCGTCCCGCTGAAGCCGAACGAACTGACCGCCGCGGCGCGCGGCGCCGCCCCCCTGGGCCATGGCATCCATTCAAGCGGAATCTTCACCGGAAGATCTTTCCACGCGATATGCCGACTGGGCCGGTTGAAGTGGATCTGCGGAAAGATCCGGCCGCTCTCGAGCATCAGGACGGCCTTGATGATCCCCGCAATCCCGGCGGCCGCTTCGAGGTGCCCGATGTTGGCCTTGACGGAGCCGACATAGAGGGGATTTCCCATATCCCGGCCCGGCGAATAGACTTTCCCGATCGACTCCATCTCGATGGGGTCGCCAAGGAGTGTTCCCGTCCCGTGGGCTTCAACATACCCGATCTCATCGGGGCGCAGGGTCGCATCCTCGATCGCCTGTCTGATGACCTTTTCCTGGGAGAGACCGCTTGGCGCCGTAAATCCGTTCGTCCTTCCGTCCTGGTTTACGGCCGTTCCTCGGATCACGGCCTGCACGGAATCGCCGTCCCTTTCCGCGGAGGACAACCGTTTCAAAATGATCAACCCGCAGCCTTCTCCCCTTCCGTAGCCGTCGGCCGAATCGTCAAAACTCTTGCAGCATCCGTCGGGGGACAGAGCCCCCAGTTTCGAAAACCCGATCTGTCCTTCCGGAGTGAGGATCAGATTGACGCCGGCGGCGATGGCGATCTCCGATTCGCCGGCGCGGAGGCTGCGGCAGGCGAGATGGACCGCCACCAGCGATGAAGAGCACGCCGTATCCAGGGCCATGTTCGGTCCTTCGAATCCGAACAGATACGATATGCGTCCAACCGCCGCGCTCAGGGCGGTCCCGATCACCGAGTACCCATCGATCTTCCGGGGGTCCCCGGAGCGCAGATGGGCCACCGCATAATCGCTGTTCGCAATGCCGCAAAAAACGCCGGTCCGGCTTCCCTTGAGCGTCGTGATATCGATCCCTGCATTTTCGAATGCCTCCCAGCAGACTTCGAGCAGAAGCCTCTGTTGCGGGTCCATGCTCGGGACCTCTTTCGGCGAGAGATGGAAAAAGGCGCTGTCAAAACCGTCGATCGGCTCCCGAAGGAATCCGGCCCGGTTCGTAGCGACCTTTCCCGGGACATCGGGATCCGGATCGCAATAGCTCTCTTCATCCCATCGGTCCCGCGGGACCTCCCGGATCGCGTCTTCTCCCCGTTCCAGCAAAGACCGATATCGCTCGATCGTGTTCGCGCCGCCCGGAAAGCGGCAGGCCATTCCGACGACGGCAATCGGTTCCCGGCCGGCATTTTCAACCTCGCGAAGCCTCTTTTGCGTCGCCTTGAGCGTTTTGTAGAGCGCCTTCAATGTATCGATATCTTCGCTCACGCCCTTGCCTCTTCTTCCGTCGGCATGTTCCTCCCTTCACCAATCGTCTCCGCCGGCGAATGGGGCGTCGCGCCGAATCGTCTTTTGAACCCGCGCAGCGTTTCCTCTTGGATTCGATAATCTTCGCAACGCAGACCGACCACTCCGAAGCCAAGCCGATGAAGAAGACGGTAGTGCCGCAGAGACGTCTCCCCGTCGACCTCCCCGATCGTCGGTTTCAGATCGGTATAAAGGCGGGAAAGCAGGCCGGAGAGAACGCAGCCGGTGATCGTGCGGGGCTTGAAGGCGAGAAGGGACAGCCTCTTCGTCTCTCTCAGGGACATTTCCACGGCCTCCGGCAGATACAACAAGCAGGTCGCGGGGGCGGGCAAGCGAAGCAGATCGCCTTCCGTAAACAGGATATCCCCGTCCGTCTCGATGCGCCGCACCGCGCGCTCCGTCGCGAAACACCGCTGACCCGATTCTTCGACGATGATCGTCCCCGGTTTGATCCGGGCCACATCGATGATCTCCGGAACATTCGTCGCGCCGATGATCAGCGAAGACTCATAGAACGGGGGCGGCAGTTCATCGGAGGCCTTCATGATCTCCAGTGCATCCCCCCTGAAGCCGCAGTCGACAAGTTCCCGGCTCAACACGGCCGCAAAGAGGAGATTGTTGTAAGCGTCGGCCATGATGATCTTTTTCGGGTGCGGCATGCATTCGAGCAGCAGGCAGAGGGTAGCGGCCCCGATCGTGTTGAGCCCGACCAGTCCGACGGTTTCATCCTCAAGACGCCGTCCCGAAATCCTCAGCGTCTTTTCCAGGGTCATCGCCATCGCCGCCGCCACCGTGGCCTGGCCGGTCGTAATGGAAGGATGGTGATGGTTCGCCGAAACATGTTCGACCACATCGAAGCCGTCATCCGTCGCCAGCGGGAGATGCCCGGTCAGCGAGACCGTCTTCGCACCGATATGGCCGGCCATTTCCAGCGCCTCGACGACATTGTTCCGCAGGGACGCCTTGTCGCTGAATATCTCGGAAGCGAATCGCGGCAGGACGATGGAGGCAATGCGGCCCAGGAAGGTGCTCGTGATGCTGCTCAGAATCGGTCGATTGCCGCAGAACCCTTTGATGATTTCATCCTTCCCGAGTCCGGTCTGATCGATCAGGTCATCGGGAAGGCAGATGATCGCGGCGGCATCGACCGGACCGATTCTCCCCGCATCGAAGAGAGACATCAGCGGCCGTCTTTCGATCGTCATGGTCGGAGAGAGCGGCGGCGGCGTGTCCGCCGACGCGGAGGCCCGGACCGCCGGCATCGGCTTTTGTCTTTCGATCGCCGCGGTCAATCCGGCGACCGTGGGATTCAGAAAGAGGAGTTTCACCGGCACCTTGACATCGAGTTCGGTCGATATCCGCGATATCAGTTGCAGGGACCGCAGGGAATTCCCTCCCGACTCGAAGAAATTGTCATGAATTCCGATGTCCGGCCTTCCGATGATCTCCCGCCAGAGGACGAGCAGCCCTTGTTCGAGATCGTTGCGCGGCTGGACCCGCACGTCGTCCGGGCGACGGCCCGCGGAGGCGGGATCCGGAAGGGCCTTTCGGTCCACCTTCCCGTGGACCGTCAGCGGAAGGGCATCCATCTGAATCAGATAATGGGGCGTCATATGCCCGGGGAGAAATCGTCCGAGATGAGACCTCAGATCGGCCTGTTCCAACGGCCCGGTGGCCGTAAAATAGGCGACCAGCTCCTTCGAATCCCTGCCTCCCGCCAGGACCACGGCCTCCTTGACCGCGGCGTGCCGAAGCAGGGCATTCCTGATCTCCCCCAATTCGATCCGGTACCCTCGGATCTTGACCTGATCGTCATTTCTTCCCAGCCATTCGATCGTTCCATTGGGCAGCCATCTGCCGATATCCCCGGTTCG
Source organism: Syntrophaceae bacterium UBA5619 (assembly GCA_002424545.1). Taxonomy (GTDB): domain Bacteria; phylum Desulfobacterota; class Syntrophia; order Syntrophales; family UBA5619; genus UBA5619. Next base: position 24,001 of record DIKL01000050.1, read on the forward strand.
ATACAGTCTTTCGTTCGCCCGAAAAGGATGGGCGACGAACCTCTCCGCGGTCAATTCCGGCCGGTTGAGGTACCCCCTGGCCAGTCCGGGCCCGGAAAGGCATATTTCACCGGGGACACCGATGGGGACGAGATTCAGCGAACCGTCGAGAATATAAACCGCCGCGTTGGCGATCGGCCTCCCGATCGGCACGGCTTTCCGATAGTCCCCCTCGGGTGATACGCGTTCGATCGTGGCACAGACCGAAAATTCCGTCGGACCGTAGGCGTTGAAGTATCGCTTGCTGCGGCTGAGAAAAACCGCGTCCCCGGCGTTCGGGGCTTCTCCGGCCGTGACGATCGTCTTGACGGTGTGAAGGCGTTCCTTGTCGAGCACATTGAGATAGACGGGGGGCAGCGTCACATGCGAAACCCGTTTTTCTTCCAGATAGCGAACAAAGGCCAGCGGGTCATAGATCGTTTCCTTTGCAATGGTCACGAGGGCGGCGCCGGCCAGCAGCGCCATGAATATCTCCGAAAGCGAGGCATCGAACGAAGCCGACGCGAACTGCAGCACGCGGTCGGTCTCCGATACCTCGAAGACCCTGATCTGGTGCAGGACCATGTTGACAAAACCGGAATGCTCGATCAGCACCCCTTTGGGCTGCCCCGTGGAACCGGATGTATAGATGATGTACGCCGGCGAGTCGGGGGACGAACGGCGCGAAAGCGCCGCCGCCGGACCCGACGGATCGTACGGGGGGGCAAGGCGCTCGATCTTCAGGGCCTCCACCGAGGCGGGAAGCGGCCCGATCGCTTCGGCGAGAGCGCGCCGAACGAGCAGGATCCGGCAACCGCTATCCTCCAGCATATGGTCGATTCTTTCCTTCGGATAGGCCGGATCCAGCGGCAGATAGACCCCGCCGGCCATCAGGATCCCGAGCAACCCGATCACGGACCATTCGCCCCGGTCGACCATCAACCCGACGGTTTCCCCGGGTTCGATCCGATATTTCGCAACCAGCGTCGCGGCCAGTCCGCGGGCCCGCTCGTTCAGCTCGCGGTAACTGAGTTCTCCTTCTTCCAAAACAACCGCCGGGCGATCGGGCTTTTCGGCGGCGATTGCCTCGAAGAGATCCACGATCGTCTGGTCCGCCGGATAGGGATGCCGGGTATCGTTGAATGTCTCGGTCAACAGCCGCTTTTCCTCGGGCCCGAGAATCTCCAATGTCCCGATCTCCGCGGACGCGTCCATGAGCACGCCCTCCGCCAGCGTGGCGATATGGGAAGCGATCCGCGCGATCGTCGCGTCCCGGAACAGATCGGTGTTGTAATTGATCCCGATCCGAAGACCGCCGGCGGACGGCTCGACTTCGAACGTCAGGTCGAACCGGCATGTGCCGGATTCCACCTCCACGGCCGTCATCCGCAGACGATCCCTGTCCGCGGGCACACGACTGTCCGCGTCCCGATACACCAGCATGACGTCGAAAAGCGGGGCCCGGCCCGGATCCCTTTCCAGGCCGAGCTCGTCGACCAGACGGTCGAACGGGTACTGCTGATGATCGTATGCATCGATCACCGTCCTTTTCACCTTTTCGATGATCGCGGCAAAGGAATCATCCGGACGGAGATCGTCCCGCAGGGCCAGGGTGTTTGCGTAGAAGCCGATCTGGTCCTGCAGATCGGGATGGTTCCGGCATGCCACCGGAGAGCCGACGATGATGTCTTCCCGGCCGGTATACCGATGGAGGAGCGTCTTCAGCAGGGCCAGCAGGATCATGAACAGGCTGGCGTCATGCTTCCGCGCAAGCTCCGCCAGCCCGGCCGTCAGCCGCTCATCGAGATCGAAGAAACTGGTCTTGCCCCGGTAGGTCTGGAGCAGGGGGCGGGCATCGTCCGACGGCAAATCCAGCGGCGCCGATCCCGCTCCGGCCAGTTTCTCGTGCCAATAATGGGCCGTTTTGGAGGTCTCATCCGCGGCGAGCCTCGCGTTCAGCCATGCGGCGTAATCCCGGTACTGCACCCTCAGCGGCGCAAGCGGATTGGGTTTCCCCTCCCGGAAGGCGCCATAGAGGGCCATCAGATCACGTTCCAGAATGTCGAAAGACCAGGCATCGCCGATGATATGGTGTATGTTGAAGAAGATCGCGTGCCGGCCCGGCGTCAGGGCGAGGACCGCGACCCTCAAAAGCGGCCCCCGGGAAAGGTCGAAGGGAAGAACCGCCTGGGCGCGGGCGTAGTGGATTGCCCGTTCCTCGGCGTCGGCCGCCCCGGTCAGATCGATCCGCTCGACGGAAAAGCCGGCAAGGGAATCCGCCGTCTCCCGAATCTTCTGACGGGGCTCCCCTTCGGTCGCGAAGAAGGTGGTGCGCAGGGATTCGTGCCGGTCGATCAGCGCATGAAAAGCCTTCTCCAGCGCCGGGACGTCAAGATTCACTTCCACCCTGTAGAGGCCCGGCAGATTGTAGGCCACGGATCCCTCATCCATCCGGTCCAGGACCCAGAGCCTTCGCTGCGACGGCGAGACCGCGTAATCGGGCTGAGGTTCGAGCGGTGCGATCCCCGCAAAATCGGATCCCGGCCGCTCCTCCAAGAGGGCGGCGAGACTCCGGATCGTCTGGTTCGCGAAAAATGTCCGGAGGCTGATCTCCACTTCCATCTCGCGGTAGATCCTCGCCAGGAGCCGCGTTGCGGTGAGCGAGTGGCCGCCAATCTGGAAAAAGGGACTGTTCACCCCGACCTTCTTCAAGTGCAGCACCTCCCCCCAGATCCTGGCCAGCGTCTCTTCCCGTTCGTTCGCCGGGGCTTCGTAGGGAATCTCCTCGTAGATCAGCTCTTCCGGTTTTGGAAGCGCCTTCCTGTCGATTTTCCCGTTGATATTGAGCGGAAATTCATCGAGCCGGACGTAAAAGGACGGAACCATGTACGAGGGCAGCGACCGCCGCAGCCAGGCGCTGATCTGCCCCGCGTCGGTCGCCCTTTTTTCCGTGTAGTAGCAGACGAGGGTGTTCTCGTTGTCCGGAGATCGATGGCTGACCACCACCGTCTGATCGATCAAATCGCCTCCCATAAGGGTTTTTTCGATCTCGCCCAGCTCGATCCGGATGCCGTTCACCTTCACCTGGGTGTCGAGCCGGCCGATGAATTCGATCGTCCGGTCCGTCAGATACCTCCCGATGTCCCCGGTTTTGTAAACGATATCGCCGGAATCGCCGGTGAGCGGATTGGGAACGAAGCTCATCCCCGTCAGCTCGGGGTCGCCGTAGTAGCCCTTCGTCCGGAACGGGGTCTTGATGAAGATGTCGCCGATCTCGCCCGGCTCGCAGAGCCGGCCGCCCTTGAGAATCAGCACGGCGGTATTCGCGATCGGCCGACCCGCGGGGATCATCGCGTTGGGATTGGACGGTCGCTGACCGATGGAGAAAAAGGTCTTCACGAGCGTCGTTTCCGAGGGCCCGTAGAGATTCACCAGGGTAACCCGCTCCCCGACCCGGTCCATCCAGCGGATCACATCCTTCCCGTAGAGGGGTTCGCCCGCCATCAGGACGTATCGCAGCGCCGGCAGAATCTCCCGTTCGCCGCCGCCGTCCCTCTCCTCGAGTTCCCGGGTCATCATCCGGAAGAGGGACGGAACGCAATGAACCAGCGTGATCTCCTCATCCTCGATCCACCGGAGGAGTTGTTTCACGTTCGATCGGGCCCCCTTTTCCGGGATGCAGAGCGTTCCGCCGGTGATCAGCGGAACGAAGATGTCCCTGAGGCTTGCGTCGAAGGTGATCGGCGGCAACTGCGTGACCCGGATGTTCTCGTCGAAGCCAAACTCCCCCGCCTCCCAGTGGACGAAATGGCTGAGGCTTTTGTAGCACCCCTCAATCGCCTTGGGAACGCCGGTCGAACCGGAGGTGTACATGATGTAACAACCGTCGTCGGGATCGGGAAGGTCCCCCGCCTCCGCGGCAAAGATTCCCGCGGCGCCCGTTTTTTCCGGCGCCCGGAGCGTCGGATGAAGGTCCCGTCCGATCAGAACGACCGGGCAGGCTCGGTCGTCGAAACCCGCCGCGGCGAGCCGCCGGCCCGTTTCTTCGATGGCCGCATCGGCGATGACGACCCGCGGAGGGGTCTTGCGCAGCATGTATTCGAGTCGTCTGTCCGGGAACGACAGATCCAGCGGGAGGAAGAGCCCGCCCGCCTTCATCACTCCGATGATCGCGGCAACATAGGCGATGCCGCTTTCGAGCGGCACGCCGACGATGACGTCCCGTCCGACTCCCGCCCGGCGGAGCATCGCCGCGATTTCATCGCTCGCCCGGCTCAAATCCCGGTAAGAGATTCCATTCCCCGCCTGATGGACGGCCTCCCTTTGGGGAAACCTCCCGACCGTTTCCTCAAAGACCGTATGGACGATTTTTCTGTTCACTGATGCCACGTCTTGAATCCACCTCCCGATGGTTGCCGAATCGATGCCGGCTTTCTAATCCCAGGTGTATGCCGCCGTGCAGGAGTTCGTCGGTCTGGTCCCGGGATTCTTGACGAAGTCATTCATCATCCGATCGACGCACTCCAGATAGGCCGTAGCGTGCCCGGCCAGGATGGGAAAATAAAAGCTGTTCGGCAGATCATCCGTCGTCGGCTGACGGATAAAGGTCTCCGGTGTGGCCGTGTCGAGCGTTCCCACGAGCATCAGGGTCGGAATGTCGCTTCTCACCGGATCGCTCTCCTCGTAGGGAAGCGGCGCGACGGGCCAGAGCCCGAGGATCGCCGGTTCCATGTCGATGTAATGAATCTCGTGCCAACGGGCGATCGGCGCGTCCCGCGCGTCCGGAAAGCTTTCGCCGATGGATTGCCGGATCTTCTCGGCGCTGGTGTAATAGGCGTCGTCGGCCGAAAAGACGGAATTGTACATCGCCACGCTGGGCGAGTCGGTTCCGGCTTCGCCGTTGGGGAAGAAGAAATCGAGGTAGCCGATCCAGGAATCGGCGATCGGACCGTAGGCATGGGTTGCAAACATGTTTTCGATCCGTTGCGGCAGTTTCGTGTCGTAGGGCGTTTCCTTCAGCTTGGCCACAAGGTAAGAGGCGACCTTGTCCCCCGTAACCCTGATCGCGATGTTGTCGGTCGGATTTCCGGCCGAATTGTAGTGATGCCCGACGACATCGACCGGGGCCGTATCGAGGGCGTTCATCATCGCGTAGAAATGTTCTTCCAGTGCCGGGTACCTTGCCGCGGCCGCGTCGAAGAAGGTGCGGAAGGCATGTACGTTTCCCGCCGGCGCCCGCTCGAAGGGGTTGACCTCCGGCGGCAGAATGGAATCGAGGGTCACCGAAATGATCCGCTGGGGATAGTGTCTCATCGTCGTCAAGGCCAGCCGCGTGCCGTAGGAGGCGCCGAAGAGGTTGAACTTCTCGTATCCCAGGATGATCGCCATATCCCGGATATCCGTCGCATTCTCCAGGCTGTCGTAGGCGGAGAGGTTGACGCCCTCGTTCCGGAGACGGCCGTAGCAGGCGACGAGCCCTCGGATCCTGCTGGCCGCCGCATCCTTGAAGGTGAGGCCGTACACTTCAGTCCGCAGGGGACCCAGCTCCTCGGAGCAGTAGAGGGCGGGATTGGAGTAGTTCGTGCCGCGCTGATCGAGGACGATGACATCGCGGACATCGCCGAAATTCTTCCGGATGTAGTAGTCGCTCATCTCGAAAATCCTGTACGCCGAGGCCGTCGAGGCACCCGGTCCGCCGATCAGGTAAAAAAGAGGCGGCTGGGTCGAATCGCCGTTCAGGCTCTTGTAAACGGCCACGTAGAGCTTGAGCGTCTTGCCGTTGTCCGGATTGTTGCGGTCTTCGGGGACGGTCAGGTATCCGCACCGCGTTGTCGAACCGGCCTCCAGCGTATGCTTGCAGGTCGTCTCCTCGAACCGGGAAAGCATCGGCGGTTCGCTGGAACTGCAGGAAATCAGGATCGGTAACGACAACACCGCCAGCAGCCACGGAACGATCGATCTGACTTTCGCTATCATATTCTCCCTCCTCAAAATGGGCGCGGCCCCGCGCCGGAATCGTTCATCCTTGCCGCACCTTTCTCTCACGACCGTGAAATTTCGTTCCGGATCAACGTTTCCAAAGCCTCCGCCTCCAGCGCATCGATGTAGCCGAATTCGTCGTTGCCCTTTTCGGCCGTCTTCGTTTTGTTGTCCGACGGCGCATGTTCGGGATCGATCTCGAGGAGCTCGGCCAGGTGCCGAGACAGATCGTCCACCGAAGGGTAGTTGAACAGAAGCCCCACCGGCAGCGGGATCCCGAGGCCCGCGGAGAGGAGGTTCCGCAGCTCCACGGACATCAGCGAATCGAGTCCCTGCTCCATCAGGGGCCGGTCGGTTCGGATCGGCCCGGCGTCGGCGTGGCCCATCACCCTTCGCGCGGCGTCGATCACGCAGGAGCGGAGGATTCCGACCCTGTCTCCGGGGGCGGCATCGACGATCTTAGCGCGGATGGCCGGTTTTGCGGATCGGCGGTCGTCGGTCCCTTTTTCGAGCAGACAGGAAAGAAATCCCGCATCGCCCCGTGGGAAAACGCGGCTTGCGTAAAGCTCCCAGTCGATGTTCGCGATGAACATCTGCGTCGAATCGCAATCAAAAACAGCTTCGAACAAGCCGGGAGCCTCGGCAAGACGGATGGGTTTGACTCCCCTCCGCACCGACGCGGCCAGCGTTTCCGGATGCACGGCGGCCATGCCGATCCCCTCCCAGGGGCCCCAGTTGATGGTGG
>DIKL01000012.1:0-11738 GCA_002424545.1 Syntrophaceae bacterium UBA5619
ACATCGCCCGCGTCAGCGGCCAGGCCACGGGCTTGTCCGCCAGCACCTCTTCGACGCTCATCGGCTTCTGGAACTGGGCCAGCGGGTTCAGCGATCCGTGCCGGTGGTTCTTGGCGCAGATCACGGCGAGCTGATGCTGGGTGGAGTTGAACCGGCTCATGTGCCAGCGGGCCCCCATCGCATAGGCGTCCATGAAGATGCTCCGCCCCTCGCCCGGCGCCGACGGGTCCTCCGGCAGCTTGACGGTAAAGGTCTTGCCGATCTCCATCAGGTTCGCGATGTGCTTGTCGAAATTCTCCGTGTCCATGCAGGTGCTGTAGGCGGACAGCGACATGAATTTGTTCTCGTGGGTGATCTTCTCCGATCCGAGCGCGAGCGCGCAGTCGTACATCCCCGCGCGGATGCCCGTATAGGCGAGGTGCAGGGCCGTGGAGCCTCCGGCGCAGGCGTTCTCCACGTTCGTCACGGGGATGTTGCCCATCCCCATCCCCCGGAGGATGACCTCCCCCCGGATGGAGTGCTGGTTGGCGAACATGCCCCAGAAGGTGTTCGAGAAGAAGGCCGCCTCGAGGTCCGCCTTCTTCAGCCCCGCGTCCTCGAGGACCAGCGCCGTCGCCTCCTCGGCCATGGTCCGGACGGTCTTGTCCGGATACTTGTTGAAACGGATCATTCCCACGCCGATGATGTAAACGTTCTCCATGCCTATTGCCCCTCCTTCAGAATCATCGTCCCGCCCGTGATCGACAGGGTGTCGTTCGAACCGTCCTCGCTCAGCCCCGCCCGGGCGTCCCGGAAGAGCTTCTCGATGGGGTATTCCTTGCTCATGCCGCAGCCGCCGAAGATCTGCACCGCATCGCTCGTCACCCGGCCGGATGAACCGTTTCGGGAAGACCGGTCCGGCGACGCGGAACGGACGGCGCCTTACAGGCCGTGCTTTGCCGCCAGGAATCGCCGCTCAGGGGCATTTCGATGGTGGGCTGAAGGGCCGCATCCCCGCAGATCACAAGGGGCTCCGGAAACAGCCGGATGGTCCTGGACGGGTCGGTGATGGTAAACTTGATCGTTTTTAATGCACCCCCCCATTGGCCCATTTTTGGGTACCACACCTCGAGACCTTTGTGCAATCTTGAAATCCCTTCCATTGATGCGCCCGGCGGAGATCCTTCGACGGAAGGCCGGAAGGGCCCGCCTCGCCTCGGGACCTGGATTCCGGGCCGTCGGAGAGACGCGGCAACCGGGAGTCGACGCCGGCTTGAAAAAGGGGCCGGCCTCTGCTAAAGACGCATCATGGATGCTCGTTCGCTTTCCGATTATACCCTGGTGCGCAGCGCGCGCCGGCGGAAAACCATCTCCCTCCAAGTCCTCCCCGACGGCACGGTCCTCGTGCAGGCCCCCCGCCACACCCCGAAGCGGGAGATCGAGGCGTTCTTGCTGAAGAAGCAGCCCTGGATCACCCGGAAGCGCCGGGAACAGGCGGCGCGGAAGCCGCACGACAGGCGCATCGCCGCCGGAGAAACCTTCCCCTACCTGGGCGTCTCCTACCCCCTGGAGATCGTCCCCTCGTCCGATCGGAAGGAACCGCTGGTTTTCACGGGCACGAAATTTATGCTGCACGAAACGGCCGTCCGCGGCGGCAAGGCACAGTTCATCCGCTGGTACCGGCGTCAGGCCATGTCGTACCTGGCGGGCCGGGTGGCGGTTTTCTCCGTGCGTCTGGGCGTCCTGCCCCGCGGCATCCGGATCGGCCAGGCAAGACACCGCTGGGGGTCCTGTTCGCCCATGAACCGCCTGTCCTTCACCTGGCGACTGATCATGGCGCCCCAGGACGTCATCGATTACGTCGTCGTTCACGAACTGGCGCACATCCGCGAAAAGAGCCACGCCCCTGCCTTCTGGGCGCTCGTCGCCGGCGCCTCCCCCCGGCACCGGGAGCACCGGCGCTGGCTCAAGGACCACGACCACCTGCTGTCCCTGTAGGTTGAATGAATTCTTGACACAAGAATAACGTCCCACTATAATTCGGCAAATTACATTCAGGAAAGGCATGATCGTGACCAGAAAAAGCAAGTCCGACATTCGGAACGCCGGACCGGCAGACATCAACGTCTCGTTTCTCAAAGAACTGGACCAAAAGGGCAACGGCCCCGCAGGGCTCTTTCCCCTGGTCTTCGCCATGAATCCCTCGATGATGGCCGTGACCACGGCTGACGGTCAATATCTGGAAGTCAACCGGGCCTTTTGCGAGGCGACGGGCTATACCCGCGATGAGCTGCTCGGCAAAAACTCCCTGGAACTCGGGGAATGGAAGGAGGAACAACGTCGGGAGATTCTCGATCAGCTTTCAAGAGACGGCAAGATCCGCAACAAGGAGATCTATTGGCGGAACAAGTCCAGGGAGGTCCATTGTTGCCTCCTGTCGGCCGAGGTCTTCGAATTGGATGGCGAGCGACTGGTCTTGAACACCCTTCAGGATATCACGAAACGCAAACGGATGGAGGATGAGCTTCGGAAAAGCAAGGATTCCTTGGCCCTGCAGGCCGAAAAACTCGAGGCCCTCAATACGGCCCTCAAGGTCCTTCTGGACCAGCAGGAGCAGAATCAGCGCCTGACGTCCGCGCGGCTCAAATCCAACATGCAGGAGCTCATCACCCCTTACCTGGAGAGACTGAAGGACGGCCAGATGGCGCCGATGGATCGGGTTTCCCTGAGCGTCCTGGAATCCAACCTGATGGAAATCTCCTCGGACTTTGTGTACAACCTCGCCTCCTGTTATCCTAACCTCACGCCCAAGGAGATCCAGGTCGCCAACCTGGTCAAGGAGGGGAAGTCCTCGGGCGAGATCTCGCACGTGATGGGCGTCTCTCTGGGCACGGTGAACGCCCACCGGAACAACCTCCGCAGGAAAATGAGACTGGGCAAGGGCGGCGCGAACCTCCGCTCGCACCTGCTGGCGATGAAATAGCGCTCCCGGACGAACCGGCGGGCGGGCGCCCGCGGTGGAAGCCCCTGAGCTTCGGCACCATAGAAAAGGGGCCGTTTCCCGACTTCACGGGAAACGGCCCCTCGACGTTTTGGCTCGGCAGGGCATGTAGCTGCAAGAACTTCATCATGGCACTACTCATGGTTGCTGCGAAACAGGGATACTGAGCCCGTCCTGATTATAAAATATCCATATTGACAAACCGTTGAAATCCTTTCCGGCACCCTACGATTCAATAATACTCAACCCAACATTGCTGTGTGGATCGCAGGTTATAACATCGAAAATGAGAACATTTTAGAACTAATCAAGGTTCGGGTTAAAACGGTAGCCGACACCTGGTTCGTTCAATAAAAAATGTGGGCGGGTGGAGTCGGTCTCAATCTTCTTTCTCAACTGGTTCATGAAGACACGCAGATAGTGAGTTTGCTCTACATAGGGAGGCCCCCAGACCTCTTTGAGGATTTGCCGGTGGGTCATGACCCTTCCGGCATTCTTGACAAGGACAGTTAAGAGCCTGTACTCGATGGAAGTGAGATGAATTTCCCGGGTGCCGCAATAAACCTGGCGCTTGAGGAAGTCGATCCGGAGGTTTTCGGCGATAAAAACCGCCTCCCCATGATCCTGTAGTTTCGGTGCCGCGTGTCTAAGAGCGACGCGGATTCTGGCTAGAAGTTCGCCGGCGGCGAAAGGCTTTGTCAAGTAATCGTCCGCCCCACCATCGAGGGCCTTTATTTTATCCCCTTCCTGTTCCCTGGCGGAGATGACAATGATGGGCACGGCAGACCATTCACGGAGTTTTTCGATGACCTCAAGGCCATCCATATCGGGAAGCCCCAAGTCGAGCAGTACGACGTCGGGACTGCGTGTCGCCGCCTGGGACAGTCCGTCGGCAGCCGTTTCTGCTTCCAGCACGCTATATTTTTCGCTTTGGAGCGTGACTCGGAGAAATCGCCGCATTTGGCGTTCATCCTCTATCAAGAGTACCGTGGAGGGGCTTTCCTTCATGTCAGTTCCTTTTCGGGGATCAAGGCGGGCGGAGTCCCTTCGATGGGGATCACGAACTTGAATGCGGCACCGCCCCCTGGCCGGTTTTCAGCCCATATACGGCCGCCATGGGCGTCTATGATCGCGCGGCAGATGGTCAGACCGATACCGGCTCCGATCCGCGTTTGGTTGCTGCGGTTGAACTTGCTGAAAATGGTTTCCTCCTCAAGGGCGGGGATGCCGGGACCGCGGTCGGCGATATCAATCATGACGGCTGATTTCTTTAGGGTGATTGTGATTTCAATCGGCGTTCCGGTCGGGGTATGCCGCAGGACGTTCTCCAAGAGATTCACCAGCACCTGCTCCAGCAAAAGGGTGTCAAAGGGAATGAGTGGAAGGTCCGGGGGAATATGCAATTCCAGCGGATGCTCTTTGAGGCGTTCGGAAAGGCGGTTCAGGACGACTCCGATGATTTCCTCCAAAGGCTGCCACTCCTTGTGAATGTTGATCGCACCGGATTCAAGCCGGGTCAGGTTCAGCACGTTGTGGATGATGCGCTCCAGGCGATCCGTCTCCTCGCGGATTGTCCGCAGCAGTTCCAGACGGTCTGGTCGATTCAGGGAGGTTTCTTTCTCCAGAAGCGTGCTGGCCGCTCCCTCCACGACCGCCAAAGGCGATCTTAAGTCGTGGGAGACGGAACTCAGGAATGTATTCCGGACCTTCTGGGCCTCCGCTTTCAGGCGCTCATCGTGTGCCTCTTTGGCCAGTATAATCCTTTCTATCGCCATGGCGGTCTGGTTCACGAAGCTTTCCAGAAAGTGAATGTCCTCAGGGGCAAATCCCTTTTCGGCATCCACAGGAAGAACGCCCACGACCCCCGCGACGCCGGAAGAAGCAATCATCGGCAAGTAAAGCGCTTTGGCTCCCGGGAGTGTGTCTGTTCCCAAACCGGCGCATTGGCGGTTATCGAAGACCCACCGGGCAACACCCAACTCCTTCTGGTCGATGGCAAAGGTACCCACGCCCGTTTCCGATACGACCAACTCTCCCTGTTCGTCCGGGACCAGAATGACGATCTGGCTGTGAAACACCTCGCCGATGTGTTGGATGGCGATCTCGATGATCCGGTCCTTCTTGCGTTCCCGGACCAGCTCGCGGCTCAGTGCATACAGCGCAGCCGTACCCCTTTCCCGCTTTCGCGAAGTTTCCGCTTGTTCACGGATCTTCAGCGTTAACCGCGTGATGATATAGGCCACGATGAACATGACGCCGAATGTTACAAGAAAACGGATATCACTGACAGCAAAGGTAAAGTGTGGTGGAACAAAAAAGAAGTCGAATGCGGCAACGCTTAACACGGTGGCTGCCAGCGCTGGCAAGCGCCCGGTCTGAGTCGACGTGATCACAATGCCGAGCAGATAGATCATCACGATGTCTGTCTGTTCAAAATACGGAAACGTCAGAACGGCCAACGCGGTGCTTATGGCCACAGTCCCGAGGCTCCAAATCCACTCCCTCGGTTTAATCAGCTGTGGATGAGATCTGGCGCTCGACTTTACCGGCGGTTCAGATGAATCTCCCGTAATCACATAGATCTCGATATCTCCGCTTCCCCGGACGATCTCATCCAACGGTGAACCCAAGAGCTTGTCCTTCCAGCGTGGATGGGTCGGCTTACCGACGATGATCTTGCTGACGTTGCGCTGGCGGGCATAGGTAAGGATCTCATCGCTCGCCTTGGGACCTGTCAGGGTTACGGTTTGCGCACCCAGACTTTCCGCCAGCCGCATATGTTCCGCCAAGGTCTGCAAGTCTTCTGCGGAGGGTTTGATATGGGAAGGGGCCTCTACGTGTACCGCAATCCACTCGGCTCTCAACCCAGCCGCCATCCGTCTTGCGGCGCGTATCAGGCGGATGGATCGGGGATTCGGCCCAATGCAGACTAGGATTCGTTCCGCCGCCGGCCAGATGTCCCTGACGCCTGCATCGCGCCGGTAATTTATCATCTGCTCATCCACCTGTTCGGCGGTGCGCCGCAGGGCCAGCTCTCTTAAGGCAATCAAGTTGCCCTTGCGGAAAAAGTGCTCCATTGCCTTCTCGGCCTGTTCCGGGATGTAGACCTTCCCCTCCTTCAGGCGCTGGAGCAGATCGTCGGGGGGCAGGTCGATCAGTTCGATCTCGTCGGCTCGGTTCAGAAAAGAATCCGGAAGGGTTTCCCGAACGATGACGCCAGTGATCTGCCGGACGATGTCGTTTAAGCTCTCAAGGTGCTGAACGTTGACGGTGGTGTAGACGGAGATACCCGCGCAGAGAAGCTCCCGGACGTCCTGCCAGCGCTTTTTATGTCGCGACTCCGGAGCATTCGTATGGGCAAGTTCGTCGATGATTATCAAGGAGGGGGCTCGTCGGAGGGCAGCATCGATGTCAAATTCATGGATACCCCGCCCGCGATGGGAATGTATCCGATGCGGCAGAATGTCCAAGCCCTTGAGGAGGGCGTCGGTTTCCTTCCTGCCGTGCGTTTCCACAATCCCGACAACGATGTCGACACCTTCAAGCCGCCGCTTTTGGGCGGCCTCAAGCATTGCATAGGTCTTACCCACACCCGGGGCGGCACCGAAGAAGATCTTCAGCTTGCCCTGGTGCCGGCGTTCCTCCTCGGTGACAGCCCTATCCAGGAGTTCGTCGGGATCAGGTCTTTTCGTTTCCATCACCTCGATATCCCTATGTGCTTAGGTTTATTAACGGATGCCAGTGTAACAGAATCAACGCATCGCATCCAGCGCCATATTCAGGTGCAGGACATGCACAGTGGGTTCGCCGAAAATGCCGAACTGCCTGTCCCGGATATTTATCCGGACCAATGCCTCGATTTTCCTTGAGTCGATGCCGCGTGCTTTTGCCACCCGGGGCACTTGATACAGTGCGGCGGCCGGGCTGATATGCGGATCGAGTCCGCTTCCCGAGGCGGTCACAAGATCCACAGGGATGAGCTGCCTGTTTTCCCGATCGGCGGTTAGCAGCGCGATGATTCGCCGCCTGACGGCTTCTTTTAAGGCCGGATTCGTTGGACCCAGATTCGACCCCATAGAAGCGGCGCCGTTGTAAGCTCCAGAGGATGTTGCGGACGGCCTCCCCCAGAAATACCCGGGTTCGCTGAAGGGCTGGCCGACCAACTCCGCAACGGTCTTTCCGCCGTTTATTTTGACCAGGCTGCCACCCGCCTGCCAAGGAAACAGCAACTGTGCCAGTCCCGTCACTGCAAAAGGATAAACAATCCCGATCAGGAGGGTCATCACGACAAAGAGCAGGATGGCTGTTCGTATCGGTTGCCACATGGTCGCCTCTTTCAAATCCAGTTTAGTAGTGTCAGTAGCATGTCGATGGCCTTGATCCCGGCAAACGGCACCACGAGGCCCCCGGCGCCATAGAGAATCAGGTTCCGACGGAGAACAGCGGCTGCACCCATCGGGCGGTATCTGACGCCGCGCAGTGCCAAGGGAATCATGGCGACGATGATAAGCGCGTTGAAGATGACCGCCGACAGGATCGCATTTTGCGGTGTCGACAACCCCATGATGTTCAGAACCGCCAGGTCAGGATAGATTCCAGAGAAGGCCGCGGGCAGAATGGCAAAATACTTAGCCACGTCATTGGAGATGCTGAAGGTCGTGAGCGTACCCCGCGTCATCAGGAGTTGCTTGCCGATCCCGACGATTTCGATCAGCTTCGTGGGATTGGAGTCGAGGTCCACCAGATTTCCAGCCTCCTTCGCCGCCTGTGTGCCCGTGTTCATGGCTACGGCTACGTCCGCCTGTGCCAGTGCCGGCGCATCGTTTGTCCCGTCGCCCGTCATCGCGACCAGATGACCCTGCGCCTGATACGCGCGGATCAGGTTCAGCTTCGCCTCCGGGGTCGCTTGGGCCAGAAAGTCGTCCACGCCCGCCTCGGCGGCCACCGCGGCCGCTGTGAGTGGATTGTCCCCGGTGATCATGACGGTCTGGATGCCCATTTGCCGCAGTTCGGAGAAGCGTTCGCGTATGCCGCCCTTGACGACGTCGCTCAAGCGGATAGCCCCCAGGACTTGAGACCCCTCGACAACAACCAGCGGCGTTCCGCCCTGGACCGCGATACCATTGACGATGGCATTTGCCTCTTCGGGAAAGCCACCGCCCTTCGCCTTGACATAGACCTCGACCGCATCGGCCGCTCCCTTGCGGATTTCCCGCCCGTCGAGATTGACACCGCTCATGCGGCTTTTGGCGGTGAAGGGGATGAAGCGGACCCCCAGTGTCTTGATGTCGCGCTCGCGGATGCCGTATGCCTTCTTGGCCAGGACGACGATGCTTCTCCCCTCCGGCGTCTCGTCGGCCAAGGAGGAGAGCTGCGCCGCATCCGCCAGTTGTACTGCTGTGATCCCCCCGATGGGTATAAATTCCGTCGCTTCACGGTTCCCCAGCGTAATCGTGCCGGTCTTGTCGAGCAGCAAGACGTCCA
Organism: Syntrophaceae bacterium UBA5619; assembly: GCA_002424545.1. Lineage (GTDB taxonomy): Bacteria > Desulfobacterota > Syntrophia > Syntrophales > UBA5619 > UBA5619. The sequence continues at coordinate 8,465 of DIKL01000012.1, forward strand.
CGTCGCCAGCGGCTTCCACGGCCTTTCCCGACAGGGCAATGACATTAGCCTGGATCATCCGGTCCATGCCGGCGATACCGATGGCGGAGAGCAGGCCGCCGATCGTGGTCGGGATAAGGCAGATCAACAGGGCGACGATCACCGTCATGGAGATAGGCGCCCCTTGTCCCGTCGCCCGCACGCTGTAGAGCGAAAAGGGAACAAGGGTCACAGTGGCCAGAAGAAAGATCAGCGTAAGCCCGGCAAGCAGGATGTCCAAGGCAATCTCGTTCGGCGTCTTCTGGCGCTTGGCGCCTTCCACCATCGCGATCATCTTGTCTAAGAAGGTCTCGCCCGGATTGGCCGTGATGCGGACGATGAGCCAGTCCGACAGCACACGGGTGCCGCCGGTCACGGCGCTGCGGTCTCCGCCGCTTTCCCGGATCACCGGGGCGCTCTCCCCGGTAATGGCGCTCTCATCGACGGAGGCGACACCGACGGTCACCTCTCCATCGCCGGGGATCGTATCTCCGGCATTCACCAGCACGAGATCTCCCTTCTTGAGCTGCGATCCGGCAACGAGGTCGAAGATCGCATTCCGATCCGGTTCATAAAGAAGCTTGGCGGTAACGTCCCGCCGTGAGCCTTTCAGCGATCTTGCCTGGGCCTTGCCTCTGCCTTCCGCCATGGCTTCGGCGAAGTTGGCGAAGAGCAACGTGAACCACAGCCAGAGACTGATGGCCACGATAAAGGAAGTCCTCTCGTCGCCATGGCCGGAGAGGGCTTGAATAATGAGCAACGTCGTCAGGATGCAGCCGACTTCCACAACGAACATCACCGGGTTCTTGATCAGGTGCAGGGGGTTGAGTTTGACGACGGCATCGATCAGGGTCCGTTGCAGGACCTGGCGGTCAAGAAGCGAGAATGATTTTGCCTTTGCGTTCATGTTCCCTCTCTATGATCGCATCCAGGCCAGATGCTCGGCGATCGGTCCCAAGGCGAGGGCGGGAACGAAGGTCAGTGCGCCCACCAGCATAATCACCGCCACAAGGAACATCACAAACAGCGGCGTGTGCGTGGGCAGCGTGCCCGCGCCGGCGGAAACGCATTTCTTCTGCGCGAGCGACCCGGCTGTTGCCAGTACAGGGATGATCAGCCCGAAGCGTCCGATAAGCATCGCAAAACCTAACGTTAGGTTATAGAAGGGTGTATTGGCGTTCAAGCCGGCGAAGGCGCTGCCGTTGTTGTTCGCTGCCGAAGAGAAGGCGTAGAGAATTTCGGAAAAGCCGTGCGGGCCGGTATTGAGTATTCCGGCAAGCCCCGGTCGGGTGACGACGGCAACGCCTGTGCCGATGAGGACGACGGCCGCCGGGATCAGGATGACGAGCGCTGCCATCTTGATTTCGAAGGCCTCGATCTTCTTGCCCAGGTATTCCGGCGTGCGGCCCACCATGAGCCCCGCGATGAAAACGGTTATCAGGACGAACATCAGCATGCCGTACAAGCCCGAACCTGCCCCTCCGAAGATGATCTCGCCCAATTGCATCAACACGAGAGGAACCAGCCCTCCCAGAGGCGTGAACGAATCGTGCATCGCATTGACACTGCCGCTGGACGCAGCGGTCGTCACGGCAGCCCAGAGTGCGGAATTTGCGATGCCGAACCGGACCTCCTTGCCTTCCATATTACCGCCGGATTGGAGGGCACCGATGGACTGATCGACGTTCATCTGCCGGAAGGATGGGTTCCCTGCCTGCTCACTCACCAGGCAGATCCCGAGCAGCGGGATCAGAATCATCATCATCGCGGCAAGAAGCGCCCATCCCTGCCTTCCATCTCCCAGCATCCGACCGAAGGTGATGCACAAAGCCACAGGGATCAAAAGAATGGCCAACATCTCCAAGAAGTTGGACAGCGGTGTCGGATTTTCCAAGGGATGGGCCGAGTTGGCGTTAAAAAAGCCGCCCCCGTTGGTTCCCAACTGTTTGATGGCTACCTGGCTTGCAGCCGGCCCCAAGCGAATCTCCTGCACGGACTCCGCAGTGGCCGCCCCGTCTTTTGCCTGTTCCAACAGCCCGACCTCGGCCGGGCTTTGCAGCGTCTGCACGACGCCCTGGGAAACGAGAAAGAGCGCCAAAACCAACGAAAGGGGCAGCAAGATATAGAGGATCGTGCGCGTCAGATCTACCCAGACATTGCCGATGGTTGGGGAGAGAGTTCGTTTCAAACCCCTGATGAAAGCCATCAGAACCGCCATTCCTGCAGCGGCGGAAACGAAATTCTGGACGGTCATCCCCAGCATTTGCGTGCAGAAGCTCAGGGTCGTTTCGCCGCCGTAGGCCTGCCAGTTCGTATTGGTCACGAAGCTGACCGCCGTATTAAAGGCCAGATCGGGGGGCACAGCGGGAAGTCCGTGGGGATTGAGCGGTAGAAATCCCTGAAGCCGTTGCAGCAGATAGACGACAAGGCAACTCATCACAGAAAAGATGACCAATCGTCCGGCGTACGCCTTCCAGGTCATTTCCTCATCCGCATTGATCCGGCAGTGCCGATAAATCCATTTTTCCAAGGGGCCAGCCATCCTGTTCAAGAAGACGGGTTCTCCCTGATAGACTCGTGCCATGTAGCGCCCCAGAGGAATTGCCACAGCGATAAGCGCGATGAAATAGGTTGTGATCTGAAAAATTCCATGAGCGGTCATGAGAACAACTCCGGCTTAAGCAGGGCGACAAACAGATAAATGACAAGACCTGCAGCGGTGATCAATCCAATAATATAGAATATTTTCATATCGGAAACCCCTAAATAACTTCAGCTCCTTCGATGATAAGCCATATTATCCCGAGACAAATTTCGGTTACACTCATCCTATAGCAACCCCTTTTTAGGTATAATAACACTCAAGATATCAAGATGCTGTTAAGAAACGGATCGAAGAAGTAAATTTTTCGTAAAAATATTTTTCCCTGTGACATTTAAATCTCCCAGCCCCTATGGCTTGAACCGCCCCCCCGAAAACCGGACCCGTTCTTACGTCGGGATCTTGGCATATTGAGAATTCCCCAAAAACGTGGAGAATTTCAGACAATGTTTAGGGAGATGTTTCTGGGAGAGGACAGGCAGGCAACCAAGGCGTATCCCACGCTCTTCGTCGAGGAGACCGTGATCAAGCTTCCCCGGATTGACATTATGTGTCACTCAAGCGTGCTACGGCGGCGATGGAAAATAAAACGGCTGTAAGAACAGGTGACGTTCTTACAGCCGAACTAAATTGGCTCCCCAGCGCGGACTCGAA
>DIKL01000012.1:11744-12856 GCA_002424545.1 Syntrophaceae bacterium UBA5619
TCTACCGACTGAGCTACTGGGGAACGTCTGTTTCAGAACCTCGAACCGGCCCCTTCGCCCACCGCAACGGCGCCGGTTCGGGCCCGGCCGTCGCCTAACGGCAGCTCATGCAGGTCTTCAGACGGCTCATGGGCACGCCCGTCCTGGCGCTGATGTATTTCAACTGATCCTCCGGGGCGAACGGGCGACCGCAGACCTGACAGGTCGCCATCTTGAAGGCCTTGTCCCAGATGATCCGCTTGTCTCCGGTGGTTTCCATCTTCACATGACCCGTCGGGCAGACGTAGGCGCAGGACCCGCAGCCGATGCAGGCGTTCGCGTCGAAGGCGATCCGCGGCTCATCCACGTCGCGGCCGAGGCCCCGGTCCTCGAAGGACAGGGCGGCGACCCCGACGATCTCCCGGCAGGTCCGCGTGCACAGGCCGCAGAGAACGCATTCCTTCGCGTCCGCCGCCTCCGCGGCGACCGCGATCCCCAGTTTCTCCGCCAGATCCCGCACGGCCCGGGTCGCGGGATACCGGTAGTACAGCAGGGAGGCGGCCAGCTTCCGGCCCGCGATCGCCCGTTCGGAATCCGTCCGGACCTCCATCCCCTTGGCGACCGGCGTGTTACAGGCCGTGGCGAGTTCCCATTTGCCGTTGACCTTTACCTCCACGGTGCACAGGCGGCAGGCCCCGAAGGGGGACAGTTCGTCGTGCTGACAGAGCGTGGGCAGGTCGATGTTGCGCGCCCGGATATGGGAGAGGAGGGTCGAGCCCTCCTGGGCCTTCACCTTCCGTCCATCTAACGTGATTTCGATCATAGCCTGTTCCTCGATTGCGGGTTTCTCCCCCCCCGGCAACGCTCCGGACGGGTCCATTGTCGTCAAGAATCCTTCACTCCGGGAGGCCGCCAATCACGGGGGCCGGCCCCTTCCCGGATCCTATGCCCAGACCATCAGGCGGTAGCAGCGCAGGCAGCGATTGGCCTCGCGGATCGCCGCCGCGGCGTCGAAGCCGCCCTCGACCTCGTCGAAGCCCACGATGCGGGTCTTCGCTGGCAGGAGCGCCGCTTCCACGGACGCCGCCGGACTCACGAAGCCCTTCGTGCGCTGGGCGCGCGTGTCGATCCCC
>DIKL01000027.1 GCA_002424545.1 Syntrophaceae bacterium UBA5619
TTTAATGGCCAGTATTAGGTTTCATCTTTTCCGCCGGGAGGTCTTTCTGCAGCTTCTTTTGGACCTCCGCGGCCCACTCGGGGCTCAGATAGTCGTACCGCGTCATTTTCGCTTCCTCCTTCCGGGTTTCCCGCCGACGCCCGGGGACCGGCGCGGATCGGGTTCCCGTGCTATTCTATGCGAACCCCGGGGCGATTTCAACGCCTATTCCAAGCAGCCGGTATGATTTTCATCGAGGACAATAGATTGAATATTTCCGGCACAGGGGATATGAGAATCAGCCAAGCCCGTCTGAATGGGGGCGGCCCTCTCTTTCAGGATGAAAGGCCTGATGTTTTAAGACCGAACGGACGGAGTCGAGGTTTAAGGCATGGGTCAAAACGACAAAATGATGGGCGTGTTGATGATGGTCGTCACCGCTTCGCTTTGGAGCATCGCCGGCCTGTTCATCAAGGTGATCGACTGGAATCCGTTTGCCATTGCGGGAATCAGAAGTCTCGTTGCATCGTTGGTCATCCTGGCTTTTCTCGGGAAACCGAAGATCCGCTGGTCCTTCCCGTTGGTCGCGGCGGCGGCGGCCAATGCGATGACGATGCTCCTCTTTGTCGGGGCCAACAAAACGACGACGGCGGCGAATGCGATTCTGCTCCAGTACCTGGCGCCCGTCTTTACGGCGTTTATCGGCGCCGCACTGTTGAAAGAGAAGGCGCGCGCGGAACATTGGGTGTCCATTTTTTTCGTTGCGTTGGGGATGGCCATCATGTTCGCGGGCAAGTTTGACGGCGGACGGCTTTTCGGCGATCTCCTCGCCCTGATGTCCGCCGTTACATTCAGTCTCTACTTCGTGTTTATGAGAATGCAAAAGGAAGGATCGCCGCTCGAGTCCAATCTGTTGTCCCAGTGGATTGCCGCCGGAGTCTGTCTGCTGGCATCTCTGTTTCTGCCCATGCCGCAATTCACGCAGAAATCCGTTGCGGCCGCGCTGTTGCTCGGTGTTGTGCAGATCGGCATCCCCTCCATTCTGATCGCCTATGCCATCAAGCGGATCTCCGCGGTATCGGCAAGCCTCATTGCCGTGATTGAACCGGTGTTGAATCCGGTATGGGTTTTCCTCGTTCTCGGCGAGTATCCGGGCATGAATACGATTCTCGGCGGCGCCGTCATCCTGCTTGCCGTGACCGGGGTTTCAATGATCAGCGCGCGGAGAAGCATCGCTTAGCTGAAAAAATAGCGGCCGACGCACCGTTGGAGGTATGATCCTGAAGAATTTGCAAATGACTCGGAATGGAGGAGAAATGTCCAAAGCCAGAAGGATCGGCGCCGTTTGTCTGTGCTCCCTGTTGGTTGCCTTTTTTGCATTCGGCGAGGCGGCGGGGGCGCCAAACCTCTATGAGAACGCCATTTCGACGGCCCGCAGCGAAATCTGGAAGGCCATCAACGGCGGCAAATGCGGGAGTGCGACCGCGGCCATCATGGTCGAAGGCAAGGTCGTTTATGCCGAAGGCTTTGGGATGGCCAATCGAGAGAAGAGCGTCCCGGTCGATCAAGCCACGCTCTTCAACATCGGCTCGATCAGCAAGGTGCATGCGGCAACGGCAATCATGCTGCTGGTGGACGACGGCAAGGTTTCGCTCGATAAACCCGTGACGGACTATCTTCCGGAATTCAGGATGGCTGACGATCGATATCGAAAGATCACCGTCAGAATGCTGTTAAACCACGGATCGGGCATACCGGGGACGGAGGGCGCAAATTCCTTCGGGTTTCGGTATGACGACGGTGTCAAGCAGGATACCATCCAGACCTTGGCCCGCGCGCATCTCAAGCATGCCCCGGGAGCCATGACCGTGTATTGTAATGACGGATTTACCTTGGCGGAAATGATCGTGGAGCGGGTCAGCGGGGGGAAATACATCGACTTTCTGAAGGAGAGGATCTTTCAGCCGCTGGGATTGGACAATACCGGGATGGGCGTGGGCGAAATCAGGGGCAAACCCGTCGCGTTGTATTATGACGCCAAGACCGGGAAGGTTCATCCGCCGGAAACGCTCTCGATTTTGGGCGCCGGCGGATTGTCGTCGACGGCCGAGGAGCTCTGCCGTTTTGCGGATGCCTTTTCGGCGGAAAGCAAACTCCTGAAGGAGGCATCGCTGGCGGAGATGAAAAAGGAGCAGCCTTCCGCGTTCCGGGGCAAGCTGAGAAATCCCACCATTTCATTCGGTCTGGGCTGGGACTTCACGGGTTTTCCGCGGTACGATGCGGCCGGTGTTCAGGTATTGGGAAAGAGTGGCGGCACGGGGAATTACTCTTCGATGGTTTACACGGTTCCGGAGAAGAGAATCTCGGTTGCCGTCATTGCTTCCGGCGCGGAAAGCGGCGCGATGAAAATCGCGCTGGACATGTTGGATGAGGTGCTCATCGGGAAAAAGCTGATCGCAAAAGAGGAGAAAGCCGTCCGGATGCCGCCGGAAGCGCAGAAATTGCCGCAAGATCATGTTTCCTTCGGCGGCTATTACGCCGGCGACACGAAATTAGGCCAGGTTGTGTTCGATGCGGATCAAAACAGCGTTACTTTGTACATTTTCAAGGAACGGGAGAAAACGCCGGCCGTCAAACTCATCTACAACAACGGCTATTATCACGATGCCGAGGGCAGCCGTTTCTATTTTACCGACATCGGCCAAGAAGGCTATCTGGTGACCTGTCCGTCCATGGACAAGATCGACATGATCATGATGCAAAAAGCAAAGCCGATCGCAAAGCCGAAAAGTCTCAAGATCGATATGGATGGCAAGGTTTGGCTGCGGCGCAACGTTTCTCCTGATGAAGCGGTTATGGCTGCGGATTCGCATGTCGCAAAATCATGGTTGTACGGGGATCTGCCGGGATATGTGGTTTTTGGGGGGGTCAAGAGGATCGATTCCCCTGAATTCGCGGGCATGCCGTTCGACGCCGTCCGCGACCAGACGGAACTCACCCTTTTTGAAAAGAATGGGGCTACGTGGGCATGGGTTTCGGACATGCTCTACAGCCCGGCCCGGAGCGCCGTCGCCTTGAAGGCCGGAGAGAATTCCGTAAAAATAGGGAGCGATGGCCATAACGAGTGGCTGGTCGTCGAGGAAGGCGCGGTTTTGCATTTTACAAAACCGTACCGGGGGCGAATCATCGTCTTTTCTTCCGACGATGTCGCGACCTATGACAGCGCGCTCGATACGGGCGATGCGCATGCCGCCCCGGGCAGTTATATTGAATTTGCGGGTTTTGCAGACGATCTCTTTACGGTCCAAGCCAAACTCCCCACGGCGAAAGAAAAGAAGTAAAGGATTTTTAGCTTTGCCGGCCCGAGATGGAGAGGAAGGCGAAACCGTCACCAAAAACAACTTCCTTTTGACAACCGAGACCCTCTTGTCTTATACTTTCCCCATGAAAAACAAAATCCTTCTCCTCGGCTTGTTTTTGGTCATGGTTGTCCTTGTTCCTGCGGGCTGCCAGAAACGGATCGTTACGGATCTTACGGTCCTCCCGACAGTCCCCAAGGATTATCTTCGGCCGTTGCCGCCGGGCGAACTGGCGCTGAGAAAGATTACCGATCCCAGCCAGATTCCCGACTACACGCGGGCTTGCTCCGATACCGACCGCTTGCGGGAAGCCATCGCCAACAGCCTGAACTATATGGCGAAACCGTCCAGCGAAAAATTCTACCCGTATGGCGACATCACCTATGAACGGGCGGTCAGGAGTCTGCGGGAACTGGATAAACTGGTTGCGTCGGGGTTGTCTCCCCAGCAGATGAACGCGGTGTTGCGGGAAAAGTTCGATACGTATATTTCGGTGGGCTGTGATGATCAGGGGACGGTCTTGTTTACAGGTTATTATACGCCGATTTTTGACGGGTCGCGGCTGCGCATGGACCGTTTCCGCTACCCTTTATATCAACCGCCCGCCGATCTGGTCAAAGGGCCCGATGGGACGATTCTGGGCCAACGAGGACCGGATGGCGTGATCCGCCCATACCCCAGCCGGGAGGAGATCCAAAAATCCAATGCCCTTGCCGGCAATGAGCTTGTCTGGCTCGGCGATCCGTTTGAGGCGTATATCGCGCATGTGCAGGGCTCAGCCAAAATTCGCATGCCGGACGGACATCTCGAAACGGTCGGCTATGGCGCAAACAACGGCTGGGAATACCGGGGTATCGTGCAAAAAATGATCGTTGATGGGAAGTTTTCCAATAAAAACATCAATCTCAAGGCGATGATCGACTATTTCAAGGTCCATCCCGATGAGGTCGATCTGTACGTGAACCAGAATCCCCGGTTTGTTTTCTTCAGGACTGAAAAGGGCGATCCCAGGGGTTCGCTCAATGAGCCGGTCATTCCGTTTCGCACGATTGCAACGGACAAGACGATTTACCCCAGGGCGATGTTTACCTTTGTTGCGGTCGATCTCGACAGGCCTGTGGGGTTTGCGTTGGATCAGGATACAGGAGGGGCTATCCGGGCCGCGGGTAGATGCGATGTGTACATGGGAGTCGGCGACCGTGCCGGCGAACTGGCCGGAAGAACATACCGTGAAGGGCGGCTGTATTACCTTTTCATCAAACCCGAGTGATCAGCCCTCGTAAATCAGGAGATGTTGCCATGATCTGCATGCTGATCGAGGTTCATATCCAACCGTCCAGGATCGACGAATTTCTGAAGGTGATCGAACGGAATGCCGTCTGCTCGGAAAAGGATGAGCCCGGTTGCCTGCGCTTCGACGTGCTGCGCGACAACGAAGACCCGATGAAGTTCTATTTTTACGAGGTTTACACGGACGAAGCGGCAAAGCTTGCCCACCGCAAGACGCCGCACTACGCCGAATGGGCGCGGTTCGCGGAAAACGGCTTGGATCGGGAGATCAAGCGGCACGCCACGACGAATCTTCACCCGACGGATGCTGCGTGGCGGTAATCATAGCCGGGGTTTGGGACCCCCAGCTTCGGGTTCCGCGTTTTTCCCGATCGGCCGCCGCAACATCGGGGGCCCGGGCAATTTGGATCGGAGACAACGAGATGCCGGGCCGCTGGTATATCGTTCTCTCATCCTCCTGATGGGATTGTCCGCCCCAAAAGTGGCTTGGGAATCGAGTATAAAGGCCATCCGCTGATGAAAATTTCGAGGCTCGTTTTGATTGCGGCATGGGTCTCGGCGCTGCATGTCCTGACGGCGGGCCGTTCGTTTTCCATGGATCTGGTTTTTCAGGACACGCAGTATTCATTCCAGACGCTGCGGGCGCTGGGCTATGCCGTCTCCGGAGGCGCCGATGTCGGCGAAGTTCTCAAGACGACCTACGCGATCCGGGAAGGGGACGATGAGAGTTGGTGCCGGGAATGGTTGACGACCGCCGAACAGCGCGAGAAGGCGGGAGACGATTTCCTTGCACGGGGCCGGAAAATCAGCGCGGGACAGGAATTCTTCAAGGCTTCCAACTATTACAGAGCCGCCGAATTTTTTCTTCATACCCATCCGGAAGATCCGCGCATCGTGTCGATCTGGAAGAAAAGCCGGGACAGTTTTCGGAAAGCGGCCAAACTGGCCGATCGACCGATCCTTCCGGTCGAAATCCCCTTCGAAGGAACAATGTTGGCCGGCTATCTGTGCCTCGTCGACAATTCGGGGGCAAAGAGGCCCCTGTTGATCGTTCAATCCGGGTTTGACGGCACGATCGAGGAGCTCTATTTTTCAACGGCTCTCTTTGCCGTGAAACGGGGGTATAACGTCCTTCTCTTCGAGGGCCCGGGACAGGGCGGCGCGATCCGGGTGCAGAAACTGCCGTTTCGTCCCGACTGGGAGACGGTGGTGACCCCCGTCGTCGATTACGCGCTGACCCGCCCGGAGGTGGACGCGAAGAGAATCGCGCTGATGGGAATCAGTTTCGGCGGGTACTTCGCGCCCCGGGCCGTCGCCTTCGAAAAGAGGATCCGGGCGTGTATCGCCAACGGCGGCATCTATGATGTCAATCTGATCGCCCGCTTGAGTCCGGAAGATGAAAAAACCCTTAATGCGGAACAGGGTGCGGAGGAGATCGACAAGGCGATATACGCCAGAATGAAAACGGACGCCTCTTTCCGGTGGCTGATCGCGAACGGCATGTTTACATTCCATGCCAAATCCCCGAGCCACTGGCTCAAGATGATGCGACCTTATACGATGAGGGATATCGCGGCGAAGATCACCTGTCCCATCCTGATCGTTGATTCCGAAGAGGACAAAGCCAATCCGGGACAGGCGAAAAAGCTTTTCGAGGCCCTCATATCCCCGAAAGATTTCATGTTGTTTACGAAGGAGGACGGGGCGGAGGAACACTGTCAGATGGGGGCTCTTCTGATATCCAATGCCCGGATTCTGGATTGGCTGGACGACATTATGATGAAAGGCAGGGCGGAAAAGCAGAGGCCGTGATCCATTTTTTCATTGATCGCGTCCGGACCTTGCGGAAGAAAATCCGCCTCCCGATCGCAACCGCCGCAAATCCCAACGTCAAAAAATGACCGGTCGCCGTCAATCCACGGATGCGGCTTCGCCGCCGCTGACCTGTGCGGCGAGCTGAGCAGCCAGGCTCAAGAGTTTTTCGGACGATTCCAGTCCGTCGAGAAAGCGTTTGGGAATGCCGGTCAGGCCCGTTTGGGCGCCGACGAGCGCGCCGGTGAGGATCGCCCTTGCCTGGTTTTGGCCTCCGCCGTTGATCGCATGGAGCACGGCGGATTCGTAATCGTCATGGAAACGGGCGGCGAGGTAATAGGCGGCGGGGAGCTGGTGGTAGATGGCGCAGGGCATTCCGTACACGATAGAGACCTTCCACGCGGGCTCGATGCGGATCTCCGGATCCGCCGCCGCCCTGGCCATGTAGGACGGCGTGAGCAGCGCGTCCGGCGAGGCGAATCGGCCGGCGAGCGGCGGGTTGGGATCGCCGGGGCGGGGTGGCTGGAGACCGGCGCGGGTGACCGCATGAAAGGGCAGTTCGCCGGTTTTGACCCGTTCCATGAGCCGGTTCGAGATTTCCGCGTCGAAGGGATGTCCCTGGACCAGCAGGCCCAAGACCGCGCCATAGGCGACCGTCATCGAGACGATGGTTGGATCGCTCTGCGTCAGGACGGTATTGCCCGCGACCGTCGAGGCGAGACGGCCGGGGTGCAGCGCATAGCGGACGGCCAGCGCGAGGGTCCGTTCGATGGCCTCCGTGGTGTCCGCGTGGCCGCCGGTCAGGCCCCAGGGAAGTTTCTGCTCAACGCGCCGCCGCCAAGCTTCCCGGATCGATTGACTGGTATAGTTGCCCGGTCCGCTCACCGGTGTGCCGTCGAGCAGCGGAAAAAGCTCTTCGTCCATCCGGCGACAAAAGTCCTCCTCGTCGTAGCCGCCGCGCTCTACAAGGGAGCGGAGCAGGAGGGTGAGAATGAAGCCGGCCTGGGAAAGCCGGCCCCCCTTGAGTCCGTCATGATACCGGCCCGGTTGCGGATCGGTGTAGCCGGTGATCCATGCGCCATAGTCGCGGCGCAGTGCGGCAAGATCGTAATACCAGTGAGGGCCGAGGCCCAAGGCATCGCCGATCAATGCCCCCATGACGGCGCCGGCGGCGCGGTCTTCGATGGTGGTGCGGTTCATATCCTCCTCCTGTTCGTAACCAACGCGACATTCCTGGACACTTTGGCGCCTATGGAGGCGATTCGTTGCGGATGAACTCGGGTCGCCGCAGCAGGATCGACCGTGAGGGTTACGCCCTCCGCCGGGCTGCCCGGGAAGATCCCCAATGAAAATTGGACAGCCACGGATGGTTGAACGTGATGGAGCGATTGTATTTCGAAAATGGCCCCGGAACAATCCATTTTTGGGAAGGACGGCGTGGTACAAAAAGGTAGATCATCCGATCGAAGCAAACTTTTGAAAGTTGATCAACAGTTTCGGGATGGGAAAGCTACCGTTATCCACTCGGTTTTCGGGTATCATGGCCTACCTCCTGTCCTTGTTATTGTTAAACAAGTAACAGAGTCAGGCCAATATGTCAAC
>DIKL01000085.1 GCA_002424545.1 Syntrophaceae bacterium UBA5619
CCGCAGGGCGTGAAACGCTATTGAGGAACGAGATTCGCTCACACATATCCTCCTTTTACGGCCGGGGCCTGTATCTGAGTGACGGACGCAAGGCAGGCCGGACATTCTATCAGGAAATCGAAAAGACAATAGGCCTGGCAAAAATCCCTGAAACCATCGATGTGGGATTCGGATTGATCATACGTAACGCCGATGAGCGGATTATCCCCACGGAGGAAGGTCTTTATGCAAAGCCCGGCGATCTCTGTTTTGACGAGGTCCAGAACAGCGGCCTCGATATTGGTGCGGCCGTCGCCGTGATTTACAAAAGTACGGACGGCCTGTGGACATATGTCGTCAACGATGCGGATGTAGGATGGGTCAGAAGCGACAGGATTGTCCTCTCTTCCCTGGAGGACCTCAGGATACATAAGGATTCAAGCGTCCCCAAGGTCATCGTCACGGCGCGTAGGGCGGACATCTTTCTGGATGAGGCGCTCACGGAATATTACGATCATGCCCGTATGGGGACGCGCTTGACTCCTGGCGGCAGGGAGACAGCGGACGCCTATGAGGTCACCCTGCCCGCAAAAGCCGCAAATGGCGATTATGCCCCTCTCAAGGGATATGTCAGGAAAAAGGACGTCTCGCCCGGATACCTGGCCTATACATCCAGAAACATTATAGACCAGGCCTTCCGGCTTCTGAGCGCCCCCTATGGATGGGGCGATAAGGGAGGCGGGCAGGACTGTTCCCGCTTTATACAGGAGATCTTTGCGACTGTCGGCATTCTGATGCCGCGCAATTCCGGGCATCAGGCCAAGGTTGGACGCATCGTCGGCGAATATGCGCCCGGCGGCCATACCGTTGAGAAGGCGCTGGCGCTGAAAAAAGAAGGCATCGGAGGCGTCACCATCCTCCAGCTTAAAGGCCACATCATGCTCTACCTGGGCGAGATAGACGGCAATCCCTATGTCATCCACTCTGTTTGGGGATATCGTGAGCCGGACTTGTTCGAAGACCGCGTCCGCGTTATCGGCCGGGTTGCGGTGACGGATGTCTCTCTAGGCGAGGGTTCGCAAAAGGGTTCGCTTCTTGAAAGAATTTTGACGATCCGAAACATTGATAAAAGCAATGAGACGACCGTGAACAGCGGACCCGGCTGTTGATGATCGGACAACGCGGCCACCGTGGCATGGATCCTGCCGATCCCAGCCCGGTCACGAAGAAAGAGATGCGGTAGGAAGCCTTGCAATCTCGCCATTACAGCCGGAGAACCGATTTCAAACCGGACTGCCGATTCGGCCTTGACAGCTTCTTCGGCTTCCGGGTACATTCCGACCGTATTTTCTCAAACGAAAACGTGGAGACGGCGATATGGATGCGGATAGGAATCCCGAAATCCGGAAACGCTGCCGGAAAATCGACACGACCGACTGGAAAGAGATTCAGGTCGAATACGGCAGCGAAAATCTGACGGTCCGTGTTCCCCCGAACTGTGCGACGATCGGCATGAAGGAGATCCCGATTCTCCCCGACCCGCAAGCTGCCTTTGCGGAGGCGCTCACAAATCCGATCGGGTGCCCGCCGCTTGCGGAGATTATCCGAGCGAAGGATAAACCGGCCGCGGAGCTCACAGCGGCGGTAACCGTTTCCGACATCACCCGCCCCGTCCCCTACCGCGGAGAAAAGGGCCTCCTCCGCCCGCTGTTGAACCGCCTGGAGGCGGCGGGGATCCCCCGGAAAAACATCACGGTCGTCATCGGCAACGGCATGCACCGGCCGAGCACCGCCGACGAACGTGTCGAAATGTTCGGCAAGGATATCCTCCGGGACTACCGGACGATCGACCACGACTGCGAGGACGAGGCCTCGCTCACCTTCATCGGAAAGAGCGAAACCGGTGGTGACGTCTTCGTCAACAGCGCCTTTCACGGCGCCGACCTCAGGATCGCCACGGGTCTGGTAGAGAGCCACTACATGGTGGGGCTCTCAGGGGGGCGCAAGGCGATCTGCCCGGGACTGGTGGACAAACGGACCATCGAGAAGTTCCACAGCCCCGCCTTGCTCGAATCCCCGTTCGCGCAAAACCTGATCCTTCAAGGGAACCCCTGCCATGAGGAGTCCCTGGCGATCGCCCGGACCGTGGGCGTCGATTTCATCGTGAACGCGACGCTCGACCGGAATTTGCGTCTGACCGGCGTCTTTGCGGGGGATCTCGAGGCGGCCCATAACGCGGCGGGAGCACTCGTCAGGGAGTATGTTTCCGTCCCCGTGGAGCGCGAGTACGACATCGTCCTCACCCACGGCGGCTACGTCGGGCGGAACCACTACCAGGCGGTGAAGGCAGCCCACAATGCCCTCCCGGCCATCCGGAAGGGAGGGGTCCTGATCGTCGCCACCGACAACCGCGACGTGGAGCCGATCGGCGGCCCGGAATACAAGAGCCTGCTGCACATGCTCAAGCTCCAGGGGGCGGACCACTACCTCCGGATGATCGAGGCGCCCGGTTGGCAATTCACGAAGGACCAGTGGGAGCCGGAGATGTGGGCGAAGGTGTTCCGGAAGGTTGCAGAGGAGCGTTTTTTCTACTGCACGCACACGATTGCGCGGGAGGATTACTGCATGATCCCGGGACAGTGCGGTCTCGACCTGCTGGAGAAGAAACGGCCCGACCCGCTCGGGGCGGTCGAGGAGATGGTTGAAAACGCGCTGCGTTTCGCCGTGGCCGACTACCGGGAAAAGGGAATCGAGCCCACGGTCGCCTTTATCCGGGAGGGTCCTTACTTGATCCCGTATCTCGCGACGGGGAGAGAGCAGGGTCGTTGAACAGGGTCATCGAGGCGGAACACCTCCGCAAGACTTTCGGAACGCTCGTTGCGGTCGACGATCTCTCTTTTTCGGTGGATTCCGGGGAGTGCTTCGGGATCCTGGGCCCCAACGGGGCGGGGAAGACATCAACCATTCGAATGGTCTATGCCTTCTCTCCGCCGAGCGGCGGGACGTTGCGGGTGTTGGGCCTCGACATCACCCGGCGGGCGCGGTCCGTAAAGTCCCGGATCGGCGTCTGCCAGCAGGAGAACAACATCGATCCGGATCTCAGCGTTCTCCAGAACCTCGAGGTCTTCGCCCGCTACTACAACATTTCCGGCGCCGAGGCCACGGGTCGCTCCCGGGAGCTGCTGCGCTTCATGGCGCTCGACCATCGGGAAAATACCCGCGCGGTCGATCTCTCGGGCGGGATGACCCGGCGTCTCGTGATTGCCCGGGCGCTCCTCAACCGGCCGGAGCTGCTGATTCTCGACGAGCCGACGACCGGTCTCGATCCCCAATCGCGCCATCAGGTATGGGAGCGGTTGGAGGAGCTCCGGGCGGACGGGCTTTCCATTCTGCTGACGACCCACTACATGGATGAGGCAGCCCGCCTCTGCGACCGGCTGATCATCGTGGACCGGGGGCGTCTCGTCGTCGAGGGAAAGCCGTCCGATCTGATCCGGCGACATGTCGGTCGGCACGTGATCGAGGTTACGGACCCGGCGGAGGGGATGCCGGCGTTCCTCCGCGAGCGGGGGGTCGTTTTCGAGAACTTGGGCCACCGTCTGGTCGTCGATGTGGAGGACGGAACCCCCCTCTACCGGGAGATCGGCGAGCGCTTCTGCAACGGGGGGTGCATTATGCGGATGGCGACGCTGGAGGATGTGTTTCTCCGCCTGACGGGGAGGGATCTTCGCGAATGAATTTCCCGATCTCCCGGCGCTTTTTTCGGGTTTGGCAGAGAAACCTGACCGTCTATCGGCAAAGCTGGCAGATCAGCTTTATTCCGCCGCTGCTCGAGCCCCTCTTCTACCTATTGGCTTTCGGCGTCGGACTGAGCGGTCTCGTCGGAAACATCCGCTACGGCGGAGCGGAGATCTCCTACGTTCGTTTCATCGCCCCGTCGCTGATCGCCATCACGGTGATGAACAGTTCCTTCTTCGAGAACACCTACGGATCGTTCGTCCGGATGTACTATCAGAAGACCTTCGACGCGATGATGGCGACGCCGCTCACCGTGGAGGAGATCATCGCCGGCGAGATCATCTGGGGGGCGACGAAAGCGGTCATCGCCACGGCGATCATGATGGTCGTGATCAGCTTCTTCGGCTTGATTCGTTATCCCGAGGGGTTTCTGCTGCTGCCGCTCGCGCTGCTGGGAGGGCTCGCCTTCGGCTCGGCGGGCATGGTCTGCACCGCGATGGTCCCCGGCATTGAACTCTTTCAACCTGCCGGTCTTTCTGTTCATCACGCCGATGTTCCTGTTCAGCGGGACCTTCTTCCCCGTTGAAAATCTCCCCGGTTGGGCCCAGACCACGGCTGCCTTTCTCCCGCTCACCCGTCTGGTCGATCTCTCCCGTGCCGTCACGACCGGCCGGATCGACGCCGGGCTTCTGCCGGGGATCGGTTACCTTGTCGTCTTTGCCGCGATGGCCTTTCCGCTGGCGCTCATGAAGATGCGCAAGCGGCTGATCAAGTAATTTTTCAATGATTCCAAACAAGAGGGTGGCTCGTGAAAATTACCGTTGAATCGATTGGCCTTCCGAACCTGACGGCCGTGATCGGCAAAAAGACAGAGCTGGAATTCCAGGACGGGACGGTTTCAGATCTGGTGGATCAATTGGCGGGGCGTTTTGGCGCCGGGGATCGCAAGGCCCTCCTCGATCGGGAGGGCCGATTGGATCCGACCATTCAGGTCATGGTCAACGATGAGCGCTTTCTTGCCCGGGAGGAGTTTTCCAAACGCGCTTTGCAGGACGGTGACCGCATTCGATTCATGCTCCTCGTGGATGGAGGGTAGGAAGCCGAACCGATCTATGCGAAAATTCTTGCGGGGTCAATGTGTCGTTCGGGTCACAGAAAACAATCTCATCACCCCATTTTTCCTTTAGGAGGAATGCCATGGCTTTTGGATATACCGGCAAAATCCTGCAGGTTGATTTGACGAACCGAAAAATCGAGGTGGAAGAACAGGACGACATCTTTTACCGCTCCCATCTGGGCGGCCGCGGCATCGGCTATCATTATCTGCTGAAAAGAGTCCCGGCGGGGATCGATCCGTTTTCGCCGGAGAACATCCTGGTCTTTGCGACCGGCGTCATGACCGGCGCGCCCATTGCCGCATCCAATCGTTTCAGCGTGATCGGCAAATCGCCGCTGACCGGAACGGCCGGGGAATCGGAGGCCGCAGGTTTTTTCGGACCGGAATTGAAGATGGCCGGTTTTGACGCGGTCATTTTCAGTGGAAAGGCCGAAACGCCCGTTTATCTATGGATGACGGACGGCAAGGCCGAAATCAGGGATGCGGCACACTTGGCCGCTTGGGGGGCCCGTGAAGTCGAGGACGCCATTCGCGAAGAAAACGGCAGCCCGAAAATCCGGGTGGCCCAGACGGGGCTGGCGGGCATGAACCTGGTGCGGTTTGCCAACATTACCAACAACCTCACCAATTTCAATGGACGCAACGGTTTCGGCGCGTTGATGGGCTCCAAGAATCTGCGGGCCATTGCCGCCCTGGGTTCGCAAAAAATACCGTTTGCCGATCCGGAATTTCTGCGCAAAACCGCTGTCGATTACGCCAGGACCTTCAAAGAAAACCCCCTTGGAAAAGGGCTCCATCATTACGGAACCACCATATTCTGCGAACTGCTGTCGGCCGCCGGCGGCCTGCCGGTCAATAATTTCCGCCAAAGCAAGCTGGACGATCCTACCTCGGTGAGCGGCGACACCTACAATCGGGTCCTCCTGAAAAAAAGATTGGGCTGCTACGCCTGCCCGGTTCAGTGCAAACGCGGGATCGAGCTGGATGACCCCCAATATGGGGTCGATTCGCGCTACGGCGGTCCGGAATACGAAACCATGGCCGCGCTGGGAACGAATCTGAATATCCTGAATCTGAAGGCCATCGCCAAGGGAA
>DIKL01000016.1 GCA_002424545.1 Syntrophaceae bacterium UBA5619
CCCGCCGGCAGACCTCGACCAGGCGGTCGTGCAGCCCGCGCTCCTTGTAGATCCGCACCAGTTCGTCGAAGCCGAACCCCGTGAAGACCTTCCGGCCCAGTTCCCGGTCCAGGAGCCGCTCGAAGCAATCGATCGCCTCCTCCCAGGCGCCCTGATCGTGGCAGGCCCAGGCCAGGGCGAGCAGGTAGGACTCCTCGCCCGGGTGGGCGGCGACGAGCGTGCGGTACAGGGCGACGGCGTCCGCGAAACGGCCGTCCCGCATGCATTTTTCCGCCTCCAGGCGCATCTGTTCGTCTTCGTAGGTCGGCTGGCTCATGCCGCTCGCTCCTTCGTGTGTCCGCCCTTCCCCAAGCGGCCCCGCCGCGGCGTTTCCCGCCGGTCCGGAAGGACGCGCTTCGCACGGGCCGGGGCGGTGTTCAATCCGTGAAGGGGCATCGGGGGGGAAATAAGGAGAAAATGAATCGGGGGGGGGGCCGCGGGGAATTCCCCAGACCCTCCCCCTTCGGGATTCAGCAACTGCAGGACGTGCTGCACGACGTTCCGCAACCGCCGGACGCGGCGATGTTGGAACTCAGTTTGAAACCGGAACCCATCGGAGAGGTGATGAAGTCCACGGTGATCGGTTTGGCCTGCTCCCAGAGGGCCTTTTCGATGATGAAGGTCAGGCCGTCGTTCTTGAAAACCTCGTCGTTTTCGTTTGGCTCATCCAGAGCCATTCCCAGGGAGGGACCGGATCACCCGCCGCCCATCATCGTGATGCGGACGGAGGACGGCCCCTGCCGGTTCTTCATGAAATCCTTAATCGTTTCGTTTGCCTTTTCGGTGACTTCCAGCATAAGCGCTCCTTTGGTTGTTTTCCCTTGCGTCAGCGGTTCAAATCGCGTTTCTCTCTCAAGGTCGGCATAAGCTATACATTAAAAAAACTTTGTCAATCGAATTTTTGGGGGAAGGGGGTTGGCGACCGCCGTCGATTTGTGCTTGAAGTCTTGTCGGAGGCGGGATATGCAAAGCGAACTTCCCGCTTCAGACAAGCCGTTTCCGTGTTCGGACCCCATGGGGGTCGAGGATCGACGATGAATTTCGAGATCCGTCCCTGTTTAGAAGCCGATGCCGGGATTTTGGCCGAGACGATCCGGGTCGCCTTTCGCGACGTCGCGGAACGCTTCGGCCTGACCCGGGAGAACGCCCCGCGGCACCCGTCCAACTGCTCGCCGGACTGGATCGAAAAGGACATGGCGCGCGGGGTCGTCTATTACATGCTGGAGGACGGCGGGCGCGCTTCCGGGTGCGTCGCGCTCGAAATGGCCAACGCCGAGGTCGGCTATCTGGAGCGCCTGGCCGTGCTTCCCGAACGGCGACGTCGCGGTTTTGGGCGGGCCCTCGTTGCGCACGCGCTCTCGGAGGCCGCCCGTCGCGGCGCCCGGCGCGTCAACATCGGCATGATTGCGGAGCAGGCCGAACTGAAGGACTGGTACCGGGGGCTGGGGTTTGTCGAGGGGGAGACCCGGGAATTCGCCCACCTGCCGTTCCGCGTGACCTTCCTGTCGCAGGGGATCCAAGGAGAAGAACCATGAGCAGCCACATCCATCACGTGCACATCTTTGCGTCCGATCTCGATCGAACGATTGAATTCTACCAGGACTTCTTCGGGGGCACGGTGGTCCTGGACATGGAACTGGCCGGGGCGAGAAACGTCTTCATGCGGGTCGGGACCGGCCGCATTCATTTTTACGATCAGCCCCCCCGATTCTCGGGCCGGGGGAGCATCCACCACTTCGGGATCCAGACCGACGACGTCGAGGCCGTCGTGAACCGGTTGAAGGCGAAGGGCGTGGTCTTCATCAAGGGCATCACGGATGCCGGGTTCTGGAAATACATCATGGTGCCGGCGCCGGACGACATCCTCATCGAGGTGTTCCAGGTGGACAGGACGCAGATCCCCGCCGACCTGCTCGGTTATTTCGAGTGGAACGATTCCCGGAAGGAGCCGGAGGCATGAGCGATTACGGAACCTATCTGAAACGCCTTCAGGCGGGGGAGTTGCACCTGAACCCCTTCCTCGCCTTCCTCGACATGCGGCCCGAGGCGATGGACGACGGGTACGCCCGCTTCCGAATGCCGATCCGGCCGGAGTACCTGCAGGGCGCGGGCAACATGCAGGGGGGGATGATCGTGGCGATGGCCGACGAGGCCGCCGCCCATGCGATCATGACCCTGCTCAAGCCCGGGGAGGGCCTGACCACGATCGAACTGAAGAGCAACTTTCTCGCGCCGGTGCGGGCGGGCGATCTGGTCGCCGAGGCCCGGGTCTTCAAGAAGGGCCGCACGCTCATGATCGCCGACTGCACGGTGACCGACGATCGCGAGCGCCCGGTCCTCCGCCTGTCCGCGACGTTCCTGATCATCCGGGAGTAGCCGGCGACGCCGGCGAATCGGTAAAGACAGCCAAGACCGGTTCGTTCCCGGGAGGCGTAAAAATTTAAATAGTGAATCACCTTTCGAAAATATTGGCGTGTCGGATGGTTCTACCCGAAAAGCGCCTCAAATGGCCTTCCTGACGAGCGATGCACCCAAATGATGAGCCGATGGCTCATGAAGAAACGACATCGATCCATATACCCTATCGCCGCGCCCGATTTTCGGGGAAACGGAATTCCTATCATCCGTTTCGTGAAAAGCAAGTTCTTGTCATTTATCATTCGTCCATTTTGTTTGCAGAAACTGACATTATTTGTTAGCTTTTGCAAACAAAATGGACAAAAGGGGCTTTACATTGTTCACCTCAATGACCGCCTTCGTGGATGCCCTCCAGGCCAAGGGGCGCTATACCTTCACCCTGACCGAGGCGATGGAGACCGATAAGCGCTCGGCCGTCGCACGAGAGGCGGCCCTGCGGAGGCTCAAACAGAAACGACGAATCGGCAGTCCCCGGCAGGGCTTTTATGTGATCGTTCCGGTGGAATATCGGGAGGCGGGGTGCCCGCCGGCCAGTTGGTTCATCGATGACCTGATGAGATTTTTGGGTCAACCCTACTATGTGGGCATCCTGAGTGCCGCGGCCATCCATGGCGCGGCCCACCAGCAGCCCATGCTGTTTCAATGCATCACCGACCGGCCCACCCGGCCGGCGCGGGCAGGACGGGTCCGAATCGGCTTCCATAAGGGCCACCATGTGGGGCAGGTGCCGGTGGTCGCCATCCAAACCGAGACCGGCACCATGCAGGTCTCCACTCCGGAAGCAACTGCCTTGGATCTCGTCCGCTTTGCTCCTGCGGCCAGTCATATCGGCAACGTGGTCACCGTCCTGGGCGAACTGGCCGAAAAGATCGACCCACAGCGCCTGGTGGAACTTATTGACTTGTACTCCGTCTCGGATGGGCAACGGCTGGGCTACCTGCTGGAGCAGCTGGGGGAAAAGCGTCTCGCCGATCCCCTGGCGGAGCATTTGAAGACCCGTCGCTGTCGCCCTATCCTCCTGGCACCGGGCCAGGCAAAAGACGACAGTCCCATCGATCCACGGTGGCGGGTCATCCCCAACGAGAAGGTGGAGATGGAATTTTGATCCCTAGAGCCCAGGTCACAGCCTGGCGTGCGCAAGCTCCCTGGCCGACGGACGCCCAGGTCGAGCAGGACCTCATCCTCTCGCGCGCCTTGGTGGAGCTATTCGTCCATGAAAGCGTTGCCGAGACAGTGGCCTTTCGCGGCGGCACGGCGCTGCACAAGCTCTTTCTCCCCACTCCCGGCCGCTACTCCGAGGACATCGACCTGGTACAGATCACGGCCGGCCCCATTGGTCCGATCCTCAGTGCGATCCGGTCAACGCTGGATCCCTGGCTGGGAGAACCGAAACGGAAGCAGAGCCGGGGCGGGGTCACCATGATCTACCGTTTTGAGGCCACGACCCGGCCGATCCAACCACTGCGGCTCAAGGTGGAGATCAACACGCGGGAACATTGCACGGTGCTGGGGATCCGTCGCCGGCCCTTTCAGGTCGTTAGCCCCTGGTTTTCCGGTCAGGCAAAGATCGGCACCTATGCAAGCGAAGAGCTGCTGGGCACAAAGCTACGCGCCCTTTATCAGCGCAAGAAGGGAAGAGACCTCTATGACCTGTGGCTCGCCCTGACCTCTCTTGAGGTGGATGACATCAAGATCGTGGATTGCTTCGACCGTTACCTGCAGCAGGAAGGCCTCGCCGTCTCGTGCGCCGAATTCGAGGAGAACTTGGAAGGCAAGCTTCGGAACCGGTCGTTTTTGGAGGATATCGGGCCGCTCCTGCCTACGGGTGTCTCCTACAACGTGGCTGAGGCTGGGGTCCTGGTGGGTCGGAGACTTATCGCGATACTTCGAGGCGATAGCTGGAAAGGCACGGATGAGATTGGAGTCAGATAATGCTGTCTGTTCAATGAATGATCCCATGTTCCGGGCGCAATCCATCCTGAACGAAGTCTTCGGCTTTGAGAGGTTTTGGCCGCTTCAGGAAAAGATCATCGCCCACCTTCTGCTGAAAAAGGATGCCTTGGTCGTCATGCCCACGGGCGGGGGTAAGTCTCTCTGTTATCAGGTTCCAGGGATGCTATTCGAAGGGCTGACGGTCGTGGTATCACCGCTCATCTCCCTGATGAAGGATCAGGTAGACCAGCTCAAGGAGTATGGAGTCCCAGCCCTTGTCCTGAACAGCACCCTGAGTGTGACTGACTACCGCAAAAACGTGACGAAGCTCCGAGAAAATCAGGTCAAACTCCTCTATCTGGCCCCGGAGGCGCTGCTGGCACCGCGGACCTTGGCTCTGTTGGCCGATTTGAAAGTAGATTGCCTTGCCGTCGACGAGGCTCACTGCATCTCCCAGTGGGGGCACGACTTCCGGCCCGAGTACCGTCAACTGGCGGAGGTTCGTGCAGCTCTCTCTCATGCCAGTTGCGTGGCGCTGACAGCAACGGCGACACCTCGCGTTCGGGAAGATATCCGCCGATGCTTGAAGATCGATGGCCAAGGTGAATTCATCGGCTCCTTCAATCGACCAAACCTCTTTCTGGAGGTGGTCCCGAAAGAGAAACCCCTCGACCAGGTTCTGGATGTCCTGGAACGGTATCCGAACGAATCGGGCATCATCTACTGTGCCACCCGACGGCAGACGGAGGAGCTCCAGGCCGCGCTCCAGCGGCACGGCTACACCGCCTGCCCCTACCATGCCGGGTTGTCGGATGAGGAGCGCACCGGGAACCAGGAGCGCTTCCGACGAGACGATATCCGGATCATCGTGGCGACCATCGCCTTCGGGATGGGGATCAACAAGCCCAATATCCGTTTTGTGATCCACTACGACCTGCCCGGGAGCATCGACAACTACTACCAGGAAATCGGCCGGGCGGGACGGGATGGGCTCAAATCCCACTGCCTGCTGCTCTTCAGCTACGGGGATCTGCAAAAGATCCAGTACTTCATCGGGAAAAAGATCGAAGGGGAACAGCGGGTGGCCAACATCCTCCTGAGTCAACTCCTGGGATTTGCCGAAACAGACCTCTGCCGCCGCGTTCCACTTCTGCATTATTTCGGCGAAACCGACGTCCCGGACCGTTGTGGAATGTGCGACAACTGCCGGATGACGAAGGAGGAAAAGGAACTTGTCGATCTCACCATTCCAGCACAGATGTTCCTTTCCTGCGTCAGGAGGACCAGCGAGATTTTCGGCGCGGGCCACATAATTGATGTGTTGCGAGGGTCAAATTCCCAGAAGATCCTGAAATTCGGACACGAGGAACTCTCTACCTACGGAATCGGCAAGGCCTATTCAGCAAAGCAATGGCGTCACTTCGCCCGTCAGTTGATTCAGAAGGGCCTGTTGCTTTACCAGTATGAGCATGGATCGCTGAAACTGACCCCGAAGGCCTGGGAGGTCCTGCACGGGAGAGAACCCTTCCTGGGAAAGATGGAAGAGGCCCATAAAGAACCGGGCGCCGTGCAAAAGCCACAGGGTAACGATGGGGAGACCTTCGATCCGGAGCTTTTTGAAATCCTCAGAAAAAAGCGAAAGGAGCTCGCCGATGAGGCAAACCTTCCCCCCTATGCGATCTTCCATGACCGCACGTTGCGGGAGATGGCCCTCCACTACCCTCAGACCCGGGAAAGCCTCGTAGCGCTCTATGGGATCGGCCAGAGAAAACTGGAGAAATACGCTGACGCCTTCCTGGAGATCATCGGAGAGTACTGTCAAACCCACCGGATCCCGGCGGCGCCCAATCCAATCCCGACGCCAGAACCCGCGCACGCCACCGCTCTCCTGGAGAACAATGCCAAGCGAGAATATCAGGACCGATTCCGTCCCGGTGATGAAACAACCTTTGTCTGTCTGGCCACATCTCGAAAATACGGGGGCTACTGTATTGCGGGCAAGGAATGGGAGCAAGGGAAAGTCGGGCCGTGGCTCCGGCCGGTGAGCCGACAGGAAAACGGAGAGCTCTCTGCTGCGGAGATCGCCTTGGATAACGGTCATACCCCACAATGCCTGGACGTCATCACCATCGAGACACTGGGCGCCCAAGATCATCCATACCAAAAGGAAAATGTCTGGATTGCGGAGGGTGGCTCCTGGTCCTGGCGGTGCAAGTTTCCCCTTGATGCCTTGCCCCACCTGGTGGATGATGTGGACGATCTTTGGCAGAACGGATCTAACAGCGCCAACGGCGTGAACAACCGCGTTCCCGTAGAGGAGGTGGAAAAGGGAACGGAGTCGTCGCTCTATCTGATCCGCCCGGATGATTTCACCCTCGTGGTGTCCGACGATCTGGATGGAAGAAAAAAGGTGCGCGCAAGATTCACCTATTGTAAGACGCCCTACCTCATTTCGGTAACTGATCCGCGTATCGAAAGAATTTATCTTATGAGGAAGCAGGGTGAATACCCTTTGCATGCAGAAGATCTGTATCTGACCGTGAGTTTGGGCGGGCCGTTCAACGGATATTGCTATAAACTCGCGGCTGCCGTAATCATAGGGTCTATCAATGTCTGAACTTTTTACGATCGGCCACTCGGTTCATACGGTTGAGAAGTTTCTGGAACTGCTCAAGGCACATGGTATTACCGTACTCTGCGATGTCCGGTCGAGTCCCTACAGCCGTTACACGGCCCAGTTCAACCGCGAAACCCTGAAGGAAGAACTGGCGAATGCTCGCATCGCTTACCTCTACCTAGGCGCGGAACTGGGTCCGCGAAGCGCCGATCCGGCCTGTTATGAAAACGGCAAGGTTCAATACAGCCGCCTTGCCGGCACGGAGATGTTTCAACAGGGCCTCAGCCGGTTGCGAAAGGGCATGGCAACCTATCGCATCGCGCTGATGTGCGCCGAAAAGGACCCTCTGACTTGCCACCGGATGCTCCTCATCTGCCGGAACCTGCGCGGCGATGATGTCTTTATCCGGCATATCCTGGAAGATGGCACCTTGGAAGACAATCGGGACACGGAAAAGCGGCTCATGAAACTATTGAAGATCGATCCCGCGGATCTCTTTTCCACCGAAGCGGATCAAATTCAGCGGGCCTATGACATCCAAGCTGAAAAGGTCGCCTATACACTGGAGGAAGGACAGGGAACAGGATGAACGAGGTGAAGGTCTTTACCATCGGTTTTACCAAGAAGGCGGCTGAAGATTTTTTTACTCGCCTGACCAAGGCAGGCGTCAAGCGGGTGATCGACATCCGACTCAACAACGTCTCCCAACTGGCC
This sequence comes from Syntrophaceae bacterium UBA5619, assembly GCA_002424545.1. GTDB lineage: Bacteria > Desulfobacterota > Syntrophia > Syntrophales > UBA5619 > UBA5619. The sequence continues at coordinate 7,721 of DIKL01000016.1, forward strand.
GGCTTCGCGAAACGGGATGACCTCCGCTATTTTCTCAAGTCGATCGCCGGGATCGATTATCTCCACCGGCCCGATCTGGCGCCAACGCAGGAAATCCTGGACGCCTTCAAGAAGCACAAGGGGAACTGGTCTTCATATGAAAGAGATTTTCTGTCCTTACTTGCTGAGAGGGGCGTTGAGAAGGGAATAACCCCAAGCCTGCTGCATGAGGCTTGCTTACTCTGTAGTGAGGATAAGCCAATCCAATGCCACCGGCGGCTCGTGGCGGAATATCTGCGTGCCAAATGGGGGAAAATGGAGATTATTCACCTATAAACCTTCGAATCATTGCCATGACATTATTTCTTCAGTTACAGTTTATTCGAAAAAGTGCTGGGCCGCGAAATCAATCCTTCTCTCTTTCCTATCTCGGAAATGATACAGCGCTTGAAAGACCGGGACCCTTTTATCGACGGGGTCATGGCCGAACCGAAAATCATGCTGATCGGTGACGAGGTTGGCTTACGAAGAGTGGCTCCATCGTGTCCCAGCCCGACGTTGGCAGGCCTGCATCAGCGTTTCGCGACCGACGGAAACCGGGCGGAATCCGTGTGGGGNNGTGTAGTGGTCCATGTAGGCGGGTTCGTGGCTCAGGTTGACGTAGGTCATCCGCCGGGCGAGGGCCTGCTGACGCTCGCGGTGGGCCCGGGACAGCAGGAGCAGAGACGAGCCCTTGAGCGAGGCGTTGCCCAGGTAGCGGAAGCGTTCCGGCGGAAGGTCGGGGAGCAGGCCGATCGTCACGGCGTTCTCCAGGTGCAGATGCC
>DIKL01000090.1 GCA_002424545.1 Syntrophaceae bacterium UBA5619
TCCTCCCGGAGAAGGGTGCGGACCGACTCGCTCCCCCAGAGAGGAATGGGGGTCGCCAGCGAGACCTTCATCCCGAGGACGGCAAGGCCCAGCGCCAGGGTCAGCTCCCGGCAGTTCCTCAGACCCGAGAAGCAGATCCCCTTGAGGAGGGACAGCTTGCCGGCGGCGGCGAGGGAAGAGATCGCGGCCAGCGGGCCTGTCTCCGGGTCCAGAACGACGACGGGAAGATCCTGTTTGATCATCCAGACGGCCGCGTCGCCCCAGGAGGCGACGGCAAAATCATCGCCGCGGAGCGCCTTGGCCATCTCCACCGGAAGATGTCCGAGAGACTGGAGGAGATTGTCGGCCCCGCCGATGAGGGCGATCTTCGCCGCGGATCCCTCCTGGAGGGCCGCCGCGATCTCGGCGTCGGCGAGGTTGACCCGGCTCATCCCGATCCATTTCGGATCGAAGTCGCAGGACGCCGGACTCCGGCGGTCGAAGGCTTCGCGCGCCTGCCGAAGGATCTCGGGGGCGTCCTGTTTCCCGTCGCTGAGGACGACGGGTATCTTCATCCCCGCGCAGAGGGCCGGAATCCCCGGATCGGTTCCGGGACCGGCGACCAGGAGGTTCACCTTTCCGGAGCTGAGGACCGTCTCCGCCTCGCCCGCCGTGCAGGCGATCGGGAGGAAGCCGCCGACGGCGGGTATCCAATCCCCGAGCGACACGAGGCGGACCTCCGGCTTTCGGAGGGAGGCTGCCTTTTCCCGGAGCGTCTCCAGAAGTGATTTTGGCGGGTGTCCCGTCACGCCGACGACGACTGCCTCTCCGGCCAGGAGACCGTAGCCGGCGGAGCAGGGCAGCGATCCGGCGGAGCCTTTCGTCCCCGCCTTCGCCATGAGGCCGGTCCCGAAAAGGGCCAGCCGCAGGGTTTGGCGGACGAGCTCTCCCGGGGACGACGAGGGACGCACCAGCCGCAGGGCGCTTTCGAAGATCAGGGCAGGGGAGAGGGGGGCGCCGCCCAGCCTCTGGACGGCTGCGGCCGCCCGGTCCTGAAGGGATGCCGGCCACGGGGTCTCCGCGCCGCATTCTGCCGGATCGGCCGGAAGGGATTCCATCACCCCCTGGAGGATCAGACGCAGAAGGAGGGCCGCGGCCATTCCGTCGCGATCGAGTCCGCAGATCCCTTGCTCTGCGCCCCGTCCGAAGGGATCGATCCGGCAGGGTCCCTGGAGGCACCCGTAGGGACAGGAGAGTCCGAGGCGCAGAAAGCCATCCTGCGGCTGCTGTTTTTCATATCGTTCCCAGTTGAGGCCGAACCCCTTCCGGGACGCCCCCTGAAGTAATTCCTGGCTGACCGGATCTGCCGTTTTGAAATGAATCGTTTCCATGGATTTCTCAACTCCCTGATCATTCGAAGGTTAGGATTTTACGGATCTTCCCTGATCCAGCAGCAGGAGGCTCCCCTCCGGAACACCGGCGGCGGCCGCGGCCGTCGTAAGGCGCTTTTCGCGGAGGAGCTTTTCGATCTCCTCGAGATCGACCACCTCCAGGGCCCCGGTCGGACAGACATCGACGCAGACGGGTTTTTCCATGTAGAGACAGCGGTCGCACTTGAGGGCGATCTTTCTCTCCGGCGACGGGTAGATCACTCCGTAGGGGCAAAAGGCGGTGCAGGTCCAGCAGCCGATGCAGAGATCCTCCCGGATCAGCACCATCCCGCTTTCCTCGTCCCGGCGCAGGGCGCCGGTCAGGCAGGCGTTGAGGCAGGGCGCCTGGAGACAGTGGCGGCATTGGAGGGGAAAGGCGTCGCCCGACCCTCCCTCGACACGCACCCTGGATTGGGGCCGGGGCGACTCCTGGACGGCCCCCAGCAGGGTTTTGGCTTCGCTGCAGCGTTCCGCCGCGCAGTAAAGTTCACAGGTTTTGCAGCCCGTGCAGCGGTCGATATGAACACCAATTACTTTCATGCAACACTCCCGACAATGAATTCAGACAGCGGATCGTTGAGAATAAACTTCCCTCCGGTCATCCCGCCCCCTTTGCCTTGCGGAGCCTGATCCAGAGGATCCGGAAGAGGGGGGCGAAGAGAGAGATAATGGCAAAGACCGTCAGGGTAGCCGATATCGGCCTGGTAAAAAAGACGCCGAGGTTTCCGTGGGAGATCGTCAGCGACTGCCTGAGCGACATCTCCACCATCGGTCCCAGAACCAGCGCAAGAACCGCCGGCGCCGGGGGATAATCGAGCTTCTTCATGATGTAGCCGATCACGCCGAAGACGGCCATGACCCACATGTCGAAGACGTTGTTATCGGTGGCGAAGACGCCGACGGCCGAGATCGTGATGATCAGCGGCATCAGCACCTTGTAAGGGACCTTCAGCAGCCGGACCCAGAGGCCGATCAGCGGCATGTTGAGGATGACCAGCAGAACGTTTCCGATGTACATGCTGGCGATGAGCCCCCAGACGAAGTCGGGATGGGCGGAAAAGAGCATCGGCCCGGGACGCAGGCCGTGGATCATCAGCGCCCCCAGCAGTACCGCGGTGGTTCCCGACCCGGGAATCCCCAGCGTCAAGAGCGGCACCAGCGCCCCCCCCGCGGCGGCGTTGTTGGCCCCCTCCGGCGCAGCAACCCCTTCGATGATCCCCGTCCCGAACTTCTCCGGGTGTCTGCTCAACTTCTTCTCCGCGGCGTAGGCCATGAATGAGGAGATCGTCGCCCCCGCTCCGGGCAACACCCCGACGAAAAAGCCGATGATCGATCCGCGCCAGAGGGCTCCAAAAGAGTCCTTCCAGTCCTGGAGGTTCGGAAAGAGGCTTCGGAGGTTGAGCTTTGCCTCAGTGTAAATCTGCTGCATCGGCTCCTCGATGTTCACCAGAACCTCCGCGGCGGCGAACAGACCGACCGCCACGCCGATGAATCCGACCCCGTCGAGCAGGTACATGCTGCCGAACGTGAAGCGGGCCACGCCGCTCTGCGCATCGATCCCGACGCAGGCGACCAACAGGCCGAAGACGCCGCTGATCAGACCTTTGAGCGGCGAATTTCCCCCCAGAGACGTCACCAGCGTCAGCCCCATGAACGTCAGCGCAAAATATTCCGGCGGCCCGAAAGAGACCGCGTAATTGGCCAGCGGGGGCGACAGAAAGGTCAGCATCAGCACCGCAAACGTGCCCGCGATGAAGGAGGCCAGCGCCGCCATTCCCAGCGCCGGGCCCGGTCGGCCGTTCTTCGCCATCTGGTAGCCGTCAAGCGTCGTCATCACCGACGAGGACTCGCCGGGAACGTTCAGCAGGATCGAAGTGGTCGACCCGCCGTACATCGCCCCGTAATACACCCCGCACATCGTGATGATCGCCGTCGTCGCGTTCATGCCGAACGTGATCGGAATCAGGATCGCCACGCCCGTCGTCGGACCGATCCCCGGCAGAACCCCGATGAGCGTTCCGATCAGAACCCCGATGAAGCACATCAAGAGGTTCAGGGGCGAAAGCGCCACATCAAATCCCATGATCAAATTCGAGAAGATATCCAAGCGTCCCCCCGATCGTCCTTACAGCCCGAACATGTTCTTCGGCAGTGTGATCCCCAACAGCACCTGGAAGATGATGTACAGACCCGCCGTCGTCAGCACGGCAACCATCCCCGCCGGCTTCCATCTCTCCCGTTCGACCGCCAGCATCAGGTAGGAGACAAAGAGGAATGTGTTCAGGACAAAACCCAGGACCTCCATCAGGAAAATGTAGACCCCCAAGCCGACCATCACGGCGGCAACCCGCAGAAGCGCCTTCCCGGCCGGAAACGGCGCCTTCTCCGTCGGATCGGGTTTGCGGAACCAGGCCCCCGCCATCAGCATGACAGACAGCAAGGCCATCAGAATCCCCAGCCAGAGGGGCAGAAAACCGCTTCCGGGGCCGAAGGTCGCCGAGGCGGGCATCATCCATGACTCCCGGATGACGTATCCGGACAGAACCAACAGGACCAAACCCGTGATCAAATCCGCTTTCTTCATCTTCAGTATCATCCTGGGCTGGAAACAGGCGGGGAAACGCGATATCCGCGCCCCCGCCGGAATGATTGAACCATGGAGTCGGTTATTTCTTGATCAGCCCCATATCCTTCAGGATGACCGCGTACTTGTCGTTCCACTCCTCGAGAAACTTGCCGAAGGCGGCGCTGTCCATCCAGGCCTCGGAGAGCATGTTATCCCTGCAGTATTTCTTGAAGGCCTCCGTCTTCGTGTATTTGAAGAACGCCTCCTCGAGGGTTTTCAGCGCGTCGGCCGGAATGCCGGCCGGGGCGCAGAGACCGCGGTTCTGAACATAGGTCGCATTGACTCCCGCTTCCTTCATCGTCGGCACATCCGGCGCACCCGCCAGACGCTTGTCCGCAAATACGCCGAGGATCCGGACCTTGTTCGCTTTGTAGAGTTCAAGCGCCTCACCGGGGTTGGAAACCGCGAGGTCGATATGGCCGCCGAGGAGGGCCGCATTCACCTCGCCGCCGCCGTTGAACACGACGTAGTTGAGCTGAACGCCGGCCGCCTTCTCGATCAGATAGGCGCAGATCGAGTCGGACGAGCCCAATTGCGTTCCGCCGATCGTGATCTTTTTCGGATTGGCCTTGGCGTCGGCGATGATCTCTTTGACGGATTTGTATTTTGAACCGGCATTGACCATCAGCATGTATTCGTCGAAGGCGAAGTTCGCGACCGGGGTGAAGTCTTTCAGGCCGACGGGCGACTTGCCCATCAGCGGGGTCGTCAGAAAGCTCGTGACCGCGGTGACCATGTAGTAGGGATCCTTCTTTTTACCGGCGGTGTAGGCGAAGGCGATCGCCCCGCTTCCACCCGGCTTGTTCTCGACGATCATCGGCTGGGGAAACAGCTTCTCTTTTTCGATCGCTGCGGTCATGGTTCGCGCGAAGATGTCGCTACCCCCTCCGGCGCTGGCATGGATGATGATCGTGACCGGTTTTTCGGGATATTTGCCGGCGCCAAACGCGTTTCCCGCCCCGATCGCGACAAACAGGCCAACCAAAAACAGTACGGACAACTTGGACAGGGTTTTCATTCTTTACCTCCATCATGAATTCCGGCATGTCGACAAAATCCGTGACAAAATTTGCCATTGCCGGACTGAAAATCAAGGACAATCCCAAAAACCGATGTTTGCTTCCTCAGCCAATCCTGCCGGCGATCACCCCCTTTTCCTTGCCGTTCGCTTCCGTATGGTTTCCCTCGTTTTGACCGTAGATCTGCTCGATCTGGATGTCGTAGTGGATCTCCAGTTCCCGCGTCGCCCTTTCCGCATCCCGCTCGACGATTGCCTTCAGGATCCGGTCATGGATGTCGAGCATCAGTTCGATCCGGGAGGGGTCCTTGAGGAAATAGTCGCGCCGCATGTTGATCCAGAGAGGTTGAATGGTCATGTCGAGGAGCTTTTCCGTGATCGTTTCGATGAGGCGGTTTTTCGTCGCGCGCGCGATGGCAAGGTGGTACTCCTTCCCGTAGCGGAGATAGTCCTCCAGGTCGCCGCGGCGTCCCCGCTCGCACTTTTCTTCCCAGGCCTTCCGGATCGCGAAGAGATCGGCGTCCGTGGCGACGCGGATGGCGAGACGGACCGCGCCGATTTCCAACGCCATCCGGGCGTGCATGTTTTCAAAAGGGCTGTCGGATTCTTCGAGGACGTTGAGGGCCTGGCGCATCCGGTCCTCCGTGGCGACGGGGGAGCAGACATAGGTTCCGTCCCCGGGGCGACTTTCCAGAACCCCGACGATCTGGAGGGCGCTGATCGCTTCACGCAGGGAGGGGCGGCTCACCCCCATTTGTTCGGTGATGAGGCGCTCCGGGGGCAGCTTGCTGCCCGCCTTGTATGCGCCGGAATGGATCATGCCGAGGATCTGGTCGGCGATGAAGGAGCTCTTTTTCCTGAAACCCGCCTGGGTTACCTTTTCGAAGTTCATCAATTGCCTCAAATTGGTCAGACCGGTAAGACTGGATAGCTGACCATAAGGAAGAAGAAAAGGCTTGTCAAGAAAAAATTATGGCAGGGAAAATTATAGTTGTGTTTGCGAAAGGATCACGATTTTCGAGTCGAGATATCATCAGGGAAACAGGGGATTGAGGAAATGGGGCGGGGGAGGCCCCCGCCCCTAGAACGATCATCCGCGTTCAAGGACGGTGGCCATCGAGACGCCCCCGCCGCCGCAGAGTGTCGCCATACCCAGGGTCTTGCCGCGCTTTTTCATCGCGTGCAGCAACGTCACCATGATCCGGCAGCCGGTGGAGCCGACGGGGTGGCCGAGGCCGACTCCCGAGCCGTTCACGTTGACGATCTCGCGGTTGAATCCGAGCTCCCGCTCGCAGCCCAGGTACTGGGCGGCGAATGCCTCGTTCACCTCGATCAGCTCGAAGTCGGAGAGCTTCAGGCCGGAACGCATGAGAAGATTCCGGACAGCCGGGACGGGGCTCAGCCCCATGACGGAAGGGTGGCAGCCGCCGCGGCCGACCGCCCGGATCCTCGCGAGCGGCTGGATTTGCAGTTCCTTGGCCTTTTCGGCGGACATGATCAGCATTGCGCTCGCCCCGTCGTTTACGCCGGAGGAGTTTCCCGCGGTGACCTTGCCGACCTTCGGGATGAACGCGGGCGGCAGCGCGGACAGAGCTTCCATCGTCAGGCCCGGACGGAAATGCTCATCCTTGGCGAAAAACACGGGAGGCTTTCCCTTCTTCTGGGGAATTTCGACGGGAACGATTTCCTCGGCAAAGTCACCCTCCCGGGTGGCCCGTTCGGCGTTGTTGTGGCTGCGGAGCGCCACCTCGTCGATCTCCTCGCGTGTCAGACCGTGCATCTGGGCGATCAGCTCCGCCGTGACCCCCATGATGTAGGGTTTGCCGCGGAAGAGCTCGACGACGCCGCCCTCCTTCACCGGTCCCTTCTCCAGTCCGGGGAGAAGGTGAGATCCCGCATGGAGGCCGTGGACGATTTCATCCACAAAAACCTGGTCCTGAAAACGGCATCCCCAGCGGGCGTTCGGGACGGAATAGGGGATGCCCGACATAAGCTCCATCCCGCCGGCGAGGATGATGTCGGCCATTCCGGCCTGGATCATCGCCATTCCGGAGACGATCGCCTCCATCCCGGAGATGCAGACCCGGTTCACGGTTACGGCCGTGACGGTCTCGGGGATGCCCGCCATCAACGCGGCGATCCGGGTGACGTTCAACGTGTCCGTCGGCTCCATGCAGCAGCCGAAGCGGACGTCGTCGATCAGCGCGGGGTCGATCCCCGCCCGTTTCACAGCCTCCTTCATGACGACGGACCCGAGGGCGGCACAGTTGATGTCCCTGAGCGATCCGCCAAAGGCGCCGACGGCGGTCCGGCAGGCCGATACAATTACGCAATCCTTCATGATGTTCCCTCCTGATATNNGTGAGCGGCGCACGGTCATATTTCCGTTCTTCTATGAAGTTATGGATGAACGTCTCTCTCTGTAGGTTTTGCCGATCCGTTCGATCCCCTGTTCGATCTCCACCGGGCTGACCGAAGGGAAGGTGAGCCGGAAGAACGATCCTTGCTGCTTTTCCCGGAGGCTCGTCTTCCATCCCGGGCAAAAGACATTGGCCGTGGAAATGTTGACGGCGTTGGCCTTCGCCGCCTTTACAAAATCCTCTTCGTTGCCGATTCCCGGCAGCCAAAGGCCCGCGAAAAAGCCCCCGGTCACCCGGGGAACCTCGATACCGTCGAGATATTGCACGAGGGACCCGTTGAGGGCCTCCATCCTCGATCGATAAAGTCCCGCCAGGTAACCAAGGTATTGATCGTATTCCCCGGAGGCGATGACGTTGTGAATCATCGCCTGGGTCGGGTAGTTGGGGTTGAGCCGGGTGTTGGCGATGACCGGCGCGAGCCGGTCCACCAGCGTCTCGGGGAAGATCCCGAATCCGCACTTGGTCCCCGGTGAGAGGGTCTTGGTGAACGAACCGATGAGACACGTGGTGGGGTTTGCATCGAGGTCCGGCAGCCGGTTCTTCAGACCATCGTAGCGCAATTCGTAATAGGCAATGTCGCAGACATAAAGAGTATTATAGCGGGCGCAAAGCCTTGCCGCGTCTTCTATGTTCTGCAGGGTCGAATCGAGACCCGTCGGGTTCTGATGATAGATGACCCGGTAGAAAAGCTTGATGTTCCCGGCGGAGAGCGTTTTTTCCATCGCGTCCAAATCGACCCCTTCCTTCGACAGCGGAATTCCCGCCACTTCGTGCTCATAGCGGATGGCATCCGCCAGAGCGCGGTCATAGGTCAAGGCTTCCATGGCGATCCGGCTGCCCTTCGGAAAGGCTTTCAGGATCATCGAGAGGGCCTCCAACCCTCCGTTGAAGCAGATCACGCGCCTGTTTGGATCGCCGCCGATGCCGTAACGGTCGGCCAGCGTTTTTTTCAGGGGCATGAATCCATTGAAGTCGCTCAACCCGGGAATCTGATATTGCAGCAATTTCGCGCCGTATTCGCGCAAGGCCCGGGCATAGCCTTTTCCCACGATGCCCGCCACGGCTTCCAAAGCCTCTTCCGCCGGCACGCCCCGAAGGAAACCGATCTCTTTCATGGGTTCTCTCCTTGAGTGGTATGGGATAAGGTCTATGACCTTAAATTTGAATATCAGTCCGTTTCGTAGCAGGCCAACACTTCACCGAAATAAAGCGTATGGTAATCTTTTTTCGGATAAAGCGATGAATCATAATCCCTGTCAAGGTGGGTTGGGTCCATGGCGGACTTGTAAATGATTTTACACTCGTAATGACGTCCGCGGGTTTTTATAATCGGCGAAACGATATGGCGGCCAGCGGTTGTCTCCAGATTGCACATCTTAAACTTGTCCACGTTCCGGCCGGATTTCGAACCGCAATAGGCAGCCTCTTTGCGCATGTCTCCCGCAGGGACGGTCACCGTAAAATCCTTGGCTGCCTCGATGATCCCGAAGGTATGTCGACTTAAACGAACGGCCACCATCATGATCGGTTTGCTCCAGACCACCCCGAAGGTGGCCCAACCGATGGTCATGGTGTTCAGCGCATTTCCCGATTGAACGGTCAAAAAAGCTCCCTCGCCGATCTTCTTCATGCTGTCTTCGGAAACGCTCATATAGTCTACATCTTTCATGGCAATCCCCTTTCATTTTTTGGTGCAATTCACCGTAGATGATATGCAGCTTATCATTTACGGTGAATGGGTCAACAAAAACTCCTTCAGGCCTTTCCCTCCGGCCGTTTGTTATGCGACGGCCCGTCGTTGATATAGAAATTTCTGGAATCCTACGAAGACTCGCCCGATCTCCTCCGGTCTTCCAAGATCGGCAACGGCATCGGCCATCGAATCGTGGTATTTCAGATACAGCAGCGGGGCGAGTTTGCTCCGATCAAGCTCTTCCACGCCGACGCTGACATAGTGGGATAACACGAAATCGAGGAAAACCTGCTGCTTGCTGTTGAAGTGAGTGCTGATGATGACCTTGGCCTTGGCAGCCCGTTCTTCACGGGTGAGTGGAGGCAGGGCATAGGCGACATAGGCCAGCACATCGAACAGGTCGCTCTTCTCAGCGTCGATGATCTTTTGCATCTCGATCATTTGATCTTTACCAAAACCTTTTTCAGCAAGTCCTTCCAGTAACTTCTTGCGTGTATCCGGCGCACTCCACAAGGAGCGCAGTTCCTCTTCGTCCTTGAAGAACTCCGGCAGCCTGCCAAAGAGCATCTCCATGAACTGCTGCGCTGACATGGGTGTGCCGTCCGTATGCCAGAAGGCAGTGCAGATCATATGCTGAATGGTGCGTTCTTTCCCGTCGGCGAGTTTTACCTTGATCTTTTCCCGTTTCGGGTATTCCGCTTTCAGCTCGCTCACTGCTTCTGATGAACGCGGGGACGATTGAGTCAATCCGGGTTCCCGTGGTTCGGGCTCGATTGGCTCCCCGTCCCATTCCGGATCGCTGAAATGGTGATGCGCCTTCACGAAGTCGTAGATCGTGAAGTAGTCCTTGCCGTCGTAAAGCCGCGTCCCGCGCCCGATGATCTGCTTGAACTCNNATGATGGAGTTGATCGGGCGCATGAGAACGATGTTGCGGATATTGCGGGCGTCTACACCGGTGGCCAGTTTCTGGGATGTGGTCAGGATCGTCGGGATGGTCTTCTCGTTGTCCTGAAAGGCTCGCAGGTGCTGGTCGCCGATTTTGCCGTCGTTGGCCGTGACCCGCTGGCAGTAGTTCGGATCCTTGCCGGTCTTCATCTGGTTGATGAGGTCGCGGACGGCCAGCGCATGAATCTGCGTGGCGCAGAACACCAGCGTCTTCTCTTTGTGGTCGATCTGCGACATGAAGATTTCGACCCGCTTCTTCTCCCGCTCCTTGATCTCGATGATCTTGTTGAAATCTTCCTCCTCATACCGCTTACCCACCTCGATCTCACCTTCGACCACCGTATCGTCGGGCGTATAGACATACTCGTCGAGTGTCGTGGAAATCTGCTTCACCTTGAAGGGGGTCAGGAAACCGTCGTTGATGCCTTCCTTGAGCGAGTAGATGTAGACCGGTTCGCCGAAGTAGGCGTAGGTGTCCACGTTGTCTCTGCGCTTGGGCGTGGCGGTCATGCCCATCTGCACGGCGGGGGCGAAGTAGTCAAGAATGCCGCGCCAGTTGCTTTCGTCATTCGCGCCACCTCGATGGCACTCGTCAATGACAATGAAGTCGAAAAAGTCAGGTGGGTATTCACCGAAATAGGGCAACGGCGTGCCATCCTTTGACTGGCCACTCATGAAGGTCTGGAAGATGGTAAAGAAGATGCTGCCGTTTGTGGGCACTCTGCCTCTTTGCCGAATGGAATCCGGTTCGATCCGCACCATCGCATCCTCGGGGAAGGCGGAGAAGGCGTTGTAGGCTTGATTGGCGAGGATGTTGCGGTCGGCGAGAAAGAGGATACGAGGGAGGCGGGACGGCTGACGGCTCAGGTTCCAGCGGCTGTGAAATAGTTTCCAGGTGATTTGGAAAGCGATAAATGTTTTGCCCGTGCCGGTCGCGAGGGTGATCAGAATCCGGGGACGATTCCCGGCAATGGCCTCCATCACCCGCTCAACGGCATTGTCCTGATAGTAGCGGCTGGGATGCGAACCCCCCTTGTCCTCGAACGGCACGGTTGCGAAGCGGTCGCGCCAAGCGTTTTGCTCGGAAAAGGTCAGATTCCAGAGTGTGTCCGGTGTGGGGTAGCAAGTCAACTCGCCTTCCTTGCCGGTCTGCATGTCGATACCGTAGACACCCTGCCCGTTGGTGGCATAGGCGAAGCGCACGGTCATTTTTCCGGCGTAGTTTTTTGCCTGCCCTACGCCCTCGGTCAGCTCTTCATCCCAAGCCTTGGCCTCGATCACGGCCAGTTTGTGGTTGCGATAGACCAGAACATAGTCGGCGATGAGCGGCTTTCCACGCTGCCCGTGACCTTCGATACGGCCCGGCGTGATGGGATATTCGCGGAGGATCTTGCTGCCCTCGACGACACCCCAGCCCGCCGCTTTCAATGCGGGGTCAATATGTTCGGCTCTGGTTTCGGCTTCGTTCATAGCGTAATCCTACAATTGCCCGGTGAATGCCTGGTGCAGAAGCGACTTTTTCAACGCCTCCAGCGCGACGAGTTTCAGCTGGTAGATGGATTCGAGGCGTTTGGTTTCTTCTTGGAGCGATTCGATCCCCTCTACAATCGCTGCCTGTGCTTCCACGGACGTTGGAATCGGGATTGGAATCGAGTTCAACGCCTTCTGGTTGAGTTTCGGCTGGGCCGCTCCGGTTATGTATTCGTCCAACTTGATGCTCTCCAAGTAGAACTCGACGAATCGCTGTGTTGCTATATTCTCGAACTTTAGGATATGCGCGTGGTTGTTCACCCAGTATTTACCTGATACCGAGAAAGCTATGGGCGTCGATCTCGCGAGCAAGTTCGCGCCATCCTCTGAGACGAGCAGTGTGTCGCCATCGAAGATGTAGTCAGCAACATAATCAACGATGCCAGATGCACCGTAATATGGA
>DIKL01000014.1:0-1009 GCA_002424545.1 Syntrophaceae bacterium UBA5619
GCGAAGAGAGCCGTTCCGCCTTTTCAAGCTGTCGCGTCATCTCGACAACTCCCGCCAGGTGGCGATTCTGGTTGTGGTACAGCAACCACATCGACAACAGTGCAATCAAGACCACAAAGGCCAGAAAGATAAACATGTTTCGTCGGTTCTCGTCGAGAATCTGATCGGTGTTTCCTCGATCCAAACCGAGGCGAACGACTCCGGCGATCTCGCCGCCGATGCGCAGCGGGGCAACGATCTCCAACAGACTCTTCTCCCCAAAGCTCACTTTACGGCTCTCAATCGTCACGGCTCCGGACAGGATCTTCGGGAACAATGGGTCTGTTTCCGTCCACTCCGAGGAAAGCACGCCGGCATTCCCCAGTGGCATCGCCTTCCGATCCCGGACGGACAGATAGACGATGCCCTGTCCTTCGCCGAGTTTCTCCAGCGCTTTTTCGACGGAAACCCGCCTCCCCCAGTACCGGAGACTTTCGATGTCCAGGGCAAGAATGATCGTCCCACTCTGGTCCTTTCGACTGAGCGCGATAAAACCGATCTTCCTCAGACGGTTGAGCTGATTGAGGTGGTTGATCAGATCGGCGCTTTTTTTAGAACGGTTCGCGTTCACCTCGGGCGCCTTTTCACCGGCCGGATGTTCCGGAATCTGCCGGCTCTGGGCAATCACATCCCCCCGACTGTTGAGCACGGCCACCAGCCAGATGTTTTTTTCCTTCGCATAATTGCGGATATAGGATTCGCTCAGATGCTCTCTTTTCCAGTGGTTATCGATCTCGCGCCCCATGGCGACGATCTCATCCGTGAGAAGCTTCTGGGGGGTGAAAACCTGCTCGCTCAGCGGAGAGGAAGCGCTCCCCGCCGTTTTCTGCGAAGCGCTGATCATCGTTTTCAGGTTCTCTTCCGTGAGCCGTTCGACCACGCCGATGATCCGTTCCCCCTGATCCTCCATAAAGCCGATCAGGGTCTGATCGCTCCGCCGGATGTCCATGATCCCCATGAACAGGATGAG
>DIKL01000014.1:1016-1583 GCA_002424545.1 Syntrophaceae bacterium UBA5619
GACCGACAGCCAGAGGCTGGAGGAACGGGCGGTTGAAAGGGGGGGGCTGGTGCTGCCAGATGATCTTCCTGTCGGGACTCATCATGCTTATCCTTGAACCACAAAAAAGACGGCTTTGATCTATTTCCAAAGCACCTTTGGACGGCTCGCTCGCGGCAAAACCGCCCTTTTCCGAAACCGGGGTCCGCGTGAATATGTGGGCGTCATCATAGGTCATTCGTCCGAAAAGTCAACGCTTTCTTGCTTCACACTTTCTTTCTACATGTTTCCCCATTTCCGTTCCAGCAATCCCCGGATCGAATGCTTCCGACGAGGCTTTCGACACTTTTGTCGATTGTGCTCCACAACAGATTGTCTTTGGTAAGGATTTGTTTTTATATAGGTTTTACGGACAGCATCGAAAAGGAGCGACAATTTTTGCCGTTCCCGCGCAGCATTTCGATCGTTCGTGGAAGCAACCGGTTATGTATGAAATCTATTGATATCAATATATTACAAGTCATTTCGCATGACTGGCACAGGAGATGCATACCTCATAAACCAAAAATACCTGTTGACTGAACGCGG
>DIKL01000014.1:1640-22243 GCA_002424545.1 Syntrophaceae bacterium UBA5619
CCCCGCCTTTCTTTATATCATTCAAGGCACGCATTCACGGCCATCATCCTTACAAGCGTCCATACAATCCATCGAGACATCGCCGTTGATCAAATGCGGACACTGCGGGAGGGAGTTCAGGAAAACCGACCTGCCGCCCGGCGATGAATGCATGTCCTGAATCGGGAAGGCGAAACGCTAACCGGAATCTTTCTTGGCGTTTGCCTCGCGGATCTTCCGCCAGTGATCCAGCCGCTCGCCGATGATCTTTTCGTAGCCGCNNGGGGGAGACCGTACGGTCTCCCCCATTTTTTTACGAAACCCCTCGCATACCTTTCCCTCATGACTTGCGTCCCCGGTCTTTCCGCAGCCTTCGCCAGTACTCCATTCTCTCTTTGATCGTCTTTTCGTAGCCGCGCTCCGTCGGCCGGTAGAAGCGGCCCCCCTTCCCCCGAAGCTCATCCGGCAGGTATTCCTGCGGAACATAGGCGTCGGCAAAATCGTGGGCGTATCGGTAGCCCCTGCCGTAGTCCAACTCCTTCATCAGCTTCGTCGGGGCGTTCCGGATATGGAGCGGAACGGGCAGGGTTCCCGTCTTTTCGATGGTCGCGTTGACCTGGCCGTATCCCACGTAGAGCGCATTGCTCTTCGGGGCGGTGGCCAGATAGACGGTCGCCTGGGCCAGGGCCAGGTCCCCTTCGGGAGATCCCAGAAAATGGTAGGCCTGCATGGCGTCGATCGCCACGGTCAGCGCGCGCGGGTCCGCGTTTCCGACATCCTCGGAGGCAAAGCGAACGAGACGCCGGGCAAGGTAGAGCGGGTCTTCCCCCGCCTTCAGCATCCGGCCGAGCCAGTAGAGGGCCGCATCGGGATCGCTCCCCCGAAGACTCTTGTGAAGCGCCGAAATCAGGTTGTAATGTTCTTCGCCGCTCTTGTCATACTGGAGCGCCTTTTTCTGGATCGCCTGCTCGACGAAAGCGCGCGTGATCTTGCGGCCGGCATCTCCCGCCTTGTCGGCAAGCGAGGCCGCGGCTTCCAGGCTGTTCAGGGCGGTGCGGGCGTCTCCGTCCGCCGACCAGACGATTTGGTTCAAGGCCTCCGGTTCGATCTCCAGGCGGAGACCGCCCAGACCTCGTTCACTGTCCGCAACGGCGTTCCGGAGGATCCGCGCAAGATCCTCCTCGGTGAAGGGCTTCAGGACCAGGACCCGCATCCGGGAAAGAAGGGGTGAAATCACCTCAAAAGAGGGGTTTTCCGTCGTGGCGCCGATCAGCGTGATCAAGCCGCTCTCCACATGGGGCAGAAAGGCGTCCTGCTGCGCCTTGTTGAAGCGGTGGATCTCATCCACGAACAGAAGCGTCCGGCGCCGGTGAAGCCGCCACAGTTCGGCGGCCTCGTCGACAACGGCACGGATCTCCTTCACACCGGAAAGCACGGCGGAAAAGCTGACAAAGTGTGACTTCGTCTCACCGGCGAGGATCCGGGCAAGGGTCGTTTTCCCCGAACCCGGCGGCCCCCAGAAGATCACGGAGAAGAGGCGGTCCTCCTGAACCGCCCGTCTCAGAAGACTATCCGCGCCGAGGAGATGCTCCTGGCCGACGTATTCGTCGAGGCTTCGCGGTCGCATCCGGTCGGCCAGCGGCCGATTGTCGTTACTTGCGCTCTGCTGATCGAAGAGATCCACTTTCCGCCCTTCTTTTTTTATTTCTTCCGCTGCCTCGCCGCCCCGACGACATCGAGAATCGTTGTCATGCGATCCTTCGGGACCTGGCCGCAGAATCTCTCCCATGCTTCCGGCGCCAGGGTTTCGCGGAGGTATCTCTCCACGGGAAAACCGGCCTCCCAGCAGCGGACCACCTGTCGGCAGGGTAGATCTCCCGCCTCCCGTTCGCAATAGGAAAACGGCACTTCGCCGCCCAGACGCGGACAACGAATGATCCATTCCCGATCAGGCTTCATGGCGGTCACCGGTTCGGTCACGGCTTCGGGAACCCCTCAATCGATTTCAGCGCCCGGGCGATCTCGTCGTCGGGGAGGCTGTAGGGCACGAGCTTCCCCGAAAGATAGGCGTCGTAGGAGGCCAGATCGACCATCCCGTGGCCGCTGAAGTTGAATAGAATCGTTCGCTCCTTCCCCTCCTCCTTGGCCCGCTTTGCCTCCTCGACGACCGCGGCAATGGCATGATCGGTCTCCGGAGCGGGAATGACCCCCTCCGTCCGGGCCCACTGGACGCCCGCCTCGAAGGTGGCGATCTGGTCGTATGCCGCCGCCTCGACCAATCCCAATTTCAGCAGATGGCTGATGATCGGCGCCATCCCGTGGTAGCGGAGCCCCCCGGCATGGATCGGCGCCGGAACGTAGTCGTGGCCCAGCGTGTACATCGGCAGCAGGGGCGTCTTCTTGGCAAGGTCGCCGAAGTCGTAGGCAAACGGCCCGCGCGTCATCGTCGGGCAGGAGGTCGGCTCGGCGCCGATGATCCGCACCTGCCTCCCGTGGATCTTGTCGCGGACGAACGGCAGCGAGATCCCGGCAAAGTTGCTCCCGCCGCCCGCGCAGCCGATCACCACATCGGGATAGACCCCGATCTTTTCAAACTGCTTTTGGGCCTCGAGGCCGATGATCGTCTGGTGCAGCGCGACGTGGTTCAGGACGCTGCCCAGTGAATAGCGGGATTCTTTCCGGGAAACGGCATCCTCGACCGCTTCGCTGATTGCGATCCCGAGGCTGCCCGGGGAATCGGGGTGAGCGGCCAGGACCTGGCGACCCGCCTCGGTCTGTTCGCTGGGGCTAGGGATACACTCGGCGCCCCAGGTGTTCATCATCATCCGCCGGTAGGGTTTCTGTTCATAGCTCACGCGGACCATGAAGACGCGGCACTCCAGGCCGAACATCGCGCAGGCCATCGCCAGCGCGCTTCCCCACTGGCCGGCGCCGGTCTCAGTCGAAAGGCGTTTGATCCCGAACTTCTTGTTGTAATAAGCTTGAGGAATCGCCGTATTGGGCTTGTGTGAGCCGGCCGGACTCGACC
This sequence comes from Syntrophaceae bacterium UBA5619, assembly GCA_002424545.1. Taxonomy (GTDB): domain Bacteria; phylum Desulfobacterota; class Syntrophia; order Syntrophales; family UBA5619; genus UBA5619. The sequence goes on from DIKL01000014.1 coordinate 4,648, forward strand.
CTTCGTATTTATAGTAGATCTTCACCGGGGCGTCGAGTAGCTTCTCGAAATTGCGTGCCCGGCAGAGCGGGCTCGGCCGCCAGATCAGGTACTTGTCGAGAACTTCGTCGGGAATATCGATCCACCGCTCTTGGCTCACCTCCTGCTCGATGAGATTCATCGGAAAGATCGGCGCCAGGTCCTCCGCCGTTACCGGCTTTCCCGTCCCCGGATGGAGCGGGGGACTCATCGGTTTTGGCATATCCGCCTGGATATTATACCACTGTCTCGGAATCTCGTGATCCGCCAAAACAACCTTGATCTGTTCCATAATCCCTCTCCTTTTTCCCTTATTCGATCGATCGCGGCCTTCTTCCCGAGACCGGCTTCGGATTCCAGGACATGCCGCTTAGGCTTCCATCACCGCGCGGGCAATGACGATTCGCTGCACCTCCGATGTTCCCTCATAGATCGCGGTTACCCGCGCGTCCCGGTAGAGCCGCTCGACCTTGTACTCCCTCATGTAGCCGTAACCGCCGTGGATCTGCACCGCGCGGTAGGCGGCGCGGTTGGCCGTCTCGGAGGCGACCAGCTTGGCCATCGACGCTTCCTTGGTAAAAGGGAGACCCTGGTCCTTCCGGTCGGCGGCGCAAAGGGTGAGCCAGTGGGCCGCCTCGATCTCGGCTGCCGTGTCGGCGATCATCCACTGGATCGCCTGAAACGAACCGATGCTTTTGCCGAACTGCCGACGGCTCTTCGCATACGAGATCGCCTCCTGCAGGCACGCGCGGGCGATCCCGAGCGACTGGGAGGCGATGCCAATCCGACCGCTGTCCAGCGCGACCATCGCGGCGCGAAAGCCGAACCCCTCCCTGGCCAAAAGATTTTCCTTCGGGATCCGGCAATCGTCGAAGAGCAGTTCAACCGTGTCCGAGGCGCGGAGACCCATCTTCTCATCTCGCCGTCCAATCCCGAAGCCCGGCGTTCCTTTCGTGAGGAGCAGGGCGGAAAGGACCCGGTTTGACTTCTCCGAACCGGTCCGGACGATCAGAACGATCACGTCGGCGCGGGATCCGTTCGTAATGAAAATTTTTGAGCCGTTCACGAGGTAGTGATCCCTCCGCTCCTCGGCACGGGTCGTCATGCTTCCCGGGTCGGAACCCGCTTCCGGTTCCGTCACGGCAAAGGCCCCCAGCATCTCCCCGCGGGCCAGCGGAACCAGAAACTTCTGCTTCTGATCCTCGCTTCCGAATTTGAGAATCGGGTCGGAGGAGAGATTCGTCACCGACATCGTCACGGCCGTGGAGGCGCAGGCGGCGGCGATCTCCTGAAGGGCCAGGGAGTAACTCACCGCCCCGGCGCCGGCGCCGCCGTATTCGATGGGAAGCATCATCCCCATCAGCCCGAGGCCGCCCATCTTCCGGACGGCCGCTTCCGGGAAAACCTCGTTTCGGTCCCACGTTCCGGCAAAGGGCTCCAGTTCCCGCTTCGCGAAATCCCGGGCCATCAACCGGATCATCTCCTGTTCCGGCGTCAGTTGAAAAGCCATCGTTCTCTCCTTTCAGGGAACGTAGACGACGACCAAGAGCTCCGCCGGCTCCGCGTGCGGGTTGCTCAGCTTGTGGTGAAGGGCGGAATTGAAATGAATGCTCTCCCCCCGGGAGAGCTTGGTGACATTCTCACCGATCTGGATGGTGATCCCCCCCTTGAGGACGAAGTCGAACTCCTCTCCCTCATGGTGGAACTCCACGCCCCGGTGTTCGGTCATCGCATCGATCGTGACCCGATAGCCACGCAAGTGCTTGTCCGGCCCGGGCTTGCTGAGCGGCGTGTAGGCATAGGAATCGACCCGCTTCTTGTGGCTTTTGGAACGACGCTTTGTCGCCTGGGCTTCCTGCTCCGTCTCCAGTTCATCCATGTTCAGCTTCAGGACGCGGCTGAGCTGGAGGACCAGAGAAACCGGCGGCACGGTGCGATCCTCCTCGACCCCGGCCAGGATCTCGGGCAGATACCCCGTTTCGAGCGCAAGGTCCTCGACGCTCATCCCCATCTTCTTCCGGCCCGCCTTCATCCTCTGGCCGAGGGATTGTTTCTCTCCTTTCTTGCTGACCATTGGTTGCCTCCTCGATCTTTTTAAAGATTTGCCGGCAAAAGGCCGACTTCGCCGATCCAAACCGCAACCGGAATGGGCGGGAACGCGCCCCGGAAGGTTTCCGCCTTTTGCTCTCCAAAAGGTCTTTGACATGAGATGGCAGACAGCCTATACTACCCCCGTCTTTTTGTAAAGCCCTGCGGGAATGTCCCCTGATCATCCGGGTGGCATTTCCTGATCCCTGCCCATGATGAGTTCGATGAATCCGCTAAAGGAGAAGACCATGACCGAATTCCAAATGGCAAACGCGCTGTTCGAGCGCATCGACCGATATGGAGATCGGACGGCGATCCGTTACCCCCGCAACGGCGTCTGGAAAGAGATCTCCTGGCGGAGCCTCGGCGAACAGATTCGGGCCGTGGCCAAGGCGCTGCTGGCGATGGGCATGAAGGAAGGAGAAATGGCGGCCGTCTTTTCGCAGAACTGCCCGGAATGGATCATCGCCGACCACGCGATCCTCTCCCTGCGGGGGGTTACCGTCCCAATCTACGCCACCAGCACGGTCAAGCAGGCCGAATACATCGTGGACGACTCGGCGATCGGGATCGTCTTTGTCGGCTCGCGGGAGCAGTGCGAAAAAATCCGCGCCATCCACAACGGCGTCCCCCACCTGCGCCGGATCATCGTCTTCGACGAAACCGTTCCGTTGGACGGGATCCCCAACGCGGTCCATTTCAAGGATTTTCTCGAAGAGGGGCGACGGGCCGGCGGGGACGACGAGCTGGAAGCAAGGCGGGGACGGGCGTCCGTCGACGACCTGGCGACCGTGATGTACACCTCGGGAACGACCGGGGAACCAAAGGGAGTCATGCTCCACCACTCCACCTTCTACCATTGCTTCGTCGCCCACGAAAAGCGTCTGGAGGTAAGCGACCGTGACGTCTCGATGTGCTTTCTCCCCCTCTCCCACATCTTCGAGCTGGCCTGGACCCGCTTCGCGCTGAACCAGGGAATGCTGGTGAGCTGCTGCGACGACACGGCGAAGATCGTTGAATACATGCAGCACGAACACCCGACGATCATGTGCGCCGTCCCGCGCTTCTACGAGAAGATCTACGCGACCGTCTTTGAAAAACTGGAGAGCGCCCCCGCCGCCAAAAAGAAGCTTTTCCTCTGGGCGATCCGGACGGGCGAGCAGGCCTTCCTGCTGCGGAAGGAGGAACAGCCGCTTCCGCCGCTGCTGAAAATCCGGCATCAAATCGCCGACGCCCTCGTGTTGAAGAAAATCAGGGGAGTCGTCGGCGGGCGGATCCGTTTCTTTCCCTGCGCCGGGGCGCCGCTCTCGAAGAAGATCGAGGAGTTCTTCCACGCCTGCGGAATCACGATCGCCTACGGCTACGGCCTCACCGAGACCTGCGCCACCGTAACCTGTCATGAAAAGTTCCATTTCCGGCCGGGCACCGTGGGAAAGCCGATTCCCGGCGTTCAGGTCCGGATCGGCGAGTCCGGCGAGATCCAGGTGAAGGGGGGAACGGTCACGAAGGGCTACTACAAGAAGCCGGAGGCGACGGCCGAGGCGTTCACCCCGGACGGCTGGTTCCGGACCGGGGACGTCGGCGTCATCGAGGACGGTTTTCTCTCGATCACCGACCGGATCAAGGACCTGATGAAGACCTCGGGGGGAAAATATATCGCCCCGCAGCTCATCGAAACCCTGATCGGAAACGATTTCTACGTCGAACAGATCTCGACCATCGGCGACATGCGGCAGTATGTGACGGCGCTGATCGTCCCCGCCTTCGACGCACTGGAGGAGTATGCCCGGAAGAACGGCATCGCCTTCAACTCGCGCGAAGATCTAATCCAAAATCCGGCCATTATTGACTTCTACGAGAAGCGGATCCGCGAGAACACGAAGGAACTAGCCCGGTACGAAACGGTCAAGAAATTCCGTCTCCTTCCCCGGCCGTTTACCCAGGAGGCGGGCGAGATCACCCCGACGATGAAGCTCAAACGGAAGGTGATCAACCAGAAGTATCAGGATGTCATCGAGAAGATGTACGAATGAACCCGGAAAAAGCGTGAAGTTTGGGAGAAGAAGGTCGCTGTCATCGAATGCTATTGTTGCACAACGCGGCCATCACCGGCGCGAAGAACGTGCGTCCGGTGAATTGTTTGGTTATGTGTCTATTTCCTCCAAACCTAAAAACTGAACCATAGGGTCGAAATCCTTGTCGTCATGCAACAGTGTAAGCTGGTGGTGGATGCAGAAAGTTCCAATAATGACGTCGATGGTTTTCCTCACGGTCACACCTTTCTTCCTCAGAAATCTATAGTTGATAGCGCTCTCTAAGGCTATTGCCTGTCCTCCCATCGGCTCAAATGGGACACTCAAAAGAAGATCCCTTGCTGTGTTGAAGTCTTTATCATCATGAAATCCCTGAAGAACTTCAGTAAGGATCAGATCGCCTATTAAGATAGGTGCGTTTCCAAGTGAAAAATCCAGCCAGTCCGTTTGAGACGTTTTGGTCCCGTTGAAGTAATCGATCCAGACGGATGAATCAACGAGAATCATTTATCCAACCTCATCTCTTCCAAGTTGCCGGACCATTTGAGTTTTCCTCGAAAACGCTTGATTTCTTTTTGGCGTTTTACCTGCACCAACAGCTTCAATCCCTCTTCGATGGCTTCCCTTTTTGTTCTAAAACCGGATATCTTCAGAGCGGATTCCATCAGATCGTCATTTACGACAACATTCGTTCTCATTTCTTGCCTCTTATGTGTATAGATCGGCTTTAGTATACACATCAATGGAATGATTTGAAAGGTTTATTCTTAGAACGTACATAACGACGGGATCAGCGGCCGCTGAAAGCGGTCGGCTGCATCACGTTGTTGGGCGCCGCCGTGCTGTTCATTTTGGCTCCCAGGATTTTCTCGTGGCCGGCCAATCAACGCTAAACGCCGTATGGGAGCTTGGAGGCCATCATCTTCCTCCGGTCAATCTTGCGCCCGTCGACAATGAACGTTCCATCGCCAACCGCGTGAACCATGCGCCTCTCCTTGCGTGCGGTATCGATGCAGGCGGCAACTGCCTCTAACACGACGATGTTGTGCTTCTTGACGATGTCGATGACCTTGCACTCTATGTTGGCGAGACATTCCTTGATCAACGGCGACGTGACGAATTTGCCCTGCACGGGTGTGAGCTTGAACTTGGCAAACTTGTCTGTGTCTGCCCCGGAGCACGTCCCTATACCGACCACCTTATCCAGCATGTCAACCGTGGGAATGGCAATGACGCACTCCCTATTCTTTCGCAACGCCGCGAAAGAGTGATTCCATTCACCCGTGGTGATGGCAAATACCGGAGTGAAATCCAACACCATGGTCCAGGAGATCGTCATGATGTTGTCTTTCTGCCCATCATGGGTCGTCACGAGAACAACAGGTCCTGATTCCATCAGGGTAAAGACCTTGCTCCGTTTCAACTGACGCATAAGAACTCCTCGTAATATTCCTTTGTCTGATCGTTAGGTTAAGCTCGTATCTCGATGTCATTAAGGCATCCAACCGGCGGGTGTAATCGGTGCGGAGCACACACAGTGTGCGCAGCATCCGCGTTGACACTCTGGTTAGCCGTCATGATTCCTGCCATGGCATTGGCATCGGATCGGTAACCTTGCCGGAGGCCATTCGCACACCTAACGCAAAGGCGCGTTTACAATCGTCGGGGAAGACTTTGGTATGACGCTGCCGCTTTGCGTTCTTATCAAAAGCCTCTGCCTCGTACTTGTCGTAATCGCTGTACTGCAGAGTGTCGGATGATAGAAGCAACTCGCATGCGCCAAAATGCATCCCCAGTGTCATCTGCGTCATAGCGAACATCCGGTCATAGCCGATACGTTGGAGGATCTGATCAGGAGCATTCATGGTGTAGATCATGGCTGTGTTGATGCGTCGAGGAAAGAGCGAGCGCCCGCCCTTGGAATATTTTAAGTATGGGAAGCACAGTCGCTCGAGGAAAGCACGCGTGGCAGCGGATTCGGCACCATAATAGACAGGCGAGCCAATGATCAGGGCATCGGCCTGCTTTACACGATCCAGCACCGGGGTCAGATCATCCTGTACCGAGCATACCCCATCCTTCTTTCGGCTCAGGCGCTTGCACGAGAAACAGCTGATGCAGCCAGAAAACTTAAGATCGTATAGTTGGACCAGTTCGATTTCCGCGCCGGTTGAGTGAGCGCCTTGCAGGGCATTATTCAACAAAGTGACAGTATTCCATTTCTTCTTCCGTGGACTGCCGTTGAACGCCATCACCTTCATTGCCTACCTCCCTCCGTTGTCAAAGACACTGGTATCATTCATTGTATGGCAAGAATCATAATTGCATATTTCTTGGCTAATCGCGGCACTTGACGTAGGCAGCGCCGCGATTCATGCCGCCGCGCAAGCGGAGGCATGAACAAAAAGGTGAGCCAGAGGTGAGAGCCGTTTTCTCGCCGATTGGCTCCAGCGCTGGGTTAGGCTATAAATTTGGCTTTATATTCACTGTCTTTTTCGGTCCAGGCAGTTAAAGAATCAGAGCGGTGAAGACAGCAGACGGTAAAACGGAACAGTAAATTTTTCAGTACAAGCCGTCGGCTATCGATGAACATAACAAATGCCATTATACTACCGGTACGACGATTTCTTCCGGCGGTATCCAGACGGCCTTGCCATTCCGCCAGACAGCAATGGGATTCCCCCGTCGCTTATGCTCGGCCAGGGCCTCGGCAACTGCCTCTTTCAACGCCATTTCGGCTTTTACCTTCAAAGGAAGATCGCGTACATCTTCCCTGCTTTTTCGCGTCTGTTTTTTCATTACCTGGAACTCCTTTCAATCATTGCATACAGTTTATCATCATAGTCAGGAATTCCCATACCATCACCTCTATTCTAAGCTTCATCTAACCCACAGGATTCAGAAAGCTCATCGAGAAACTCAGGTTTTAGATATGCAACCCCTCGAGACTCTGCGACTTCCAGCAACTCGGCATGGATGGATTCTCGCCAAGCATTGCGTGGGCGTCTGTAAGGCGGGATACGGACTCGCAGGCTCTGCCGTCGTTTTGCCATGTCATCCTCTTGCGAACATGAGTGCGGTCAACTGATGTCTTTGATCCTGGAGATTAATCCGCCCAAAAACTCATACTCCGAACGGCCAGACAATTCCAAGACTTGGCCCTTCTTTAGCCCATTTGGAAGATCGTTGGCCACGACCGCACGGAACCCGATGGATGCGATGGCCTTTGTTCCAGTGGTTTCGAAAGACAGAATGTCCTGATGTCGTTCGGAGAACAGCGACAAGGTTTGCTCCGCAAGCGCCTTGAATTCGATGATGCCGCTTGTGCTTGCATTTTCAATGCCGCCGGAGATGTTCTTGAACTCGACATCGGGATGAACCGTAAAGAGCATTTCAGCAATGTCCATGCGGTTGTATGCGTCGATGTATTGCTCAACCAGCGCTCGCATTTCAACGGCATTCACCTGCGCCCTCCAGGGTATGCGGCATAACAATGCGCCTCACTTTCAGCTCGGCGCGACGTAAAATGCATGCGTTGGTTGGGCGGTGTCATCATCAGTTTTGACCTTCTACGATTCTGATTTCCTCTTCAGTCAGGCCATACAGTTCGTACACCAAACAGTCAATCTCCGAGATGGACGCATCGATCTGACGTTGAACCGCACCACGTTGGATTTCAGACTTTACGGATCCAAAGGCGGCGTAGAGCGAGAGCATGGCAACTGCAAGTTCTGAAAGTCGTGTGTGTATATGCGCGTGCTGCGCATTTGGCGTTGACATGTCCACCACCGGCAGGCATTCTAGTTCATTTGTGCCCACGTTATTATTTGTACTCGTCAAGCGGAATCGCCATTGGAACAATGCGGAATTGAACAGGGCCAACAAGTACTCAAGTGTATGGCTGGCATTTTCCGCCAACACGACAGAATTGGTAGAATCCGCGAAATAGCAAGGTGGATCCATGATGGTGGCCACCACACGAAGACTATCATCCACTCCTGTAATGCGTTGCGTTGCTATTCTTCGACGCTGTACCACTGGGCGCGACGCATTCTCTAATAGAAAACGTTTCTCGTCGAACCATTCCGAATGTCCCTGATGTAGGTGCTGTTTCAGACCGTATTGCCGTATTTCAACGCCCTTGAGAAGACGCGAGTGCTTTGGATTGGTCGTGATGAATTTGCGAAAGATGGTTTGGTTGATTTCTCCTCGTGTCACCACAAAATCAGAAATTTCGCCAAGTCGTCTTACGCCCTCTATGGCGTACAGTTTCTTGCAGAAATTCCAAGAGTCTTGATCCACCAATGGGACAGGCAAGTTCACAGGATCGAGAATAAGCAACTCATCTAAACCGAGCAAGCACTTTTTGTGTTCATCACTAAACGAATTCCACGGATAGGTTCGCACGGTGATTTGCCCCTGGTCACTCTCTTGGACACGTCGCGATGCAGAGAGGACGACTGTCGATAGTTTTGCGTCAATAAAAACACGCCGATTACGGTTATCCTTCTGAGGAAAGCAATCGGCTTCAACATGGTCAAAAGTTTCAAAGAATGAACGCCGGGTAGGTGCACAACTGATATCACCCAGAAGCGCGAGGGGAACAATCATCCCGAATCGCCCACCGGGGCGAACAAGATGTTTTGATCGTACTATGAAGAAACGAAATAAATTGAGTTTTCCGCCGAGTCCGTGGAGGTAATCGTCGTTCGCACGCACGTATTCGGCAAGCGCCGAATGCGGCCAGGAAGCATTGCCTCGCTCCTTTTCGAGCACATCATACGGCGGATTGCCGATGATACTGTCAAATCCCCCCACTTTCATGGCGTCGGGAAATTCACGCGACCAGTCAAACGCGTTGACGCGCTTTATAATCTCAGAGTCTGCAAGCAATTTGCCTATGAAGTAATCGGGACCGATTAGTGAATTTCCGCATTTGATATTGTCTGATAGGTTCGGCAATGCGCGTTCGTGGAAGAGGGTCATCTGCTGGGAGAGGGAGGCGTCGTTTTCGCCTTCGAGGGCCTTCAGCAGTAACGAGAGCTTGGTGGTTTCAACTGCCTGTCGGTCAATGTCCACGCCGTAGATGTGCGTAGTGAGGATGCGTTTGCGTTCAGCAATGGCGAGACGGGTTTCACCTTTGGCGTTTTGATAGACGGCCTTGGTGTGTTTTTTGGAGAGATTGGACTGATACCATTTCAGGCAATGATCGAGTAGAAACTGATAGGCGCCGAGGAGGAAGGAGCCGCTGCCGCATGCCATGTCGAGCACGCGGAAGGGAGGTATGTTTTTGCCGCCGGCGAGATCGGTGGGGCTTTTGCCTTCAATTTGTTTGCCGATGGTGTTGTGGACGATGTAGTTCACGATATAGGCGGGGGTGTAGTACACGCCGCCGGCCTTGCGCACTTCGGGTTTTTCCTCGACTTTGGCCTGATGTCCGGCGGTCAGGCGGATGACTTTGCCGAGGAAGCGTTCATACACCGTGCCGAGGATTTCTACCGGCAGGACGCCGAAGTGGTACGGGCTGCCATGCTCGAAGTAGAGACTTTGGAGAATGGGCTTGAGGGCCTTGTCGTCCACGGCCAGACGCAGCGTGAGCGTGTCCGGCGCATCCGAGACGCCGGGTTCTTTCTGAAAGTGAAACAGGCCGGAGTTGTATTTCTCATCAGCGTTGCGGCACAATACTCTCATAAAACGGTCGTAGATGTCCGGCCGTTCGCAAAGTTTGAGAAGTTGCCCGTCAGGCTCCAGTCCGCGATCCTCGGCCATCCGCAGGAAGATAATCCGGTCAATGATCCGTTGAACGGCGGCGTTGAGATCGTCTGCCGACAAATCGTTGTTGCGCAGGGCGAGGTTTCGTGCCAGTACATCGCGCCAGCCTTCGATATCCTTCAGAAACTCACTGTCAACCTCGGAGGTTCCACGCTTGCGCTTGGAGGCGGCATACTGGTCGAACGTCCCAGACCAGACGGCCTCGCGCGAGAACACATCCCAAATCTCCCGCCAACGGTCAGGATACTCGGTGAACCCAAAATACTGGATACGGGCATGGCTGGCCTTGTCGCTGGGTCGCGGGCGAGAGGCGCAATCGTACACGCCCAGTTCATCGAAGTCGGTCAGAATGGACAGAGCAAGTTTGGCGCTAAAGCCGTAGCGGCGAAGTTGATAGGCCGGTGCGGGATCGGCGCTGATATTGACGCCGCACTTCTTGGCTTCGACGTAGAACTTCGGCAACGTGCCGACGCGGAAGGTGTAGTCGGGCGCTTTCTGTTGGCCTTCCACATCCAGACTGTCTTCGGGGATGACTTCGCGATATTGGGGTGCGGTCATGGAGAAGTTGTGCACGTCCCAACCAAGGGCCTCGAAAAAAGGGTCTATGAGCGATTGACGGACATGGTCTTCTTTGACTCCAGGGGCGAGGAAAGACTGCTGGTTCGTAGCGAAATAGTGACACAGCTTTGCAACTTCATCTTTGCCTTGGTCGAAGGTCTTACTCATAGGCTATCAATCCTCGTTCCGATTATCGGCATTCTGACACCCTATGGGGCGAGATGATCAGCACCCCCTTGGGTGTGGGTGATGCAATTCATTGCAGCTCCCGTGACAAGAAAGGGTGCGGAGCCGCCGCAGGCGGTGCGAACATAGTTAAGGCTGCCGAATGGCGGCTTTTTGTTACAGCCCTTAATGTTTTACGATTGTGCAAGATATTGACATAAGAAATGATCTCAGTCAAACAAAAACCGTGAAGACCGTATTGGATATTACAATATCGCAGGCGATAATAGAAAGTGAGGTTCTTGGATCAGGTCAGGGATGTCCCCCGGAAAAGGCGTTACTCCATTCGCAGCGAGCAGGTCGACAAAGATTGGATCAAGCGGACGTAATGCGCGGGATGACGTGGACGGCCGTCGCCTTGAACGAGGCCGTAACGCTTTTTCCTTCCTCCAGACGGAGCTCTTCGAGGGACTGGCGCGTCACATAAGCGGTCAGCTCGAAGCCGCAATCGACGCGGACCCGGTGAAAGAGACCGAGCGGTGTGATCGTTCGGATCGTTCCGGGAAAGGCGTTCCGGGCGCTTGTTCCGGGCGGCGGGGCGTTCACGGAGAGGGTCACATGCTCCGGCCGGATGCAGCAGAGGACCCCCTCGCCCATCCGGACATGACCCACCGCCTCGATCTCGCCCCCTTCCACGGCGGCGGTAAACGCCCCGTCGGAGATCCGCACAACCCGTCCCGGAAGAACCGTTTCCACCCCGACGAACAAGGCAACAAATCCGTCCGCCGGCCGGTTCATCACCTCGGCCGCCGGGCCGATCTGGGCGATCCGCCCTCCGTTGACAACCGCGAGCCGGTCGCCCAAGCGCAGGGCCTCCGTCTGGTCGTGGGTCGAGGCGACCGCCGTCGTGTGCGTCTCACGGAGGATCCGTTCGAGATCGCCGGTCAGCGCCTCCCGCGTCGGCGGGTCGAGCGAAGAGAAGGGCTCGTCGAGAAAAACGATCTCCGGTTTGGTGACAAAGGCCCGGGCGAGGCTGGTCCGTTGCGCCTCCCCGCCGGAGAGTTTCCGGGCGGAGCGCTTCGTAAGATGGCCGACGCCGAAACGTTCGAGGTATTCGGGTACGGTTCGCCCGATCTCATCCCGCCCCACGCCGCGGATCTTAAGCCCCGCGGCGACGTTTTCGAATACGGTTGTGTCAAACAAAAGGGGTTCCTGGAAGACCATCGCGATGTGGCGGCGGTAGTCAAATCCGCCGTCGGCAATCGGCGCCCCCCGGAACAGAATTTTCCCCTGCGCGAATTTCAGCAGGCCGGCCAGCGTCAGCAATAGCGTGGACTTCCCCGCGCCGTTCGGACCGATCAGGACGAGGACCTGTCCCTGAAACACGCTCAAGGCCGGGATGTCGAGGACCGTCGCGCCCCCCCGGCGGACCAGGAGATCCTCGGCCTGCAGCAGAATGTTCGGATCGCCGACCGGATTCATCTGGGCCTCTCCCGCTGCTGGATCTGCGTAAGAATGGCGTTCACGAGAAAGGCGAGGAGCATCAGGATGACCGAAAGCGCAATGGCGATATCGAAGTTCCCCCGTCCCGTCTCCATGACCGTCGCCGTCGTCAGAACCCGGGAGTAGCCCCTGATGTTGCCGCCGACCATGATCGAGGCCCCGACCTCCGAGATGATGCCGCCGAAGCCGGCCATGACCGCCGCCAGCAGCGGCAGACGCGCCTCCTTCACCAGGAGCCAGACCATCTGGACGCGTGTCGCGCCCAGGGCGAGGATCTGGAGACGGAGGTTCGCCGGCAGATTCTGGATGGATGCCAGCGTGATCCCCGTGACGATCGGGGTGGCGATCACGGCCTGGGCCAGGATGATCGCCGTCGGCGTGTAGAGGATCTCCAGGAACCCGAGTGGCCCGTTCCGCCAGAGGAAGATCGTCACGAAGAGGCCCACGACCACCGGCGGAAGCCCCATCCCCGTATTGATGATGCTCACCACGAGTTGCCTTCCCGGAAAACGGGTCAGGGCCACAACCGTACCGACGCTGATCCCGATGAAGAGGCTGATCAGCGTCGCCGTTCCCGACACCCGCAGAGACAGAAGCGTGATCCCCAGGACCTCGCCGTCCAGCGTAAAGATGAGATAAAAGGCCTTTTGGATCCCTTCCAGAATCAGATCCATCGATCGCACCGCCTGTTTCGTTATTGATCGGGTATTGCAGGGGCGCCGACTTGTCCCTGCAACGCCCGGTTTCAGTCTTTCAGATCAATGGTCAATTGTACTCCGGCTTGCCCGCGTCGGGGAAGAATAGGGCGCCGCCGTACTTCTCCACGCCGAAGGTCTTGATGATATTCTGGGTTTCCGCGGAGACCATGAAGTCGGAGAAGGCCTTCGCCCCTTCGGTGTTGACCTTCGCGAACTTCGCCGGATTGACGCTGATGACATGATAGACGTTCAACAGGATCGGATCCCCTTCCTTCAGGATATCCAGTTTCAGGTCCTTTTTCCGGGACAGGTAGGTGCCGCGGTCGGCCAGGGTGTATCCCCGCTTTTCGTTGGCAACATTGAGGGTCTGCCCCATCCCGAGCCCCGTCTCCTGGTACCACTTCTGACCCACGGGGTTGATCCCGGCCGCCTTCCAGATACCGAGTTCCTTCGTGTGGGTCCCGGACTTGTCCGAGCGGGAGAGGAAGAGCGCGCCGGCATCGGCAATCTTCTTGAAGGCCTCCGGCGTGGTCTTTGCCGACTTGATCCCCGCCGGATCGGCGGGATCGCCGATGACGATGAAGTCGTTGTGCATGACGATCAGTCGATCAATTCCGAATCCGTCCGCAATAAATTTTTTCTCGGCCGCGGGTGAGTGGACCAGCAGGACGTCCGCCTCGCCCTTCTGGCCCATGGCCATCGCCTGGCCGGAGCCGACGGCGATCGTCTTGACGAAATAGCCGGTCTTCTTTTCAAAAATCGGGATCAGAACATCCAGAAGACCCGAATCCTGTGTGCTGGTCGTCGTCGCCAGGATCAGGTTCTTCTGCGCCGGCGCGGCAAAAGCGGGAAATGTCATGCCGATCATTAAAACCGTGGCAGCCAATGCCACGCCCAAAATCCTTGTCCAATTTCTTTTCATGATCTTCTCCATGGGAAAATCCAACTTCACTTGAATCATCACTCACTCCTTTCCAATCCTTTCAATCGATCCCTGACCGCCTCTCTTCGATGCGGTCCCGGGGACCGCTATCGTCACGAATATCTCCTCCTCCCGTTGCCAAAGACATTTACCCTTTCGTATAGAGAATCCGGCCGGCGCTGCTGAAATCATAGCCCCTGAGATTCTTGACCCGCTGACGGAAGAGATCCCCGTTGAGAACCTGCATCAGGGACTGGACTCCCTTCTGAAAAAAAACCGATTGGTCGCAGATCATGTCGAACCGTTCACGGGCAATCGGTACGAAATCGAGACCGAGCAGCGTCGAAACCGCTACCGTGGCGATCCCCACGTCCGCTTCACCGGAGAGAATCGACAGCCCGACTTCAATGTGCGTGAACACCTCGTTCTCATAACCGGTAATCCTTTCCGGTTGAAGACCGGCCTTTTGCAGGTTGTGGTCCAGCAGCAGGCGCGTCCCGGAACCTTCCTGGCGATTGATAAATCGGACCCCATCGCGCGTCAGATCCTCGAATCCGGCAATCCCGAGCGGGTTTCCACCGGCGAGGACAAAACCCATCTCCCGGTAGAAGAGATTGACGACCACCGCGTTGACGCTCGGAACCCATTTCGCAAGGTAGGGGATGTTGTACTCTCCGCTTTCGGGATCCAGCAGGTGCGACCAGGCGATGTCGGTAAAACCCTTCTCCAGCGCCAAAAGGCCCTCCCGGCTTCCCGTGTTCGCGGAAAAGATGAACAATTCGGGATGGACCTTTTTGAGGCAGGTCTGGAGTATGTCGAGCAAAGGATCGTTGCTCCCCGAGGCGAGGAGCGCTCCGGCGATCCGTTCGCTCTTCCGGCGAGCCTGCTCCAGGCCTGAAAGGGCGTTTCTCTCGATCCAGTCATCGATCACGCATTTCGGGAAGAGCCACTTCCCGGTCATCCTCGTTGCCGGAATCTTTTTCGTCTTGATCAGCGCATAGACCTGCTTCTCATGGATGTCCAGATAGCGGGCGACTTCCCTGGTGTTCATCATTCCTTCCGACATGGCCACCTCCTCGAAACGGGCGGCAGAATAGACGATCAAAAAGAAAATATCAACTATAAAATGACATATAACGACTTAAAATTACCAATCCATACCTATACGAACCTGTATATTCATGGGCCATTGATTCGTAATGCATTGAAATAGTGAAAAAAGGACGGTTTGAAAAATGTCCGGATAGAGATGGGAAAGGAGGGGAACGGGAATGGCCGCAGATTCTCCCGGGACGAAGGTCAGCGAAAGCGCCGCTCCAGCATCAGCACTTGGCCCGTCTTTTCAAAGTAGGTTTTGAGTTTTCCCATCTCGTTCTGCTCTCGGGCGGTCAGCGCCCCGCTTCCGAGTCTTTCGCCCCAGTAACCGTTGGCGACGACCGTTTCCGCCTGCTCCAGCCGGCGGATCAGGCTTTGGGCCGTCCCCGCCTGCAGCGCGATGCTGACGTCGTTGATCAGCAGGATCTCCCGCGGGCGGCGGTCCAGCCGGCGGAAGAGCGTCTCGATTCTCCGGCGGTTGCAGCGGGCCTTCTCCCGGGCCTCCGTTTCCGTCTTCGAACTCAACCGGGGCGGGGCAAAAGGGCCTCCCAGGTAGAGGACGCCGCACCCCTCCGGCGGCATCAGCTTGCCGCCGACACCGGTCAGCCCTTTTTCGGCGGCAATCTCGGCCGCGATATCCGGCGCCAGGTCCAGAACGGCGACCTTGTCGCCGAGTCTCCGGCGGCAGAGTTCCTCCAGAAGATTCCTCGTCAACGTGGTCTTTCCGGTATTGACATCGCCCAGGATCAGCGTCTTGCCGCGAAGCATCTTCTCAACGGAAATCATCGACAGGCTCATGCATTTCTCCGGTAGGTTTCCGGCAGCAACAGCAGCATCGCCGCCCCGACCAGGTAGATGACGCAGGTGACGGCCAGGCCCGTCTGGAGACCATAGATTTTGCCGATATGGCCGATGGTGTAGGGCGCCAGCACGGCGCCCAGCCTCCCCATATTCCAGCAGAAACCGCCGGCGTAGGCGCGAACCCGTTCCGGAAAGAGCTCCGCGTAATAGGCCCCGAGCACGCCGCCGGACCCGCAGAGGCAAAAGCCGACGACGATCCCCCACCAGAACAGAAACATCGGGTGGCGGACGACGATATAGGCGGCAACCGAAACGGCCGCGGCGGTAAAGGCGGCCATCATCGACCGGCGGCGGCCGATCCGGTCCGCAAGCCAGCCGAAGAATTGAAAGCCGAGAAACATGCCGAGGTACATGACGAAGGAAAACCCGGCCATGGTTGAAAGACTCAGACCCCTCTCCCGGGTCAGGAAAGTCGGGATCCAGAAGGCGGCCCCCCAGTAGCCCGCGAGATTGACGACGCTGATCATCGTGGCCGGCAGCGTGATTCTGGCCAACCCCCCCTCGAAGATGGCCCCAATCCCGACCTTTTCTTTTCGCGGGGCGGGAATCCCGACGGCGGCCGGGCCGGCGTCCTTGCGATCGGGAGGCACCAGCCGCAGGACCAACAATGCAACGGGGAGGGAAAGCGCTCCGGCGGCAAACAGCCATTGCCATTGGACATGCAGGACCATCCGGCCCACCAGGGAGGCCAGCACCGCGCCGATGGCGAAGCTGCTGAAGACGAAGGACGCGGCACGTGCGCGGTATTCCGCGGACCAGTGCTCCGCAATCAGCGCCGCGCACGGGCCCCAAATGCCGCCGATGGCAAGCCCCGTCGCGAACCTCAGCGCCATCCAATGGCCCCAGGAGTGGACGAGGTAGACGCCTCCCATCCCGACGCCGAGCCAAACCAGCGCGAGCACCAGGGAAAAACGACGGCCGCGGTTCTCGGCGATCAGGCCGAACAGGACGCTTCCGGCCATCGCCCCCAACATCGTGGACGAACCGAGGAGCCCTCCCTCGGGGAGGGTGATCTGGAGGACCTTGAGCAGGACCGGCATGGCAATGGCCAGGACGATCAGGTCATAGCTGTCGAAAAGATAGGTCAGAAAGGTGGCCCACAAGACGGGCCAGCGATGTCTTGTTCCGCTCATGATCCTTCCTTATTGAGTTTGGAGAGCAGTGCTCGCGTCGCCTCGCGGATGTCCGGTTGACTCAGGATCGCCGATACGACGGCCACGCCGTCCACGCCCGTCTTCATGACCTCAGGGGCGTTTCCGGCGTCGATGCCGCCGATCGCCGCCACCGGGATGTGGACGGCGGCTTTGATCCCGGCAAGCGTTTCCAGATCGACCTTTTCGGTGACCTTCTTGGTCGCCGTGGGGAAAACGGCGCCGACCCCGAGGTAATCGGCGCCCTGCGCCTGAAAAGCCAGCGCCTCCTCCACCGAAGAGGCGGAAGCGCCGACCATTTTGTCGGGCCCAAGCAACCGGCGGGCGACGGACACGGGCAAATCATCCGGTCCGACGTGCACGCCGTCGGCGTCAACGGCCAACGCGATATCGATCCGGTCATTGACGATCAACGGAATGCCATGCCGGTCCGTCACGGCCTTCACCTTCCGGGCGAGCTCCAGATATGCCCGCGAGGAGATCTCCTTTTCACGGATTTGGACGAGTGTCGCACCGCCCAGCAGCGCCTCTTCGACATCCTCCTCGAGGCTCCTGCGGCCGAGCCAGCGGCGGTCCGTAACCAGATACAAGGTAAGATCCCGTTTTTTTACAATCATCGCACATTCCTTTCCGCCAAAAATATCCGCCTTCCCAAAACCAAAAAGGCCGCTCCCCGGGGGGAAGCGGCCTGGCATGTCTTCGGCATACGTCAAGCTCATTTCCCTACGCAGG
>DIKL01000047.1:0-3253 GCA_002424545.1 Syntrophaceae bacterium UBA5619
AGACTTTGAGAAGCTCTGGAACCAGAGAAGGTTCGGCGCCCGCCAGGACGACATAGGTGATGCCGCGCGCCTTCTCCGTGCGCATGAGCGTGCGCCACGCTTCGGGGTCCCCATTTTCTCCGGCAAATTGCTTTTCGCCCTCGTAGTAATAGCAGCCGTCGCAGCGCAGATTGCAACGGTTGCTCATGTCATAGGTGGATTCCCGGAGAAAGAAGTATTTCCGAACCTTTTCCCAGCGGGCCCTCACCTCCGGATCCGCCAGCAGCTCGGAGAATTTCCATCGCCGACGGACCGATTCACATTCCGCGCCGCCATGCCGCGCAGGCGCAACCAACCGTCCCGCTGCCGTCTTTTCACTCGCGGCCGGATTCAGGTCATCCCGCATGCATCCTCTCCGAAGCCTTACTTCACTCCCGTATCTTTCACAATTTTCAGGAATCATTATCCTTTCGTCCATGCAGACGGGATTGCACATATTCGGCGATCAGGCGAACGGTCTTCAATTTCGGATAGTCGTCCTCGTCAATGAAGATGCCATATTCGTCCTGCAGAACCAGAGCGACGGTGGCCAGGTCCATACTGTCCACACCGAGTTCGTCCACCAGATCCATATCGGGATCGAACGACTGCGGCGTGATCTCTTCCAGCTTGAGTTCTTCAATGATAATCTCGGCAATCCGGATGATCCGTTCCTGGATCTCTTTGCTCTCCGGCATGATTCAACCTCCCTCGTGCAAAAAAATATCCGCCCCGTACCCCGGGGCGTTCATTGCACGTTGTTACTTTCGTAAATATTCCCCCGGCTTGTCAAGAAATTTTTATTCCGATCGTCCCGAAATGATGTCCGCCCGCAAGACGCCGCTGCAAACCGCTTCGCCGCGCAGAGAAATCGTGAAGGCGTAGGCCGGTCCTTCCCGACCGGACATCCGCTTCGCCTCCAGTTCAACCTCGTCATCCGGCTTGACGGGCTGACGAAACCGGACCCGGCGGATCCCTGTGATCGTCACGGATCGTCCCTCGCCGCGTTCCCACGCCATCACGGCTTCCTTCGCCAGCGCGATCAGCGCCACCCCCGGCACGATCGGATTGCCCGGGAAATGGCCGGAAAACCAATCCGAATCCCGCGGAAATCGCGCCGCGGCTGCGACACGCTCCGCGGTCCCCGAAAACCGCAGCCATTCATAACGGAACCGCCCGGCCATCCCTATCCTCCGTTCTTCAAACGTCTCCATGCCTGCACCGCCCGGCGGCGCCATGGCAACATGCTTTCGTCAAGGCTCGCGAAATCCGATGTCCGGAAATGGGAGCGGCGCTGACGAATCCGCCGCGGATGTTTCTTGTCGGCGGCGCCCTTCGTTCAGCGAAGCAGCAGCTCCCACAGGGGTCCGGTGCGGCCGCGGGCGTACATCCGGGTCACGACCCGCTCCGTCTTTTCGCCTCCATCCCCATAGACCCAGTTGATCCGACCGCGCGCTTGTTTTTGAACCCTGTCGATAATCGCTTCCGTGGTCACGTCTTTCGATCGATAGAAGACCGGCGAGAGCAGGTTCTGATCGGGCCGAATCTGACCGTCTTCCACGGCAAGGTCGTACAGAGGGGTATGCGGAAAAATCCGGACGCCGCACATAAGAAAAAACGCCGCTTTTCCCAGCGCCTCCATGCGGTTCATGGTTTCGTCCAGGCTGACTGCGTCTTCCCCGGGTCCTCCCAGCAGGAAATAATGCGCAATGCGCGCCCCCGCTCGCCGGGCGCTCTCGTGGGCGACCAGAACATCCTCCACGCCGAACGGTTTCCCGTACCGATTCAACTGGGCGTCGCAAAGGGATTCCGTCCCGAACTCTGCATGGGTCCATCCCGCCTCGGCGAGGACGTCATAATAGCCGTCGGGCGTGCGTATCGGGGCCAGAAAAGCCCCCCAGGGAATGGCAAGCCCTTGACGGCGAAAGGCCCTGGCGACGGCCAGGCTGTGATCGATATCGGCATTGAAGGCCGAATCGGTGATAAAGAGAAAATGGGCGCCCATCTCCTGAAGCTCCCGCGCCTCCCGGGCAACCTCATCGGGAGGAACCAATCGCATCCGGCGGCCTTCAATATGGGGGTAGGTGCAGTAGATGCAGCAGAACGGACATCCCCTCTTCGTTTGCAGGTTCAGGATCCCTCCATGCTCCAGATAGAACCGGCGCGCGGCGTCCGCAGGCCGCATCCGCCTGACGACGGCGCCCTCCCAGGGAACGGGCTCCGGAACGACCCCTCCCCGGATCATGATCCCTGGCAGGGCGGAGGGATCGTCTCCCCTTTCCATGGCGCTCAGAAGGGAAACCATGTGCTCCCCCTCCCCGACAATCCCAAAATCGGCGCCCAGCAGGGACATCAGCTCTCCGGGAAAAATCGAAAACCCGCTGCCGCCGAGAACGATCGGAGCTCCGCTGCAACGCCTGACGAGCCGGACGATCCGCTCATATCCCGAAACGAAACTTTTCACGGCCAGCGTGTCCACGTTGTCGATATTCCGGATCGACAAACCGATCACCTCCGGGTCGGCGTCCCTCAGGGCCGCCGCTATCCTTTCCTCTCCGCCGGCCGCATTCACGTCCAGGAGGCGGACCTCGTGCCGAGGGGTCAGGGCGCCGACCAGATAATCGAGACCCAGCGGGTAGACGGGATGCGGCGCATGGATCGTATTGGCCGAAATCAGAAGCACTTTCATTGCGTTTCAAACTCCAACCCCGAGAACGGATACCCTCTCCGGAACCTTTGCGCACGTTGAAAATCGGATCCCGGAAGCGCGCATGGGAGACTTTCGGGGTTGCTTTCCATACCCCAAAAGGATTCCCGGCGCCACAAAATTCAGGATCCCGGAAAATCGGCGGCGGCGCCATCTTGCGGGATGGCCTGTTGAAAGCCGGCCCAACACCCATTCCCGATAAAATCGGCCAAGGTAAATCGTATTGACACGGAACCCTCCCTCCCCTATATTCAGTCCGCGTCGAACAATCACCGGGAGATTCGCCATGAACAAGATTTCGGGATGGGTTCCCAAAGCGATCGACTTCATCCGGCGGGACATCTGGAGAATCCGCCGGACCAACCTTCCGCCGGGAAAATCTTTCTTCCTTACGCTCCTGCGGGTGCTGATCCTTTCGATCCGGGGATTCGACGAAGACAAATGTCAGCTTCGGGCGTCGGCGATCACCTTCTACTCCCTGATCTCCATCGTGCCGGTGGCCGCCATGGCCTTCGGCATCGCCAAGGG
>DIKL01000047.1:3282-18635 GCA_002424545.1 Syntrophaceae bacterium UBA5619
GAGATTCTCGACAACGTCATCCAGTTCTCCCATTCGCTGCTGGAGAGCACCAAAGGGGGATTGCTCGCGGGCATCGGCCTGGTCGTTCTTTTCTGGGCCGTGATCAAGGTCCTGGGGCAGATCGAAGACTCGCTGAACGATATCTGGGGGATCAAGGAGCGGCGTTCTTTGGGACGGAAATTCGCCGACTACCTATCGCTTATGCTGATCTGCCCCGTTCTGATCATTCTCTCCAGCAGCCTGACCGTCTTCGTCACCGCCCAGGTCACCCTGATTCTGGAAAAAATCACGATCCTGGGCGCGTTAAGCTCCGTGGTCTTTTTTTTGCTCAAACTGCTGCCGTACGTCCTTTTGTGGGGGCTGTTCACCTTCCTGTACATCTTTATGCCGAACACCAAGGTGCGGTTCACCTCCGGTCTGCTCGCCGGGATCATCACCGGCACCATCTTTCAAATCGTCCAGTGGGCCTATATCGCCTTTCAGATCGGGGCCGCGCAATACAACGCGATCTACGGCAGTTTCGCGGCCTTTCCGCTGTTCCTGATCTGGCTGCAGCTGAGCTGGCTGATTGTCCTCTTCGGGGCCGAACTCTCCTTTGCCCACCAGAACGTGGACACCTACGAATTCGAACCGGACGCCCTTCAGGCCAGTCACCGTCTTAAAAAACTACTCTCCCTTCAGATCGCGCAGCACGTGATCCAAAACTTCGCCCGGGGTGGAGCCGCGCTGACCGCGGGACAGATATCCCACAAGCTTGAAATCCCGATCCGTCTCGTCAACGAAATTCTCTTCGTGCTGGTCAAGAGCGGCGTCTTCTCGACCTCCGGGACCGAAGGAGAGGGAGAGCGGGGATACCAGCCGGCCCGCGATATCCATCAGTTGACCATTCAGCGCGTCATCGAGGCCATGGAACTTTGCGGAATCAACGCGATTCCCTTCGCCTACACTCCCGAGTTCTCCTCGCTGTCCGAAACGGTGGCAACCTTCGAAAAGGCGATTGAACATCTTCCCGAAAACAGGCTGCTGAAGGACGTTTGAACCGCAGACTCCAACCGATCGAAACCGATGTCTCGTGATGCTGCCGAACCACAACCATTGACGACGGAAAACCAGAGTGACTTGACCTGGCTTGCCCGCATCTGCGCGGGACGCATCTTTTTTGCATTGGTCTTCACCACCTACTCGGCGGCGCTGCCGTTGTTGAAAACCGATTGGAACATGTCCGCCGGCCAGGCCGGTCTGGTGCAATCGGCCTGGCACGCCGGTTACCTGATATCGTTGTTCGCGGTCGGATTCGCCGCCGACCGCCACGGCGCCAAGAAAACGTATCTGGTCGGAAGCGTGCTGGCCGGCGTCAGTGCGCTGATGTTCGCTTTTTTCGCAAACGGCTTCGCCTCCGGTCTGATCCTGCACGGGTTCACCGGATTGTGTTCCGGGGCATCATACACACCGGGCTTGACGCTGGTTGCGGAACGGTTCACATCCCATCATCGGGGCCGCGCCATGGGGTGGTTTCTCGCCGCGGCTTCGCTCGGTTATGGTCTGTCGCTGCTCCTGAGCGGAATCCTGATGCCGCATCTTGGCTGGCGCGGCTCGTTCATCGTCACCGCATCCGGACCGTTCGTCGGAATGCTGATTTCTTTCTGGACGCTCCGGGAGACGCCCAACGTGGTTCATCCCCATGACCACCAACTCGCCGCAATTCTCGCCCTGCGCGCGGTCTGGCGAAACAGGCCGGCCATGCTTCTGATCTGGGCATACGTATTCCACGCGTGGGAACTGCTGGGATTGTGGGCGTGGCTGCCGGCTTATCTGGCGGCATCGATCGCGCAGAAAGGCGCCTTGACGATACAGGCGGCCGGCGCCGGCGCTCTGTTGACAGCGCTGACATACATCACCAGCATGAGCGGAAGCATCGGCGGCGGCGCTCTGTCGGATCGCTGGGGACGAACCCGGACCATCCTCTGGGGGGCGTGCCTGAGCCTGGCGTGCTCCTTTACGTTTGGCTGGATGATGGCGCTGCCCCTATGGGTTCTGGTCGCCATCGCCGCGATATACAACATGACGGCCATCGCGGATTCGTCGATCTATTCGACGGCGCTGACGGAATTGGTCCCGCCTCACCATCTGGGCGCCGCGTATGCCCTGCGTTCGCTCCTCGGTTTCGGCGCCGGAATCATCAGCCCTTGGGTATTCGGGCTCGTGCTCGACTGGGCGCAAGGCGAGCCGCTCCGCTCGGAAACGATGGCCTGGGGTCTCGCATGGACGGCACTTGGCGCCGGGGCAGTGTTTGGGCCGCTGATGACGGTCCTGTTGCGCGGAAAGCCCGAGGCACAAAAGATGGCCGGCGGAAAAGGATAGTCAACGATCGATCTGTTCCATCACCGGACGATCGATCAGATCCGGGAGGGGGAGAATCTCATACCCCTTTTCCTTCAATCCGGAAACGATCCGTTCGACTTCCGCGATCCATTTCTCGATTCCACCCCCCCCCCTCGGCGCAACGTCGTGCAACAGGATGATGTCGCCGGGACGAACCTTCCTCAGGATGATCTCCGCCAGCTTGGCAATCCGCCGGTTGCCGCGGTCGAAGGCGCGACAGCTGAAGGTCAGGCAGTACATGTCCAGCTCCCTCAAGACCCCCGGCAACCGGGGATTGGTGATCCCGACGGGGGGTCGAAAGATCAGCGGACGAATGCCGAAAGCCGCAAGCACATCCTGCGCGCGGGCAACCTCCTCCCGGAGCGTTGCCCGCGAACGCAGCATCAGCAGCGGATCATGACGATAGGAATGATTCCCAATGGTATGGTTCCGTGAGAGGATCTTTTGGATCGTGGCCGGATATCGTTCCGCCCGCGCGCCGGCAACGAAAAACGTCGCCGGCACGCAATGCCGCCGCAAAAGCTCCAGCAGTCGGGGGGTGACATCCGAGTCCGGGCCATCATCGAAGGTCAAGGCCACCGCCCGACGAACCGTTTTCCGCCGGCTGATTACGGGCAGGAAGAATCCAATCCCAGGGAAAAAAGGGGCAACCAGACAGAGGACAATGAAAAAACCCAACGGGATGACGACCAGCGCCGGCCGGATCAACAGCAGCAGGCCGGAGATGACAAAGGCCGCCATCCCGGCAACCAGTGCCGGCGAAAGTCCTCTCTGCGCGCCGGGAACGACCGTGTCGCCCTTGATCCGATCCAATCCCTCCTCCCGAAAACCGGTCGGCGAAATATGCGGCGGGGCGTATTGCGGCGGCGGGACCGTCAGACGTTCCGCCATGCGCCTCGTCACCCAACGCAATACGATCCTGATATAATGAACGCCGGCAAAGTACAATCCGACCAGAAAGACAACGTGAGACAGGCCGTAGGTCGCCGGACCGCCCACAACGACGATCAGGGGTTCCCGCAGATGATAGGAAATCCACGCCAGGAGCCCCACGGCCGGCCAGCCGATGATATAACTCAGGCCGATGAGCCCCACGCCGATCCATACCCTCAGCGTCGGTTTTTCCGTCATCGCCTGAAGATCCGCTTTCTCGGCAAGCGCCTCGCGAACGAAACGGGTTGCGGTCCACCTGGCGATCAATCCCTGAACGATGGAATTCCCGGACATCATTTGCTCTCTTTCGCTTCGGACCGGATCGTCGACTCCATTCAATTTTGTATTGATACACGCATTATTTTGTATTATCAATCCAATATGAGTGACCAACATCCATGCCGACCGTTACCGCACGGTCGCCGCAACCGGGAAGCGGCTGCGTTTTGCAGTCCATCGCTGGAATAACCCATGAGCGTGAATCCATCCCCTGATCCCGCCGAACCGGAAACGGGACAGCCCTGGCAACGAACCCTCTACATCATGTTTGCCGCCCAGTTCCTGTCGATGATCGGCTTCGCCTTCGTGCTTCCCTTTCTCCCCTTTTACGTGCGGGAGTTGGGAATCACCGACGAGCGGATGGTCCCCTTCTGGGCGGGCGTCCTGGCCGCCTCCAGTGGCCTGGTCATGGCCTTCTTCTCGCCTCTCTGGGGGTGGCTTTCCGACCGGTACGGGCGAAAGATCATGGTGGAGCGCGCCATGTTCGGCGGCGCCGTCCTCACCTTCGCAATGGGGCTCGTCTCCAACATCTGGCAGCTCCTGTTCCTGCGGATCCTCTCCGGCGCGACGACCGGAACCATCTCGGCCTCCATTGCCCTGGTTTCCACGGTTGTCCCGAAGCAAAAGTTGGGATACGCGCTGGGACTGATGCAGGTGGCGGTTTTTCTCGGCATGACGCTGGGACCGTGGATCGGGGGGATCCTGGCCGACATCCTCGGCTATCGGCTCACTTTCATGGCGGGCGGCGCGATTCTGCTGCTGGGCGGGATGCTCGTCCTCTTCGGAACCCGGGAGCGTTTCGTCCGGCCGTCGAAGGAAATACTGGCGAAAGGCGACCGGCTGGTCTCGCTGCTGGCCTACGGGGGCTTTCCCGCGATGCTCGCCCTATTCTTTTTCTTCCATTTCACGGTTCATTTTGTCGCCCCGATCCTGCCGCTCTTTATCGAAACGATGTATGACCCGGCGCGCGGCGGCATCGCCTCGACAACGGGCCTGCTCTTCGCGATCAGCGGCGCCGCCGCCGCTCTGTCCGCCGGCGGGATCGGCTATCTCAGCGACCGAATCGGTTACCGCCGGATCCTGATGTTCCATCTCCTGCTGACCGCCGCGAGCATCCTGCTGCACGGGGCGGCGCAGGGAATCCTTCACCTGGTCCTGCTGCGGGCGCTCTACGGCCTGGCGGCGGGCGGCATCCTGCCGACAATGAACGCCCTGGTCGGGCGCCTGATTCCGCCGGAGAGCTACGGGAAAGCGTATGGTCTGACCTCCTCCATGACCAGCCTGGGAATGGCTGCCGGTCCCTTCTTCGGCGGAATCATGGCCTCCTCCTGGGGGTACCGCTGGCCCTTCGCCTTCGTCGGCATCATGATGCTTGTCGTCGCGCTGCCGGTGATGATCAATCTCCGCTCCCGCTCCCGCTGATTGTACGCTGCAATCCCTTTGAAAGGTTGCGTAAAGGCCGGCCGACTTTTTTTACTTGACAATAGAACGAATGTTCTATTCAAAGGGGCCATGAAAGAAAAACGCACCCTCCGATCGGTCCGGAAAATCCTCATCGACTTTTTCCGGAAAAACCGGCGGATGCCCTCCTATGCCGAGATGATCGCGGCCGGAGGCCTCCTTCCTGCTCCAGGTGAGTGGAGATTCGATGAACGGGGCGGGGATCGTGGAGGGGGATCTCGTCATCGTGGAGCGGGGGCGAGAACCCAAGGGGGGAGATATCGTGATCGCCGAGGTCGACGGGGAATGGACCATGAAGCACTTCCGTCGGGAGGGAAAAACGGTGGTCCTGGAGGCGGCCAATCCGAAGTATCCCCCGATTCGTCCGCGGGAGGAGCTCAAGCTCGGGGGGGTCGTCACCGCGGTGATCCGGAAGTATCTCTGACTACGGCTCTTTCGGCATAAAGATCCACAGCAGGATATAGATGAGCAATCCGGTGCCGAAGCAAAAAAAGAGCAGCGAGAAAATCACCCTCCATGTCCAGGACGGGATCGGGGTGTGTCTCCCCAATCCTCCGCAAACGCCTCCGATCCAGCGGTCATCCTTCGCCTTGGATACCCGCCGCAGCCAGTTCTCTTCCGACATGTCTCCTCCCTTCTCCATCCGGCGCAACGTTCCCCGATCAACCCTTCATGGCGGACTTTCCGGTGAATGTTCAGGTCCCTTTTATACGTAAACATCCGCGGATGCAAATGATTTTCAGCCGTCCGACGGCAACCGGGAGGGGAAGACCCAAAACCCTCTCCCCTCCCGATTCGGCGGCCGAGGCTGAAAAAGCAATGGAATGTGCCTGAAAAAAGTGATACGGGATATCTGCGATCCATCGATCTTGATTCAATCGGGGAGGATACATTTGATGAACACCCTTTTCGGCAAAAAGACCCTAATCCTGCTCGCCTTTCTGGCGCTGCTGATTCTCGGACCGTACGGCGACAGCCGCGTCTCCGCGATCGACCGAACCACCTACAAGGGTCTCAAGACCTTCAGCGAGGTCCTCGACATGGTGGATAAAAACTACGTGGAACCGGTGGAGACGGACAAGCTGTTGCAGGGGGCGATCAACGGAATGATCAAATCTCTCGATCCCCACAGCAGTTTCATGACCGCGGAGATGTACAAGGAATTGGAGGTGGAAACGCGGGGGAGCTTTGGCGGGATCGGAATCGAGATCACCCTGCAAAAGGACGTGTTGACCGTGGTTTCCCCGATCGAGGACACTCCCGCCTACAACGCCGGGGTCAAGGCCGGCGACCAGATTGTCCGGATCAACGGAAAGTCGACCAAGGACATCACCGTCCTGGATGCCGTCAAACAGCTTCGCGGACCCAAGGATACGAAGGTGACCATCACGATCCTGCGCGAGGGAATGGCCAAGCCGAAGGACGTCGAGCTCACCCGCAGCATCATCTCGATCAAAAGCGTTAAGTCGCGGGTTTATGACGACCATATCGGGTATATCCGCATCTCGGCGTTTCAGGAACGGACGGGGGACGACCTGAAGAAGACCCTCCGGGAGATCGAGGCAAAGGCCCGCCCGCTGAAGGGGATCGTTCTCGACATGAGGAACAACCCCGGCGGACTGCTTCACCAGTCCGTCGAGGTATCGGACGCCTTTTTGAAATCGGGCAATATCGTCTCCACGCGCGGCCGGGCCAAAGGCATGGAGAGCAAGACGGTGGCAAAGGACAACGGGGATGAACCGATCTGCCCGATGGTCGTTCTGGTCAACGAGGGAACGGCCAGCGCCGCGGAAATCGTCTCCGGCGCGCTGCAGGACAACGGGCGGGCCGTGATCATCGGGACCCAGACCTTCGGCAAGGGCTCCGTGCAGACCGTCATTCCTCTCGAGGACGGGGCGGCCCTGAAGCTGACCACGGCCAGATACTATACCCCCAAGGGTCGGTCCATCCAGGCGGAGGGAATCACGCCCGACATCGTGATCAAACAGATCCGGCCGGGGGATGAAAAAGAGGATGCCGATCATGCGCTGCTCCGCGAGAAGGATCTGAAGGGTCACATCAAATCACCCAAAGAGAACGACGCCAAGGCGGAGGAACCCAAGAAGGAAACGGACAATCTGGATCGGGACAGTCAATTGAAAAATGCGATCGATATCCTGAAGAGCTGGGATATCCTGAAAAAGAATTCCAAGGGATAATCGGCGCCGGCAATATGGAGAATGGAACAGGTTATCCAAAAACGTGAAACGATTTCCGTTCCGGGCGGTGATCATCGTCGCCGCCCTCATCGCGGCGGTTTTTCTTTTCCTGGAAAGGGCGGTTCAGCGTCCGAATGATTCAACCGACCGGGGAGTCCTCGAAAGGGAAACGCCGGCGCCCGATTTTGGGCCGGCGCGGCATGGGGCCGAGGACCCCGTCCGGTCGATCGTCGTAATCATCGACGACATCGGTTTCGACCTCCGGATCGTTCAGAAACTGGCCAGCATTCCGGCGCCCATTGCCTTCGCCGTTCTCCCGTACACCCCCCATGCCGGGGAAGCGGCCCGGCTTCTGCATGCGGCCGGAAAGGAGATTCTTCTCCATTTGCCCATGGAATCCCTCGGCCGGCCGGGAAAATCTCCCGGTGAGGGGGCGCTGACGACCGACATGAACGCGGAAGAAATCCGAGACCGGGTGCGTGAGATTTTGGAGGCGGTGCCCTTCATTTCGGGAGTCAACAATCATATGGGCTCCCGCTTCATGGAGGACGAGGCGCGACTCGCCGTTGTCATGGAGGAGCTGCGGGCAAAAGACCTTTTTTTTGTCGACAGCATGACGACCGAAACTTCCCGGGGAAGGAAGACATCCGAACGCGCGGGTGTTCGTTTTGCCGCAAGGGATGTCTTCATTGATCATGTCCCGGGCTATGGCGCCGCCCTGAAGAACCTGACCGGCGTCCTCCGGAAGGAACGAATGAACGATTTGCCGATCCTGATGATCGGCCACCCCCGCACGGAAACGGAGCGGGCGATCCGTGACGCCATGCCGGTCTGGCGGACGGAAGGCGTCCAGGTCATCCCCGTCTCAGCCTGCTTCGGGATCGCCCATGGGTCGGAAAGCGGGGTTCGTCCGCAACGGCGGACGGAACGATGAATCCACCATCGAAAGGAACGCGACAGATGATCCGGGTATTTCCCCGCAAGATCGGTTGGGGTGTTTTCGCAGCGCTGCTGCTGGCCGGATGCGCCGTCTTTCCCATGCGGAAAGATGTCGCATCGTTGCCGCCCCATGCGGCGTATTCGCCGTCCGCGGCTTATCATTACAGCCTCGGGATTCTCCACGCCCTCAATGAAAATCAAGACGAGGCCATCCGCGAAATGGAGGAGGCGTTTCGCATTGATCCCGACTCGCCCTACTTGGCCAGAGAACTGGCATCCTTCTACATGGAAAAGGGGGATACGGAGAAGGCCCTTGCGATCTGCCTGAAGACTTTGGAGAGGTATCCGGACGACGGCGACATCCGTCTGCTGCTCGGCGGCCTCTATCTGAGCCGGAAGGACTATGCCGGCGCGGCGGCGGAATACCGGCATGTCGTCGATCTGGAGCCGAAAAACGCCGCCGCCCGCTTTTACCTGGGAACCAGCCTCGCCGAAATGAAGCGGTTCGACGAGGCGATCGCGGCGTTCCGGGAGCTCCTTGCGCTCGATCCCGAACACTTTATGGGGAACTATTACCTGGCCCGACTGCTGGCCGAGTTGAAACGATACGATGAGGCGGAGACGGGATTCAAAAAAATCCTGGCGATTCGTCCCGAGTTCGAACCGGCGATGATCGAGCTGGCGATCCTCTATGAGAGGCAGAAGAAGATCCCGCAGGCGGTCGAAGTCTATCGGAATTCCATCGATCTTTTCCCGACCAGGCTCCAGGCGCGGATCAAGCTGGGAGAACTGTACCTTCGGGAACAACGCTACGACGAGGCGGAAGGTACATTTCGGGAGGTCCTGAAGTTGAACGGCAACAACCGGGAGGTGAGGATGACCCTCGCGCTCATCTACCTGGAACGTGGCAAGCCCGAACAGGCCGTCGAGATGCTGACCGCCCTGTCGCGGGAGTATCCGACCGAATACCGGATCATGTACCTACTCGGCACGACATATGAGGAGATCAAGGATGACGATAAGGCACTGGAGACCCTGCGGGGCATCCCGGCTTCGTCGGAACATTTCGGCAGCGCGCAGATCCGGATCGGGATGATCCTGAAAAAAAAGCAGCGGATGGACGAGGCGTTCGGTTCCCTTCGCGAGGCGATCGGAAGAAAAAAGGACATCCCGGGACTTTACGCCTACCTGGCCTCCCTCTATGAGGACGAAAAAAAATTTTCCGCCGCGGAGGAGCTCCTTCGGGAAGGGTTGCGGCTGAACCCCGAGAGCGTCGATCTCTACTTCGGCCTGGGGGTTCTCTTCGAAAAAACGAACCGATTCGACGAAAGCATTCAAGCCATGAGGACGGTTCTGAAGTTCGAACCGGATCACGCCGAAGCGCTCAATTTCATCGGCTATATGTATGCGGATCGGGGGATCCGTCTGGAAGAAGCGGAGAGGATGATCCGGAAGGCGCTCGAATTGAAACCGGGTAACGGCTACATGATCGACTCACTGGGCTGGGTCTGCTATCGGCAAAACCGAATAGAGGAAGCGATTCGGCATCTGAAGGAGGCTTCGGAAATCCTTCCGGAAGACCCGGCGATCCTCGAACATCTTGGAGACGTCTATGTCCGATCCGGCCGGCTCCGGGAGGCCGTCGAAGCCTATGAGAAGGCCCTCCGCTACAAACCCGAAAACGATCTCTTGAAGAAGAAACTCGACGACCTTCAGCGGGTCAAAGCCCCCTGATCCAAATTTCCGGCATGAGACAACACCCGCGATGAATCCGATGGAAACTTTTTCGCGCTCTGGAAAAATGATACAGGCGGCCCGCTGTTCGCGGCATCGCACCTTTCCGTTGTTCGGAATTGCGCTTCTCGGGCTTGTCGCCCTCGCCAGCTGCGCCGGGCAAGCGCCCATCATCCCCCCTTCGTTCTACGAATCCCCCGAGGCCGCCCTTCGCGCGCTTGCGGCGACCTCCCCCGGCGAGCAGGCGGTTACGGCCACGGTCCGAATCGAGATCATCCACAAAGACCAACACTATCCGCTGAAGGTTGCCGTGATGATGAAGAGACCGGCCCTTCTCCGCGTGGAATCCATTCCTCTGCTGGGTCCCCCTGATCTATTCCTTTCCGTCGCCGACGGCGAACTCCGCGTCTTTCTGCCCGGGACAAACGCCTTCTATCAGGGCCGCGCCACTCCACAAAACATTTCCCGTTTTTTCCCTGTTTCCATTCCGGCCGCCGACATCGTCTCGCTGCTGATGGGCGTTCCTCCCGACAGCGAAGAGCGGATGCGATTATACCGGGGAGTGCGCGAGGAAGGGCTTTATCGCGTCGACCATTACGAATCGGGAAGGAGGATTCGCTCGCTGTGGATCGAACCGGGGGATGGACGGCTCATCCGGTTCCGGAGATTCACGGAAGGGGGAACGATCCTGTACACGGCCGACTTCGGGGATCATGTCCGTTTCGGAAAGGGCTATCTGCCGCAGAAAGTGACGATCCAGGAAGGGGAAATGTCCATTCTGACGGTCCGGCAAGCGGATCTCCGACAGATCACCGCTGATTCGGAATCCTTCCCGCTTGCGGTCCCAACGGGCACGATCCCGATCTCCCTTGATCCCTAAATTATAAAAATCACTTGATTTCGATGAGTTTCGCCCGGGCGATCCGGGCCTGGCTCGTATTCGGATAATCCTTGATCACCTGTTGGAGAAGGAGCCTGGCGCTGACGCTATCACCCAGGTTCATGAAGGAGAGGCCCTGTTTCAGAAGGGCGTAAGGAACCCTGTTCCCGTCCGGAAAGTTCTTGATGACCTTCTCGTACTCGACGATGGCTTTTTCATATTTCTTTTCAAAATAATAGCACTCGCCGACCCAGAACTGGGCGTTGTCGGAAAATTCAGTATCGGGGTATTGCTTGAGGAAGCTTTCAAAGGCCTCCCGTGACTTCTCGTATTTCGCCTCCTTGAAAAGTTCATACGCCGCCGTGTAGAGAGCCTCCTTACCCGTCTTACCTTTGACGGCCGCCTCTTTCGCCGGTAACTGTTTTCCGGCCCTTTCCGCCGGCGCGGGGGTTACTCCCTCATTTTTGCCGATCCCGAGAAAATTTTCAATGAAATTGAGCCTGAACGTGATGCTTTCCAGCTTTTCCCGAAGCGCCTTCTCCTCTTCTTCCCGTTTTACCGTCCTGGTCGAAGCGGAAGCCGTCTCTTTCCGAAGACTCTCCGTCGTCCCACGGATCTGTTGGAGTTGCTCCCGGATTTCGGTGATTTCAGCCCGACCTTCCGCCTGACTCGCCCGCAACGGCCGGATGGCCTTTTCTTGGGTGTTTGCCACCTCGCCGCGAAGACCGGCAATCTCGTCTCGAAGCGGCGCCTGTCCCTGCTCGACGGAAAGGATTTTCTCGTTCGTCAACTGGATCTGACGATTCAAATCGGCGCGAACGCGGCGCAGGTCATCCGTAGTGGCGCACCCCGCAACCGACAGGAACACGATGAAAAAAAGGACGGGCAGACACCTTCGCAAGACTGTTTCCTCCGCAGTGTGTTTTACATCCGATCAAAGATAAAGGCGGTTACAACGTCGGAAGATCAAATACAAGAGTCCTGTGAGTTCCGCTTGAGGGAGAAACTCACAGGACCGTACCTCTCGTCGGGATGACCGGATCGCCTGATCGGCAACACCACCCCACGCTGGATCTCTCCGGCCTCACCTGCCGTGTTGAACCATCGGCGCATATCGGATGGGGGTCGTTTTCAGCAACCCCGCCTGAATGACGTTACTTTACCGGTGGAAAAATGACGAAATGGGCCCTTCTGTTTTTCGCCCAGGCCGCTTCGTCATGCCCCTTATCCAGAGGCATCTCCTTGCCGTAACTGATGGTCTTGATTCTTTCTTTCTCAATCCCCAGATTGACAAGATACTTCGCGGCTTCCATCGCCCGCTTCTCGCCGAGCGCCAGGTTGTATTCGGCCGTCCCCCGTTCGTCGCAGTGCCCCTCAACCACAAGCTTGTAATCCCTGTATTTCAGATACGCGGGAGCGCCCTTTTTCAAAACATCCTGTGCATCGGGTCGGAGGTTGTATTTGTCGTAATCGAAGTGGATATCGGCAATCTTCAGTTCCGCCAGGATGGCCGCCGCCTTGGCCGCCGCCTCCTTCTTTGCCTTCTCGGCCGCTTCCCTGGCCGCTTTTTCGGCCGCTTCTCTCTCCGCCTGCTCCCGGAGGGCCTTTTCACGCAGGGCCTTTTCCCGTGCCGCCGCTTCGTCCGCCGCCGAAATCCCCGTTGTTGCCCCCGAAGCAACCCCTTTCTGCTCCTGAGAGATCCCGGCCCCTTCCTTCAGCGCCGCCTTCTTGGCGCAACCGGTCAGGAATGCAACTGAGACACATAAAACGAAGGCGATCAGCCCAACCCACACCCAATTCCTTCTCATCATGACTCTCCTTTCTTGAATTGTCCATTTTCAATGTTCAATAATTTCCTCACAGCGCTTTTAAGCACTACCGGCGAAAAAAATCAACCAAAAAATGGGGAAATTTTAAAATCACCGCAGTCGAGGAGACCAGAAAGGGCTCTCGCAGGCCCCGTTTGCCTCATACAGTACCCTCACATTCTGTCCGCCCGAATTCATAATTCCAATCCGGCTCCGATTGCCGCCCCGGACGCTGAATGCCAAATACCGCCCGTCC
Source organism: Syntrophaceae bacterium UBA5619 (assembly GCA_002424545.1). Classification (GTDB taxonomy): domain Bacteria; phylum Desulfobacterota; class Syntrophia; order Syntrophales; family UBA5619; genus UBA5619. Next base: position 16,153 of record DIKL01000047.1, read on the forward strand.
GGCGACCACGAGGGGGATTCATGATCGCCTCCCTCAAAGGTCAACTGCTGTGGATCTCCGCCCTCGGCATCGATGGTGAAAATCTGAAACCGGCCGTTCACGGACCCCTCATAGGCGATGATTTTCCCCTTCGGAGACCAGGCGGGAGAGGTGTTGTAATTGCCCTGGTAAGTCAACCGTCTCACATTGCCGCCGTCCGCATCCATAATGTAGATCTGAGGAGAACCGCCGCGGTTGGAAACGAAGGCAATCCTCTTTTCATCCGGGGAGCGCACGGGAGAAACATCGATGGCAAAATCCCGGGTCAGGCGTTGGAGCAGAAGGCTGCCGACATTCATGTCGTAGATCTCCTGATTCCCGTCTCGACTGAGGGTCACGAGCAGCCTGGCGCCGTCCCGGGACCAGGAACCGGGAACGTTCAATCCCGGATAAAAGGAGAGCTTCCGCGTCGAACCGTTTCCCAGATCCCGGAGATAGATATCCGGATTGCCGTCCCTGTAAGAGGTGAAGGCCAGAAACCGGTTGTCGGGAGACCAGCGAGGCGCAATGGTCAGCGATTTGTAGTCCGTGATCCGGCGAAGGTCCGAACCGTCGAAGTTGATCGTATAGATATCCTTCGACTCGTTGCTCTTTTGGACAAAGGCGATTCGCGTGTCGAACACGCCCACCTCGCCGGTCAAGGCCAGAAGAATCTCGTTGACGAACTGCATGACCATTCGATTGCGGTCCTCGGGCCTTCCGGTATATCTTTTTCCGACAACCAGTTCTCCCCGCACCACGTCAAAGAGGCGAATCTCGGCCACCAGTTCGCGCCCGTCCGTCTGAAATCCTCCCTTGACCAGATACTCGGCGCCGATCACCGTCCAGTCTTCAAAACGGATCGTCTCCGTCGTGATCCCGGCCTTTTTCGGATCCTCCAGAAAGGCTCTCCGGTCCAGCACGTTGAAGTAGCCCGTAATCGTCAGGTCGCGGGAAAGGGTGTCGGAAAACCAGACCGACAGCCCACCCGTGTCCGCAACGGACCGCAGGGGCTTGAAATCGGCAACCGCGATGGGGAACTTCTGAAAGGTGGGGGAATCGATGTCGATGTAAACCTTCCCGTAAACCCGACCCGAAGCACACAAAAAAAAGAGGAACAGGAACAAAATCAACGGTCGACGCAGATAACACATTCAGATTATCCTTTCAAAACAGTCCGTTCAGGACCTCAATTCAGACGAGTGAAACCGGATCCCAATATCGAGACTTCCTCCGCCGATCCATGCCGGCAGCGGTGGAAACGGGCTCGCCTTTTGAATCGCCTTCAGGGCGGAATCATCAAAATAGCGATTGCCGGACCGCTTTTCGAAATCGACCCCCGTAACCGCCCCACTGCGGAGGATCGTAACATCAATCACCGTTTCCAACTGTTCCCCCAGCAGAATTCCCTGGGGCAGCGCCCATTTTCCTTTGATTCTGGACCAAATCGTCGCGTAGTAGGCCCGCATCTTGTCGTTCATATCGGCGCCCCCCGATGACGCGGGAGCGGAAGGTCCTTCCTTCATTTCCGGGGAGGCTTGCGCCGCCGTTTTGGGAACCGCGGTGCCCGCCGCGGCACGCTTCCGGATCTCCTCCATTGTCTTTTCCAGGTTCTGGTCCGGCTTCTTTCGACTCTCCAAGCTGCGGATGGGGACGATCGGCTCCGGGTCCAGGCGTTTCTTCAGGACCGTATCGGAACGAACGGCTTCCATGAGCTCCTTCGCCTCGGCCGTCACGCTCCTGCGCTCCACCATGCTCCCGGAAAAGTTGACCAGAGAGACGGTGTAGACCGGCCCGAAAGTCAGTTTCGGTGAAGGAAAGGAGGGGGTAAAAAAGAGGAGGAGAAGAATCACGGCGTGGAACAGCAGGGAAACGAGGATCATGCCGTTCAGACGACCTCTCCCGTCTCTCTCCCTTTCAATCCGTTCCAACATCACCTGCGTTCCTCGGGCGGTTCGGTGATCATCCCCAATTTGTCCACGCCGGCTTTTCTGACCTCGGCCATCACCTCGACTACGAATCCGTAAGGGACATTCCGATCCGCCCGCATATAAACCTCACGGTCAATCCGCGAATTGAAGATGAATCCCAGTTTTACGCCGAGTTCGCGAAGGGAAATACGACTCTTGTTGAGAAAGATCTCCTTGGCGCCGTTGATCGTCAGCACCAGCTTTTCTTCCGCGACATCCACGCTTTTCGCTTTGACGCGCGGCAGATCGACGTCGATCCCCATCTGCAGCATCGGCGCCGTCACCATGAAGATGATCAGCAAAACCAGCATCACATCCACAAGAGGGGTCACGTTGATCTCGGCCATCGGCCGGTTGTCGTTTTGGTTGCCGCGTCTGGTGTATTTCATGGCGTTTATGTTTTTTTCACGTAAAACCGTTCGACGATATTCAGCAGTTCCGACGCAAAATTGTCCATCTCGAGCGTCATCCCCTTGATCCGGTTCAGATAGTAAT
>DIKL01000131.1 GCA_002424545.1 Syntrophaceae bacterium UBA5619
GGCTGGCAATGCTCGCCGAGGCCGACAAACGCAGGATCCGAGTCTCGGACAAAGAGCTGGTTACCTTCATCCAGGGCTCGCCGATGTTCCGCAGCAAAACCGGGTTCGACAACGCGGCGTACGAACAGTTCCTTACCTATGTTTTCGGCATGAAACCGCGCATGTTCGAAGAGATCACCCGGCAGGACCTAAAGATACAGAAGCTGGTCGAATCGCTCACCCGGGATATTACGGTAAGCGACGAGGAGGTCAAAGAGGCCTACCGCCGGGAAAACGAGCAGCTGAGCCTCAATTACGCCGCAGCCGTACCCGCGGATTTTGCCGCCTCCGTCGCCCCGCAGGACGAAGCCCTGGCGGAATATTTCAAAACACACAGCGCCGAGTTCACGAAACCGCTGTCGTTCAACCTGGAGTACCTTGCCCTTACCTCCTCCTTGCAGGCAAAGGCCATCGCAGAACGGATCGAATACGGCGAAACCTTTGAAGCGGTCGCCCGGGACGCGAAGCTGGAAATAAAAGAAACCGGGCTGTTCGAGCAGAACGCCGCCATACCCGGGATCGGCTGGGNNGCTGGTCAAGCGAGGTCACCCGCGCGCTGGAGCAGGCATACACGAAACAGGTCCTCGACCCCGTTGAGGTCGATAAAAAATTCTACGTCTTCAGGGTCAAGGAGCGCAAAGAGCCGTTCACCCCGGAATTTAACGACGCCGTCGAGGCCGTGCGCGCGCGTTTCGTCACCGCCGAAACCCGCCGGCTCGCCAAAGAAAAGATCGAGGCCCTGCACGCGAAAGCAGTTGTTGCGCGGCAGGACGGCGCGGTCAACCTGGAAAGCCTCGCGAAACAGGCCGGGCTTAAATTTTCCTCTACGGGGCTGTTCTCTGCGGGAAGCTATATCGAGGGGGTCGGCGCGTCGGACGCCTTTTCCGCGGCCGCCTCGAAACTTGACGAAGGCGCGTTAAGCGACGTCATCGAGCTGCCGTCGGGATTCTATATCGTCACGCTCAAAGACAAGCCTTTTCTCGACGAAACGAAATTCGAAGCAGACAAAGAAAAGTTCGCCCTCAAGGTCTTAAACCAGAAAAAAGAGGAGTTTCTCTCGCATTTCTCCGAGGAGCTGATGAAAAAAGCGCTCGGCGCTCCAGCCCTTCCGGCGCAGCAGCCAATACCGCTTGCGCAGGAGCAGAGAACGGAATAAGCCCAGGATCGACTGCACAAGGCGAGACCCGCAAAAATACAAAGCCCCGGTCGCGATTTACGGCCGGGGCTTACTTTGTTTTACAACCGCGATTAGCTTACCTGGATGGCGTTGACCGGGCACTGCGCTTTGACATGGGCGAGCCCGTCGCTTTCGACTTTGAACACCTCGGGGCATGCCTGCTCGCACAATCCGCAGCCGACGCAGGTCGACGCATCTACCGTTACTTTTGCCATTTCTTCCTCCTCTTTCTTTAAAAACAAATCTTAAGCCCTCAATCCTAATGTCGAATCTCCCCGGAGCCGATTCGGAATCAGGATTTAGTCATTAGTCATTGTATTTACGCGGGGGCGGGTTCAACTTTCAATCCGTACCGGGCGATGTTGTTGTCCGCGATCTCCTGGATCTTTTTTATTTCGTCGGGATTGTTCAAAAGGTGCTTGAACCTTCCCTGGGCCTTTACATATTCCTCGACGGGCTTGGGCGCGATCTTGCGTACGCCGGTGAGTTTGCCGTTCTCATACTCGATCAACGGAAACAGACCGGTCTCGACCGCCAGCTTGCCCATGTCAATGCTCTTGTTCGGCGCGTACTGCCACCCTAACGGGCAGGGCACGTGGATCTGCAGGTACTTCGGCCCTGTGATGGTAAAAGCCTTCTTTACCTTGCGCTGGATATCCTGAGGGAAGCCGATGCTCGCCGTGGCCACGTAAGGGATGCCGTGCGCGCGGGCGATCTCCGGCATGGGTTTCTTGGTGCGCAGGTTGCCGAAGGATTTTGCGCCCTTGGGGGTGGTGGTGGTATTCGCGGAAAACGGCGTAAGCCCGCTTCTCTGGATGCCGGTGTTCATGTAGGCTTCGTTGTCGTAGCAGATAAAAAGGATATCATCGTTTCGTTCCACCACGCCGGAAAGCGGCAGGAAGCCGATATCGAAGGTTCCGCCGTCGCCCGCAAAGGCCAGGACGGTCGTATGATCGTTTCCCTGAATGGTCAAACCGGCCTTGATCCCGGCAGCGACCGACGCGGTGGCTCCAAAGGCGACCGAAACCACCGGAACGGTGATGCAAGTGTAGGGGTAGATACCGATCAGGCTTGACCAGCATCCGGCCGTCTTCGAGCCCAAGCCGTGTTGGAGCGCAATTTTAACGGCGTCCACGCCGGCGACTCGAAAGGAGCCCTTGAAGGGGTTCTGATTCTCATTCTCCCGGCAATTGAGCAGAATCAGCGCATTCGGCTTGACGCCTTGAGTCACATCCACTTTACGCAGCAGGGAAGAATCCAGCACGATGACGACATCAGGGTTCTTGATGTCTCCGCGCTCGACGATGGGAACGCTGTCCAGCCTGACAAACGCGGAAACGGCAGCCCCTTTTCGTTCCATACCGAAAGACGGAAAAGCCTGAACGTAGAGACCCTGTTTGAAATAGGCATGGACTAAAATTTTTGAAGCGACCACAGCTCCCTGCCCCCCTCTGCCATGGAACCGAATGCCGACCATGTTCACGCTCCTCACAATGTGGGTGGTTTCCCGAGTTTATATCTCTCCCAAAGAGGTCGATATCTTTGCGGCCGTTTCCGAAATCAGTTTCAGGAGCCTGTCGCTCACCTTTGCCGTTACCCGGTTTTTCGGCGCTGAAATACTGATGGCCGCGACACATTCCCCCTTCGAGTTCAATATCGGCGCGCCGACACAGTAGACCCCCACCAGGGCCTCTTCATCATCGACGGCCACCTTCCTGACCCTGACCTTTTCGATTTCCTGAATCAATTTATCTACAGAAGTAATCGTATTTGGGGTGTATTTTTTCAAAGATCTATTAAGGCTGTAAATCTGCCGGATATCTTCATTGCTGAAATAGGACAGCAGGATCTTACCGGTTGCGGCACAGTAGCCGGCGAATCTTGCGCCGGCCGTCGTTGAAATCCGAAGCAGCGCTTCGGATTCCAACCGGTAGATGTAGCGAATTCCATTATATTCCCACACAGCCGCATTCACCGTTTCCCCGCACATTTCGTAGAGCTTCATCAGAAAGGGGGCCATGGCCATGCGAAGAAATCTCTCCCGCTTGGAGTCCATTCCGATTTCAAGCGTCCGCACGCCAAGACCGTACATTTTCGTTTTGCTGTTCTGCTGGATGAATTTTCGGGCCACGAGGGTAGAGAGGACCCGATGAACCGTTCCTTTCGTCATCCCGAGTTTCTGGCAGATCTCCGTGATGGAGAGATCCCGGCCCTGGTCAATTACAAGCTCGAGAATTAAAAGCGCTTTATCAAGCGAGGTTACTCGGTATTTGTTTGCGGGATTCGACGGAGTCTTTGATTTTACTGGCATATCTTTCATGGTAATGAGCCTCCATGAGTGATTGTTCCATATGTTGTATAAGGCTCTTAACATATGGAAAACCAGAGTCAAGCTAAATGTTCCACATATGCAATATTGAGTTCTAAAATACGGAACAACCCGGATTCGATATCGATCCCGCCGTGTCCGTTCCCACTTTCCGGAGGCATCACAACCCCTTGCTTTTTCACCGCGGAGACCGCTTGAAAAGCAAAATGGGAGCTGCTATACAGCCGACCTCATCGTTTTGCGTTAAGCTCGAATCACCCGGGGAAGACTTACGCCGCACCATCAGGAGGAGGATCGGAGAGATGACCGGAACCTTTATAAACGTCATTGCCATATTGATCGGCAGCGGAATCGGCATGTTGTTCGGCCCTCGCCTGTCCGGTCAGCTCAAATCCACCGTGCTTTCGGGGATGGGGATTTTCACCGCGGCTGTCGGCATGCAGATGTTCCTGAAGACGGAAAACATGCTGGTTGTCCTGGGTGCGCTGATTTTGGGGGCCGTGCTGGGCGAGTGGTGGAAGATTGAGGACTGGCTGCAAAACCTCGGCATCTGGATCGAAAAACGGCTATCCGGCCGTTCGGAAGGCGGTTCCGGCCGTTTTGTGCGCGGTTTTCTGGCCGCATCCGTACTGTATTGCACCGGACCGATGGCGGTGCTGGGCTCGATCAGCGATGGCCTCAGCGGCGACTATCTGACCCTGTCGATCAAATCGGTCCTGGATGGTTTTCTTTCAATCGCATTTTCCTCCGCCTTGGGGATTGGCGTCGCGTTCTCAGCCCTGCCGGTGTTCGCCTACCAGGGCACAATCAGCCTCTTGGCGGCGCAGTTGAACGCCGTGGTCAGCACCGCCATGATGAATGAGATGACGGCCACGGGCGGAATTTTGCTGATCGGAATCGGCATCAGCAGCATGCTGGAATTGAAAAAAATCCGCGTGGGCAACTTCCTTCCGGCGCTGGCCCTTGCGCCGGCAATTGTACATGTCTTGGCCCTGGTCACGAAATAGTTCTCCGAGGCGTTGAATCCAAACGGCCGTCCCCAAAAAGCGTGACCGGGAGTCGGTTGATATCGGACTCATTTTTCGGTGACATCCGCGGCGATTTCATGCTAAAAGCGGACGGACTTGAATCGAGTTTCTTTTTTGGAACGAATGATGCCGACAAACGCAACCTGCCGCCCCGTCGCCGCCCTTGGAAATGGTGAAGAGGGGATCATCCATGCCATCACCGGCGGCAATGCCCTGATCAGCCGGCTTGCGGGGATGGGGATCGTCCTCAACGCAAAGATCCGTTTCCTCCATGCCAGCGGCGGCCTGGTCATCGTCCAAGTGGCCGACACGCGAGTCGCTCTAGGAACCGGCGAGGCTTCCAAAATCCTCGTCGACTGCCTGCCCCCGCGCGAGAAGGATCATCGGCCAAGCGAAACCAAACATCTCCTTGTCGCCCTCGCGGGTCAGCCCAATGCCGGAAAATCGACGGTGTTCAACATCCTGACGGGGCTTTCGCAGCATGTCGGCAACTGGCCCGGAAAAACGGTTGAGAAAAAAGAGGGCTCCCACGCGGCGGACGGCGTGGAAATGCAGATCGTCGATCTCCCCGGAACATACAGCCTGACGGCCTTCTCGGAAGAGGAACGGGTCGCCCGGGAATTCGTCATTCATGAAGCGCCCGATATTATCGTGCTGCTGGCCAATGCGACCGCCCTCGAGAGAAGCCTTTACCTGCTCGCGGAGCTTCTTCTTCTCGGTCCGCCGGTAATCGTCGCCGTCAACATGCTGGATGTCGCGGAGAGACAGGGGATTCGCATCGACGCCGACGCGTTGGAAAAGGCCCTCGGCATTCCGGTCGTCCCGATGGTCGCCACGCAAAACCGCGGCATCCGGGAGCTCGTAACGCGGATTATCGCCGTTTCCCGAGGGAAGGCGGTCTACCGGCCGCGGCTTCCCGAGGTATCGACGAATCACCGCGATGTCTTGCTGAAATTGTCGGAATGGATCCGCGACGCGGTTCGTCCCCCCTACAAAGAGGCATGGATCGCGGTGAAACTGATGGAGGGAGATCCGGAAATTTCAACGATGATGAAAGGGGCCCTCGGCGCCCCGGTCTGGGAACGGATCCGTTCGCTGCTGATCGCCCACGAAGATTCTCTCCATGCCGTCGTCTGCGGCCGTTACGACTGGGTTGAGGAGATCATCCGCGCCTGCGTCTCCCGGTTCCGGATGGGGCAGGTCGTCATGACCGACCGGATCGACCACGTATTGACCAGGCCCGTCTTCGGCATTCCGATTCTCCTTGCCGTTCTTGCCGGGGTCTTTTTCCTGACCTACAGGATCGGCTTTCCGCTCCAGAAACTGCTGGAAAGTCTTGTCGGCGGGTTCGGCGCCGGCATCGAACCGCTTTTGACGACCGCACCGGTTTGGCTCCGGGGGCTGCTGATCGACGGGATCGTCGGGGGCGTCGGATCTGTTCTGACCTTTCTCCCCATCCTGCTGATTTTTTTCGCCGCGCTGGCCATCCTCGAGGATGTGGGCTACATGGCTCGGGCCGCCTTCGTGATGGACCGTTTCATGCATCTCGTGGGGCTGCACGGCAAGAGCTTTATCCCGATGTGCCTCGGTTTCGGCTGCAATGTCCCCGCGATTCTGGGCATCCGGATCATCGAATCGAAGAGGGCGAGACTGCTGACGATGCTGTTGACCCCCTTTGTGCCGTGCACCGCGCGTCTCGCGGTGCTGACCTTTGTCACCGCCGCCGTCTTCGCGTCGCAAGCAACGATCGTCATCTGGTCGCTCGTCGCGATGAACATCCTTGTTCTCGGCGCAACGGGGATGATCGCCCACACGCTGCTGACAAAGGATGCGGCGACACCGTTCATCATGGAACTGCCGCTCTACCATCAGCCGAATCCGAAGACGATCCTGAACGTCATCGCGGCGCGGACCGTCGCCTTCATTCGGAAGGCGGGAACCGTAATCCTCACGGTCTCCATTCTCGTTTGGCTCCTTTCCTACTTCCCCGACGGGCAGACGGAGACCAGCATCCTCGCCGGGATCGGACGCTTTCTGGAGCCGCTCGGTCGCCCGCTCGGCCTGGACTGGAAGATGATGACGGCGCTGCTCACGAGCCTCGTGGCCAAGGAAAATGCGGTGGCCACGCTCGGCGTGCTGTACGGCGTCGGCGATCAGGGGCTGCTGGAAATCCTCCCCACGGTGATGAGTCACGCCTCGGCGCTCGCCTTTTTGACGGTCGTGATGCTCTTCGTCCCCTGTGCGGCGACCATCGAAGTGATGCGGCGCGAGATGGCGGACCGGCTCTGGTTCGGCGCCTCCCTCCTCATCACGCTCGCCGTCTCCTACCTGGGCGGCATGGCGGCCTACCGGATCGCCCTCTGGACCGGAATCTGATGGCCGCAATGGAAAATTACTTTTGGCTTACAAACCCTGAGACCGGCAATCTAATTCGGCGCCGTCTTGTTCGTCTCGAATAGAAGGCAGGCATACGTCCCGCCGAAGGAAATTCCGCTCAGAAGCGCCTTCCTCACCGGCCGGCGGCGGGCCTCCCCAATCACAAACGGGAGGGAAGCCAGGGGCGCGGTCAAACCCGCGATCGGCGGAACGATCCCTTTCCGAAGCGAGAGGGCCAGCGCGGCGGCCCGAATGCCGCCGGAGGCGAAGATCTCCCCCGTCGCCCCCTTGAGGGATGTGATCAGCGGTCCGCCCTCAGTCCCGCTGAAAATCCTTTCATAGGCCGCCGCTTCGCCGGCGTCGAGCCGGAGCCCGCCGTTCCCGGCGGCCTGGATGCAATCGAGTTCCGCCGGTTTCACGCCGGCCATCCGCAGGCTGCGTTCCAGGGCCATCATGAATCCGCGAGGATCGTCCGGCCATTGCGTCGGCGGCAGCGGTGAGGAGGAAAGCCCCCAGCCCGAAATCTCGCAATAAGATGCCACGCCACGTTCCCGGGCCAGATCTTCCGTTTCGAGACAAACCATCCCGCATCCCTCCCCGATCACGGCCCCGTTGCGCGTCAGATCGAACGGCCGGGCGCCCTCGACCCCGCCGGGCGCCGGCGAGAGGGAATGGAAACGTCCGAGGGCTTCGTAGAAAAAGGGCGATAGCATATCCGCCCCGCCGGCCAGGATCACGTCCGCCGCGCCGCGCCGGATCTCCATGGCGGCATAGGCAATGGCCGTCTCGGCGGAAACGGCCTGATGGTTGACCGTTGTATTCACCCCGCGGAAGCCCAGTTCGATGGAGGCGTGACCGGCGGGGGCATTCATCACCGCGTTGGGCACGTGGATCGGGTTGACCATGCCGGGGCCGTCGGTGAACAGCGTCCGCGCGCTCTGGACCTTGAGCTCCGTGTTCCCGAAGGCCGTCCCCAGGACGATGCCGATCCGGTCCCGGTTCGCCCCGTTCACGACAATCCCGGCATCCTCCAGGGCCATCCGGACGGAGGCCGTCGTCATCGCGGAAAGGCGATCCATCCTGCGCAAATTTTTCAGAGAGATGAAATCGCGGGGCTGAAAATCCCGGATCTCCGCCCCGAGGTGTGACGCGAAACCGTCGGTCGAAAAGGACGCGATCCGCCGGATGCCCGTCTCGCCGCGGCAGAGGGCATCCCAAAACCGTTCCTTCCCCGTTCCCAGCGGCGTAACCATCCCGATCCCGGTAACGCTGACCCGTCTATCCAAGCCGTTCCCCCTCTTCCCGGCAGCGGCCGAAAATCACCGTGGTGTTGTTCCCGCCAAAGGCGAACGAGTTGGAGAGAACGACGTCCGGCGCAAGGGGCCGGGCGCCCGTCGTGACGTAATCCAGATCGCACTCCGGATCCGGCGTTTCGCAGTGGATCGTGGGGGGAATGAATCCTTCCGTGATGGCGAGAACGGACACGACCGCCTCCAGCGCCCCGGAAGCGCCAAGGGTGTGGCCGTGCATCGACTTCGTCGAGCTGACGGGAATGCGCCCGGCCCGCGGGCCGAAGACCTCCTTGATCGCCCGCGTCTCCATCAGGTCGTTGGGCGGCGTCGCCGTGCCGTGGGCATTGATGTAATCGACATCCTCCGGACCCAGGCCCGCGTCGCGGAGGGCTTCCCGCATGGCCCGGACCGCTCCGGAGGCGCCGACGTCGGGGGCGGTCATGTGGTGCGCGTCACAGGTCACCCCGTAACCCAGCACCTCGGCCAGAATCCTGACCCCCCTTTTCTTTGCGTCCGCAAGCGATTCCAGGATCAGGATTCCCGACGCCTCTCCGAGGGTGAGGCCGGCGCGATTTCCGGAAAAAGGCCGACAGTATTCCGGATCGACCGCCTTGAGCGCATTGAAGGAGGCGAAGGTCATCCGGCAGAGCGGTTCCGTGCCGCCGGCGATCATCGCCCGGGCGGCACCGTTGCGGATCAGGTCCCTTGCCAGGCCGACCGCCGTCGCGCCGGAGGAGCAGGCCGTCATGATGGTGATTTTGGGCCCCATGAGGTTGAATTTCGTGACCAGATGATTGGCCGTCGAGGCGCAGCATACCGGAGTGAGTCGGGAGAAACGGGCTGCCCTTCCCTTTTCCCGGAGATAATCCCAGAAAAAATCCTCGGCCTCCAGGAGCCCGCCGGCCCCGCCGCCGATCACGACGCCCATCTCCCCGCGCAGACTCTCCGGAACTGGATCGAGCCCGGCCTGTCCGAGGGCCTGGAAGGTCGCCGTCAAGGCCATCAGATCCGAACGGGACATCCGTTTTGGGGACAGGCCGCGGGGAAGCACGTCGCGGGGACGAAAATCCCTGACCTGGGCGCCGTTGTGGGTGCGAAACCCGCCGGTGTCGAACAGCATGATCGACCCGATGCCGCACACCCCGTTGCGCAGCGCCGAAACAAATTCCCGGGGATCGCCCGCGATGGCGTTTACCGTCCCCAGGCCCGTGACCACGACCCGTTTTTCGTCATTTCCGATCGCCATCTACGATTCCCGTCGCCGATCTCGTCAAATTGCATGGCGATTTCATTCAAACCGCTTGATCAGCAGGTTCGTGTTCACGCCGCCGAAGGCAAAGTTCTGGATGCCCGCGACCCGGATCGGCTGTTCCCTTAGATGCAGGGTGTGACGGATCATGGCGCACCGCTCGTCGGGTTCTTCCAGGTTGAGCGTCGGGGCGATGAATCCGTCCTGCATCATGTAGAGGGTCAGGATGGTCTCGATAACGCCGCACGAACCCATCGTGTGCCCCATGTATCCCTTGAGACCCGTTACGAGAGGTCCGTCGCCGTACACGGCATGGATGGCCTGGGCTTCGATCACATCGCCCATCTTGGTTCCGGTGGCGTGGGCGCTGACGAAATCGACCTCGTCGGCCGTCAGGGCCGCGCCCTCGAGGCCCAAACGCAGCGTCTCGCTTATTCCGGTGCGATTCGGCAGAATGAGATCGCCCCCGTTGTTGTTGCAGACAAAACCGACGACCTCTCCCAGGATGGCGGCCCCGCGCTTTTTGGCGTGTTCGAATTCCTCCAGCAACACCGCTCCGGCACCCTCCCCGACAACCAGCCCGTCGCGCTGCCGGTCGAACGGGCGCGGCGTGCACCGCGGACGGTCGTTGAAGGCCGTGGAACAGGCCAACAGATTGTCGAAGACGGCCACGGTGGTCGTATCGTACTCATCCGCCCCGCCGCACAGCATCGCGTCCTGCATGCCGTATTTGACCGCTTCGTAGCCGAAGCCGATCGATTGACTGCTCGTCGTGCAGGCCGTGGAGGAGGAGATGACCCTGCCGGTGATGCCGAACATCTTCGTGATGTTCACCGCCGTCGTATGGACCATGGACTTGAGGTAATCGACGGCGCCGATGGCGCGAAATTCGGTCTGCGAAGCGCCGAAGAAGGTTTTGTAGATCTCCCGCTGAATCGTGGGGCTGCCGTGCGTGGAACCGAAGGCCACGCCCAGGCGGCCGGAGGTCACAAAGTCCGGAGGCAGATCCGCCTGATCGAGAACCTCCTTCGCCACCTGGCAGGCGTAATACGCGACGGGCCCCATGGTCTTCCGGTACAATCGCCGGAAGTCGAAAACCGGCGGAGGATCCACCGTCCCGAAAACCTGGGAATGGATGAATTTGGTCAGAAGGTGATCCTCCCGCAGCGGTTTGACGCCGGAGACGCCCCGTTGCAGGCTGTCCACGATCTCCGCGCGCGCATGACCGATGGGCGTGATCGCCGAACAGGCCGTGATGACGACTCTTCTCCCCTTCATGGCCGAACGTCCGACTCCTTCCGCGCCGCAACCGATCGCCTATGCATCTCCGCCATGCGGTTCCCCTTCCCTCGCCCGAACCAGCTTCTCGACATAGTCAAGAATATCGTTGATGGTCCGGATCTCCATCGCCATTTTCTTCTCTTCGTGGGTCAGTTCGGACTTCAGGAAACGCTCGATCCCGATGAGCAGCTCGATGGCATCCACGCTGTCGAATTCGTAGGTTTCGCGAAGATCGTCATCCAGGCCGGGATGTTCAATCTCGAACTCCCTCCTTAAAATATCGAGTATCTCTGAGGAAATCTCTTCTCTGGTCATCGAATTCCTATCGCTTGGCGTATTGGGTTCATCTGTTTCGCTGATGTATAGACGTTATTTTCGCCCAGATCAAGCCCTACTTCGCCCCGAACCCCGACTCTCTTTCCATCAGCAACCGCGCGTCGGCCATCAGGGCGGACAGCGAAAAAAGATCGTCCTGATAATTCGGTTCGAGACTTCCGGCCAGCTCCACATCGATGACATATTCACCGCCGGTGTTGAACAAAAAACGGTCCGGGGGAAAGAGCCTGTGGGTATTGCGGATCAGAACCACGCGAATCGGCGTCGCCTGGCAGAGCCTGGCGATTTTGAACGCGCCTCGATCAAACGCGCCGAGCCGGCGGTCGCGGGAACGCGTCCCCTCGGGAAAGATGAAACAATTTCCGCCGGAGGCCAGATAGTCTTTCATGTTTTTGATCTGATCGATCATGCCGACGGTGAACGGACCCTCCGCCACCGAGGGAACGTAGCCGGATTTTTTTAAAATCCAGCCGAAAACCGGAAACCGGAAATAGTCGCTTTTGACGATGGTCTTCTGTCTTTCGAACAGGGATACGAAAAGAATGGGGTCGAGAAAAGAGAGATGGTTGGCCAGGATCAGGCTGGAGCGAAGCGCCTTGACCTCATCCGCTATGCGCCATGTCACGTTGGGAACGAGAATTCGCAGCAGCGAGAAAAACGACCGGTGAAGACGGTGGTTCAATCCTTGAAAGGCCTCTTCCCGACGGGCCGAAAAAAAGAAGGCAAACAGATACAACGGGGAAAGCCAGAATAGAAAACCCAGGATATAGAAGGTCCAGAGGATGGCCGTGACGATGCAGTCATAAACCAATTTTCGCGATGCGGACCACCAGACTCGCATATCGCCGTCTATCCTTCCGCCGCCCGGGAGAGTTCTTCGAAAACCGGCGCAAAACGATCATCGCCGATCATCTGCCGAACGGCCTGAAAGGATCCCAGGACGGTCCCCAGAATTCCCGGCGCCAGGCTGTTCTGGCCGGCGAAAAAGAGCCCGCCGAGCGCAACGCGGTGGATGGCGGCCGCAAGCGGCAACTGCCGCACCGACCGCATGATGCCGTACGGCGAGCCTTCCGGGCTGTTCACCCAGTCGCGGAGCGTCAGGGGGGTGTAGGCGTCAATGATCTTCGCCCCGGCGAAGGATCCGAAAACCTCCGCGGCCTTCTCGAGCATGAGGCCGGCCCGGCGGGCCTTTTCCCCCTCGTAATCCGCGCCGCGGCGGCCCGTCGCCGTATTCTCCCACCGACGCCACTCCGAGAAGAGACTCCGGGTGATCATGATCAGCAGGCTTTGGCCTTTCCCGCCGGAACGCAGTTGATAGAATACGCCGTCGGAAATCAATCCCTCCCGGTCCGCGCGCAGCCGGTAGACATTGTGCGGCAGGGCGGGGTGGCTCCGGGCATCCAGGACGGCGTTCGCCGCGAACACGCCCTCCGTATCGAGCATGCCTTGGATCCTCCTTGCCTGCCGGGGTTTCACGGCCCCTTCCGGCAGCATCGCCAGAACCGCCTTCGGATGCACGGCGGCCACGACGCTGGTTCCCCGGAGCATTCTTCCGGACGCGAGCCTCACCCCGAAAACCGCTCCCCCGTCGGTCAGGATCGCCGCCGCCGGATCGTTGCAGACCAGGCTGCCGCCCAGCTCCGTAAACCGCGAGACGAACGCCTCCGCCAGATCCGATCCGCCTCCCCGCAAACGCCAGGCGGAGAGAAGATAAGAAGTCAGCGCCAGGTGGTGGTAGATCACGGGACAATCCTGTTCCGAAAGCCCCATCCATCTCGTAGCGACGGCAAGAACGCTTCGCAGTCGGACGGAACAGTTCAACTTGTCCAGGTAGACGGCGAGCGGCAGGAAAAGATCCATATCGGTGAAAGGCATTGCCGTCGAAGAGAGGAAGGACAGAGAATTCTGCAGATCCGCGATGACGCGGAGATTGCCGACGATCACCGCGATCGACCGTCGATCCTCCGGAAACGCCGTCGTCAGCGCCTCGGCGAACGCATCGATCCCCTCCGGCAAGTCGAACGTAAAATCATCGAACCAATAACGGTCGATGGGGCCGACCCGTCCCATCCGCTCCGCGGCCGCGTTGACGCCCAGATAATCGAACATCCTCCGGAGGGGCTGACCCTCCGCGAAGGCGCCGAAATAATGAACGCCGACGGGACAATCGACGCCGCTCCGGAGATAACCGCGCATCAGACCGCCCGGCAACGGGTTTTTTTCGATAATCGCCACACGTCGGCTCAACCGGGCAAGGATAATCCCGATCGAAAGTCCCCCGACTCCGGAACCGATGATCAGCGCGTCAAAGGGCTTCTCTGTTTCCATCGAAAACGGCTTCCCGTTATGTTATACGGTTTCTTTCAACGAATTCGGCCAGCGCGCGGACGGAAGCAAAGGCCTGGACGCCCATGTCCTTGCTTTCGATCTTGACGCCGTAATCCTTCTCCAACATGAGAACCAGCTCCAAAACATCGATGGAATCGATCCCCAAATCCCCGCCGACGAGCCGGTCATCGGCTCTGATGTCTTCCGGGGCAACGTCCAGCAGGGACAGGGTGTCGATGATCTTGACCTTCAGTTCCGCGATAAGCGCTTCCATTTTTACCTCTTCCGAATGATAATTTTTATGGGAGATCTGTTGCTTGGCGTTGATCGTCTCTTCGTTTAAACCGTTTCGGCGCTCTCATCCGGGCGAAAAACCTGGATGCTGACGACGGCGGCCGACGACGACCCGAGATGCACCATTCCTTCGAAGACGGCATACCCTTCCATGGCGCAACCCCTTTTGGCCTCGGTCACCAGCGTGCCGGACAGGGGGATGCAAGGCAATCGGAAATCGGCCTCCTTGATTCCGACAAGCCAGCCCTTGGTCCCTCCCCGCCCGGATTGCCGTCGCTTCAATCCCTCGAGGACAGCCGCCGTTTGGGCGACCAGTTCGATCGCGACCAGGGTATCGACGGCTCCGTCCCGGTACAGCGGCCAGCTCTCCGAAACAACGGAAGAGGTTACCGCCATATCGTCATCGAAGGTCAGCACCTCGTCGATCAGCCGCATCCGGTCCCGGTGCGGAATCAGGGCCTCAATATCCATATCCGTCCCTTTCCTGGCGACTTCATAACAGAATTCATTCCCTGCGGCAAGGAGGATAGATATCCCGAATCCATAATCTTAATTTTCTTGACACGAAGCCTCGCTTTTCCATACACTCAGCCCGACCCAAAAAAACGATCCCGCCGGAAAGGCAACCATGAAACCGATTCCGTTCCCCGCGAAAGGTCTACCCAAAGAACATGTGCTGTCCCTCATCCGGGCTTTCAAGGCGGGCGATTCGGACTGGCGCCGGGGGCGGCTGTTCGGCCTGGTGTATTACGCCGGACAGGAAGCCGAGGAGCTGGCCCGGGAGGCCTATGACTCCTGCATGTTCGAGAATGCCCTTAGCCCCTTCGACTTCCCGAGCCTGCTGAAAATGGAGACGGAGTTCATCTCCATGATCGGCACGCTGTTTGGCGGCAACGATGAAACGGCCGGTTCGATGACCTCGGGAGGAACCGAGAGCATTCTAATGGCCGTCAAGGCGGCCCGCGATTGGGCCAGGGAAAACCGGCCCCACGTGAAGAAACCCGAATTGGTCGCCCCGTTGACGGTTCATCCCGCGTTCAACAAGGCCGCCGATATGCTGGGGCTGAAAATCGTTCAAACCCCGGTGGATGAATCGTTCCGGGCGGATGTGAAGTCAATGAACAAGGCGATCACCGCAAACACGATCATGATCGCGGCCACGGCGGTGACCTACCCGCAGGGTGTCATCGACCCGATCCCGGAGATCGGGAAACTGGCAGTCGACAAGAACCTCTGGTTTCATGTCGACGGCTGCCTGGGCGGGTTCATGCTCCCCTTTCTCAGAAAACTGGGACACGAAATCCCTCCCTTCGATTTTTCCGTTCCCGGGGTCCGATCCCTCTCCGCGGACATTCACAAATACGGCTATATCTCCAAGGGGGTGTCTACCGTGCTCTACCGGGACCGCGAGCTTCGGCGGCATCAGTTCTTCGTTCATGCGGACTGGCCCGGCGGGGTGTACGCCACGCCGTCTTTGAGCGGCGCCCGGCCCGGCGGAGCGATTGCTTCCGCCTGGGCCATCGTCCGGTACCTCGGGGAAGAGGGGTTCATGAGGATGGCCAAACAGGCGCGCGAGGCCACCCGCCGTCTGCTGGAAGGCATCCGTGCCACCCCCGGGCTTTTTGTTCTTGGGGATCCCCCGGCTACCGTCTTTGCCTTCGGTTCCCGCACGATCGACGTTTATCGTCTGGCCTTTCAATTGAAAGAGAAGGGGTGGCACCTTCACGCGCAGCATCGACCCGCCAGCCTACACATGACGATCTCGCCTTGTCATGAAAAAATCGTGGAACCCTTCCTGGCGGATCTCCGGCAGGCGGCCGCTCATCTTTCGGAAGAGATCAGGCAAGCGCCTTCCGGCGAGGCGGCCCTCTACGGAATGCTGGGAACGATGCCGGACAGGAAAACGGCAAAGGCCCTCGCCCTTCAGTATCTCGATGACCTTTACCGGTTGAAGGAATAAGTCGGATTTCATCCAACCAAATCTTACGGAGACGCCGCCATGACGAAGACCGCCCCCCCGGAAGGCTATCTTTTCTCCAAGTCCTACACGTCTTATGTCTTTATCCTGCTCTGGCTGCTCTATTTCTTCGACTACGTCGACCGGATGGTGGTCGTTTCCCTGTTTCCTTTTCTGAAGGCGGAATGGGGTCTCACCGATGCCCAATGCGGGGCGTTGGTTTCCGCCGTGTACTGGGCGATTGTCCTCTTCTCCTTCCCCGCTTCCATCGTGATCGACCGCTGGAGTCGGAGAAAAACCATCGGCATCATGGCCGTGTTGTGGAGTCTGGCCACGGCCGCCTGCGCCTTCACCAAGAATTTCAGTCAGCTCTTTGCGGCCCGCACTTTCATCGGGATCGGAGAAGCCGGTTATGCCCCCGGCGGGACGGCGATGATTTCGGCCCTCTTTCCCGAAAAAAGGCGAGCCTTCATGGTGGGACTCTGGAATGCCTCCATCCCCATCGGAATGGCCGCCGGCATCGTCATCGGAGGCTTCATTGCCGCCCATTGGGGATGGCGTCATGCCTTCGGAATCGTCGCTTTGCCCGGTTTGATCATTGCCTTGTTGTTTTTTTTCGTAAAAGACTACAAAACCGTCGGCCTGGAAATGAGCGCTGAGGGGAACGAGACGGAGCGGACAGCAGGTCTGATCCCGAAAAAGATGACCAAGATGGACATCGTCCACTCATTCCTGCGGACCCCGTCGCTGCTGCTGACCTACTTTGGGTTCGCCGGAATGATGTTCACCTCCATATCGATGTCCACTTTCCTGCCCACCTACTTCGAAAGGGTCCAGGGCTTTCCGCTGCAAAAGGCCACTCTCTTCGCCAGCGGGATCATGCTGACGAGCATCATCGGCTCCCCGCTGGGGGGATGGCTTGCGGACACCTGGATGAAAAAAAGAATTCAGGCCCGTTTGCTGCTCCCTTCCATCTCGGCGCTGCTGACGGCGGTCCTGTTTCTGGGAGGGTTTCAACTGTTCTCCGGGGGAATGGTCCAGTACGGGATTTTCCTGCTCGCGGGGATTGCATCCATTGCCTGGGCCTCATCGGCCATCGCCGTCACCCAGGATGTCGTCCACCCGGGTTTGAGGGCGATTTCATACGCCCTCTGCGTGGTGACCCAGAATGTGCTTGGCAGTTCCATGGGCCCCATTGTGACCGGCGCCTTCTCCGACCGGTTCGGGATTCTGACGGCCATGAAGATTGCCAGTTGCATGGCCCTGCTCTCCTTTGTCCTGTTTTACCTCGGCTCGCGCTACTATAAGGCGGATCTGGATAAGGTGGCCAGGGTAGCCCTGACCGCGGAAAAGTAAACCTGCTTGGGTCTTTGGAGCGACCGCGATATTCCCGGACCGGGGTCCGGAGTTCAGACTTTCCTTGTCTCCCGCTCCACTTCCCGGTCGAAGTCGGCCTGGTTCCAGGCAGAATCCATTCCGTATTCCCGGCGGAACGTTTCCGCGATCCGATCCAACGGAACATCGGCAAATTCCCCATGATAGACCAGGTACTCCATGTGCCGCCGCCCGTCCAAATCGAAGGGCTGATAGAGCGAATCCGAACGCCCGTCGAAATCGAGCGGTCTCAGACGGAACCGTTCGCAGAGCTCGATATTGAAGGCGGGCGTCGCCTTGACCCAGACCCCTTCCAGAAAAATGGACGCGTATCCATGCCATAGGAAGCGGTCGGTCTTCATCAGGGATCTCATCCGCCGGGTGGTCAGATGGTTGCGCACATCGGCAAAACCGAGCCGGGCGGGAATTCCAACGGCCCGACAGCAGGCCGCCAGCAGGATTGCCTTCGCCACGCACCAGCCGCGGCCGCTTCTCAGCGTGGCGCTGGCCCGGATCCCCTCGATCGACAGATCGATGGTATAGGGATCGTAGCGGATACCGTCCCGGACGGCATAGTAGAGGCCGACCGCCTGCCTCGTCCGATCGGCAGAACTCCCGGCGTTCTCCGCCGCAAAAACCGAAACGGTCTCCTGGTCAAAGTCGATCGTCGCGGAAGGCTGAAGATAGATACGCATCTCTGAATTCATACCCGGTCCTTCTCATTTGTCACTGAAATCTATTTGCTTTCTTTCTGTTTGGTCTTATAACTTCTCACCCAAACGTCCCGATAGGTCCGCTATTAAGTTTTTTCTGCGGGAGAGGCAAGATAAATGTGGGTTTCTTCGCTCGCTCCATGTTATGTATCGGCATGGACTGAACCAAGATGAATACGAACAGAAATTCCCCTTTTTTTTACGGCTGGGTGATTATCGCGGTCGGCATCATCACCGGCATGCTGGTATATGGCGTCAGGCATTCTTTTTCCATTTTCTTCCCGGAGATCCTGGATGAGTTTGGCTGGAGCCGCGGCAGTACCGCTCTGATGATGTCCATCAACGTCTTCATCTACGGATTGATGGCGCCCGTCGCGGGAACCCTCGGCGGCCGGTGGAAACCCAAGATCATGATGCCCGCCGGGGTGATCCTGCTGGCGCTGGCCATGATCGGCTGTTCCTTTGCCCGGCAGTTATGGCATTTCTATATCTTTTTCGGCGTGTTGGTCCCTGTGGGAACGGCCTTGTGCGCTTGGCCGATTATCTCTCCGGCGCTGATGAATTGGTTCGCCACCAAGCGGGGGCTCGTCATGGGCCTGGGGCAGATGGGAGGGGGATTCAGTTTTGTGTACGGCCTGATGGCCGAATACCTGATCCTGCGTCTGGGTTGGCGTTTTGCCTACCTGGCGTTGGCCGTCATCCTCGTCGCGGTTCTGCTGCCTTTGCATCACTTTGTCTTCCACTATCACCCGAAGAGCAAGGGGTTAAAGGCTTACGGCAGCGAAGATCTCGAATCAGAAAGGGCCGTGAAGGATCGCGTTCTGTCGAGAAACTGGACCATGCCGCAAATGCTGCATACCTATCAGCTATGGCTCCTGGTCCTGTCCTATTTTCTCTTCTGGGGCATCTCCTGTTTTCTGGTTTTGTCGCACCAGATCAAGTATGCCGAAGATGCCGGCTACAGCAGTGTGTTTGCGGTATCCGTATTCGCCTTGTATGGCGTGGCCATGCTTTTGGGGCAGTTCTCGGGAGTGATGTCCGACCGTATCGGTCGGGAAAAGACGATGTTCCTTTCCTCCGCCGCCGCGCTTGTCGGGCTGTTTGCGCTGATCGCCGTCCGCGACACCTCCCAACCTTGGCTGCTCTATGTTTACGCCATCAGCTTCGGCTATGGCGCCGGCCTGTTTACCGCCATCATCTCCGCCGGCACCGCGGACATCTTCTACGGCAAGCACTTCGGAACCGCTTCGGGCATACTGCTGACCGGCATGGGAATGGGCGGCTGCGTCGGCCCCTGGCTTGGCGGATATCTCTACGACATCTCGGGCAGCTACGACATTGCGTTCATGCTGTGCATGGCATGCATTGCCCTGGCCTCCGTCAGCTTTTGGATTGCGGCCCCCCGGAACGCGGATAAATTGCACGCCAGGTTGCTCAAACACCACCCGGAGAAAAGTCTCTTTTGAAAAGCACGTTCCGTTGGAAAGCGGATGAAATATTTGTTATCATTTCACCCAGGAGGAAAAGCGCTATGGATTTCAAAGCACTGTTGACCAACCGGCGTTCGATCCGGAGCTTTCTGGACCAGGATGTTCCGTTGCCCGTTCTCGAAGAGATTCTGCAAGAGACCTGCCTCGCCCCGACGGCAAGCAACCGTCAACCATGCCGATTCATCATCATCCGGGATCGAGCTCTGATGAAAAGGCTCTCCGATGAAAGCAAGCGCGGCCTCCTTGCCGACATCGCCAAAAACCCGAGCAGCCCGACGAAGCAATACGAAGAGGCCCTCCGCGACGAATCCTTCAATGTCTTTTATAACGCCCCTTGCCTGATATACATCATCGGCCCCCGCGATATTTCCTCCCTGGACGTGGATTGCGGCCTCACGGCCGCCTATCTGATGTTTGCGGCGACCGCGCGGGGACTGGGCACATGTTGGATCGGGCTGGGCGCCCACATCCGCGACCGCGGGACGCTGAACGAGATCGGCGTGCCGGACGATCACGAAATCGTTGCCCCCATCATCCTGGGTTACCCGGAAAGCATTCCTCCCGCTTCCGAAAGGCACGCCCCGACAATCGTGAAGGTGATTTGATCTTAGCAAAAGGGGGGAGGCAAATGGTCTCATGCCCCCTTGACACTACCGTACACCATATCCTTTATGGTTTTGTGAGGACATTATCATCTGCAATCAGGCGGAGAGATCACGAATGAAAGTGAGATTATTGATACTGTTTCCAGTCATTATCAGCTTCTGTTTTTTATTTGATCTTTTGATGGCGGAAACATTTGAACCACAGGTCTTTGTAGACTATGAGTACGGAGATTTGAAAGAAGTGATTGTCGGGCTTCCCTACGGGATGTCGCCATCTCTCAGTGCGCCTTGGTTCGAAAACGCCATGAAAGTATTGCCGCCGGACGAAGCAGAGTATGCCAGAAAAACCGCGGGGATGCTCTGGACGGATATGATCGACCCCAAAACCGGCAAAAGCGAGTCAGAGATGCTGGAGGAGGAAAACCTTGCGCTGATGAGCATTTTCAATTCCCTGGGAGTCAAGGTATATCGTCCGAAAGAGATAACTGTTGATTTCATAAAGAAAAATTATGGTTCCGATGTCCTGCTGAACGGATTCAGCCAGGATTTTCCGAGGGATAACATAGCCGTCATTGGAAACAATCTGATCGAGCTTAATCTTCGAACACCGCTCCGAAAAGTTGACATATCCGGGTTCAGGGAACTGCTGATACCTAAAACTGGCCAACGGTT
>DIKL01000106.1:0-4912 GCA_002424545.1 Syntrophaceae bacterium UBA5619
TGGCCGTTGACCAGCAGCTGCTTGTTGCGGATTTCCACGGTGTCACCGGGGAGGCCGACGATGCGCTTGATGAAATCGCGGCGCTTCCAGAACGGCTGGCCGCGGTCCTCCGGGAATTCAAAGACCACGATGTCGCCGCGCTGCGGTTCGCGAATGCTCAGGAAGCGGCCGTCAACACCGGGGATCTGCAGTCCGTAGATGAACTTGTTGACCAGCAGGTGGTCGCCGATCAGCAGGGTATCCTCCATCGAGCCAGAGGGAATCTTGAAGGCCTGGACAATGAAGGTGCGAATGATCAGGGCCAGAATGGCGGCCACCAGCAGCGCCTCGGTCCAGTCACGCAGCGCCGATTTGCGCCGCTGGCCGACGACGGGTGGTTTCTTGCGGAAGATGCTCACTACTTGCTCTCCTTGACCTTGAGGATGGCGAGGAATGCTTCCTGCGGCAGTTCGACGTTGCCCACCTGCTTCATGCGCTTCTTCCCTTCCTTCTGCTTCTCCAGCAGTTTACGTTTGCGGGTGATGTCGCCGCCGTAGCACTTCGCCGTGACGTCCTTGCGGAAGGCGGAGATGGTGGAGCGCGAGACGATCTCGCCGCCGATCGCGCCCTGGATCGCGATCTTGAACATCTGGCGGGGGATCTCGTCCTTCAGGCGGTCGCAGGCCTGGACCCCGCGCGCCCGCGCCCGGTCCCGGTGGACGATCTGGGAGAGGGCGTCCACCTTTTCCCCGTTGACGAGGATGTCGAGGAGGACCAGGTTGCTTTCGCGGTAGTCGATCAGGTCGTAATCGAACGAGCCGTAGCCCTGGGTGACGGACTTGAAGCGGTCGTAGAAGTCGTAGATGACCTCGGAGAGCGGCATTTCGTAGGTCAGCTCCACCCGGCCGGGGCTCAAATAGTTCATCTGCGAGTTGACGCCGCGCTTTTCCATGCAGAGTTTCATCACCGCGCCGAGATAGCGGTCCGGAAGCATCATGGCGGCGCGGATGTAGGGCTCTTCGCTTTTGACGACGGAGACGGGATCCGGGTAGTGCATCGGATTGTCCACCCAGACGGAGGCGCCGTCCTTCAGGATGAAATGGTAGCGGACCGAGGGAACGGACAGGATGATGGACAGATCGTACTCCCGCTCCAGGCGCTCCTGCACGACGTCGAGGTGGAGGAGCCCGAGAAATCCGCAGCGGAATCCCTGGCCCAGGGCGGCGGAGGAATCCTTCTCGTAGACGAACGAGCCGTCGTTCAGCTTGTACTTTTCGAGTGAGACGGCGAGGTCCTCGTAGTCGTCCGAGGCGATGGGGTAGATGGAGGCGAAAACGACCGGCTTGATTTCCTTGAAGCCCGGGAGCGGCGCGGCGCAGGGTCGGCTCTCGTGCGTGATCGTATCGCCCGTCCGCACGTCCGAGACGGTTTTCACTCCGGCGATGATGTAGCCCACCTCGCCGGCCCGGAGGGCGTCGGCCTTCTCCCGCTGCAGGAGGAATCGGCCCACCTCTTCGACGCGGTAGGTGGCGTCGTTGTAATGAAAGCGGATGACGTCCCCCGCCTTGAGGGTCCCGGCGAAGAGGCGGCAGTGGATCACCGTTCCCCGGAAGGCATCGTACTTGGCATCGAAGATGAGCGCCGCCAGCGGCGCGTCCGGATCGCCGATGGGCGGGGGGATCTTCCGGACGACGGCCTCCAGGATCTCCTCGATCCCCGTTCCTTCCTTGGCGGAGCAGAGGATCGCCGTCTCGGGATCGAGACCCAGCTCGGCGTCAATCTGTTCCTTCACCCGTTCGATGTCGGCGGAGGGAAGGTCGATCTTGTTGATGACGGGGATGATCGCGAGGTCGTTTTCGAGGGCGAGGTAGAGGTTGGCGAGCGTCTGGGCCTGGACGCCCTGTGCGGCGTCGACCAGGAGCAGCACGCCCTCGCAGGAGGCGAGCGAGCGCGAAACCTCGTAGGTGAAGTCGACATGTCCCGGCGTGTCGATCAGGTTCAGCGTGTAGTCCCGGCCGTCCGCGGCCCGGTAGGGAAGGGCGATGGCCTGGCTCTTGATCGTGATGCCCCGCTCGCGCTCGATATCCATGTTGTCCAGGATCTGGTCCTGGAAGTTCCGGGCATCGACGACCCCGGTGATCTGGATGAGACGGTCGGCCAAGGTCGATTTTCCGTGGTCGATATGGGCGATGATGCTGAAATTCCGAATGTGGTTCATGGGTCACCCGTCATCCCGTCCTCGCCCGCCGCGTGTCGGCGCCGGCCGGGGTTCGCATCGTGCCGGGGCTTGACGTTCACGCCGTCTGGGGCGCACGCCCCGCCGAACCCGGGGGAGACGAAATTGGGCGGCTTATAGCATATTCAAGGGGGAGAGTAAAGCGGAGGGCGGGACGGCTGGGACGCCGGCGGTCACCCCTGCGGATTGAAACGGCTGATCGCATCCGCAAGCCGGTCGGGTTCCCCGACCATGAACAGGATATCCCCGGCCTGAAAGACCGTTTCGGCGGGGGGATTGGAGATCGTCTGGTTCTTGCGTCGCAGGGCCAGGACGGACACCCCCATCTTTTTCCGGAGTTCGGTCTGGGCGAGCGTTTTATCGACATAGGGAGATCCCGCGGCGATGCGGAACGATTTGATTTCCACGTCCGGCAGGCACAGATCGAGATCCGTGCAGGACGTGGCCTCGTGGGAAAGGCTCCGCAGCATCCCGTAACGTTCCGAGCGGATTTCCGCCACGAACTTTTCGATCTCGTCCTTCGGCAGCAGATATTTGGCGAGGACGCGACTGAAAATTTCCACGGACGTCTCAAATTCCTCCGGGATGACTTCGTCGGCGCCCAGCTCTGTCAGGGGAGCCATCTCCTGGATGAACCGCGTGCGGACCACGAGGTAGAGCTTTGGATTCAACCTCCGGGCGAGCTCCGTGATCCGGCGCGTCGCGGACGGATCGTTGATGACCACGACCAGGGCTTTGGCCGCCTTGATGTTCAGGTGCTGCAGGATCGCCTCCTGGGTGGCGTCCCCGTAGTGAATCGGCGTTCCTTTAGCCCGCTCCTCCCGCACGACCGTCGGGTTCATTTCGATGACCGCGTGGGGAATGCCGCTGAACCTGGCTGCGCGGGCCAGATTGCGGCCGTTGAGGCCGAAGCCCACGATGATCAGGTGATCTTTGTCGCGAACGCGCTCTGCCCGGCGCGAGGGGTAGGCTCCCCGCTTGATTTTTCGGGGCAGGGGCAGTCTGAGGGCCAGGCGCGCGATCCCGGGGGAAGCGGCCAGAGCGAAAGGCGTCGCCATCATGGTTATGACGGAGACGGCCAGGAAGATCTGATGCGTATCCCCCGTCAGCAGGCCGTACTGGAGGGCCTTTTCAGACAGGATGAACGAAAACTCCCCCACCTGGCTCAGGGCGATGCCCACCAGGATCGCCGTCCGCAGGGAGAGGCCGAGGGGGATGGCGACGACGACCACGATCAGCGCCTTGACGAAGAGCACCCCCAGCGCCAGCGACGACAGGTAAAGGGGGTGATCGAAGAAAAAACCGACATTGAGGAGCATGCCGATGGACACGAAAAAGAAACTCGTGAAGACGTCGCGAAAGGGGAGGATATCGCCGAGCGCCTGATGGCTGTACTCCGATTCGGAAATGATCAGGCCCGCCAGGAACGCCCCGAGGGCAAGCGACAGACCGGCCTGGTAGGTCAGCCAGGCGACGGCCAGACAGATGGCGATCACGCTGAGCAGGAAGAGTTCACGGCTTTTGGTGCGGGCGATGTTGTAGAAGGCGAACGGCACGATCCAGCGCGCACTGACGATCGTCAGCGCCAGGATGGAGATGACCTTGGCGAGAAAGATCCAGAGCGCCGCCTGGCCGCCCCCGTTCTGTTCCCCGGCCAAAAGAGGGATCAGGAGCATCATGGGCACGACGATGATGTCCTGAAAAATGAGGATGCCGAGGGCCGTGCCCCCGTGCGGGGTTTCGACCTCGGCGCGGTCCTGCATGATCTTGAGGACGATGGCCGTGCTGCTCAGGGAGATCAGGAAGCCGATCAGCACCGATACTCCCAGGGGCAAACCGAAGAGCCGGGAGACGGCGAAGCCGCAGAAGACCGTGATCGCCACCTGAAGCGATCCGCCGATGAGGACGGGCCGCTTGATGTGGAGAAGGTTGCGAAAGGAGAATTCCAGGCCGATCGTGAACAGAAGGAGGACCACGCCCACTTCGGCCAGGAGCTTGACGGCGGCGATATCCCGGACCAGGCCCAGTCCGAAAGGGCCGCAGATCAGGCCGGTGGCGAGAAACCCCACGATGTTGGGCACCCGGATCAGATAACAGACGTACAGGACGAACGCCGAAAGGCCGAGGATGATCAGGATATCGTTGAGCAGGTGCATGGGGTCGATTTTCTGGCGCGCGGGTTTCCGGACAACGCGGGACGTCCGGTCCTGCCGCTCCGGTCGCACAGCCCCCCCCGTGGGGGGGGGATCCACGGGCCAAGGGCGATCCCCGCGGAACGGCATCCGTTTGCGGACAACATAAACGCAAACCGCCGGGATGTCCAGAACAGAGATGCACCGGCGACGGGCCAATGATCTCCAGCAAAAAAAAATCGCCCTCCCGTGCAGGGGAGGGCGGTGGGTTCGAGGCGAGGGGGGAAAGACGGCGGGGACTCGGGGAGGTTCAGGCCAGTTTCTTGAGCAGGGCCTCGGAGACCTCCTTGACGCCCGGGGCGCCGTCGACGCCGATGACCCGGGTCCGTTCCCGGAAGTAATTGACCGCGGCCAGCGTGCCCGTCTTCGNNGATCCCGTGGCGCTTGTCGATCGCGGCCTCATCCTGATCGTCGGCGCGCGTGGTGAGCTTGTCGCTGCCGCAGACGCGGCAGACGACCTTCCCGTCCTTCTCCGCCGGCTTGATCGCGTCGATGTAGATGTTGT
>DIKL01000106.1:4998-5702 GCA_002424545.1 Syntrophaceae bacterium UBA5619
AGGGCCTTGTCCAGGGCCTCGGCCTGCGCCAGGTTGCGGGGGAAGCCATCGAGGAGCCAGCCCTTCGCGCAGTCCGGCTGCTGAAGGCGGTCCAGGATCATGGGGACGGTGATCCCGTCCGGGACCAGTTCACCCTTGTCTATAAATTCTTTAGCTTTTTTGCCGAGATCCGTTCCGCCTTTAATGTTCTCCCTGAAGATAACGCCGGTTTCGATGTGCGGGACGCCGTACTTCTTCTGGACAATCGCGCCCTGGGTGCCCTTGCCGCTGCCGTTCGGTCCAAAGATCAGAATGTTCATCCTCGTGCTGCTCCTTTCAACGGAAAATGGATTCGGGACCGGCGCGACTGTCGGGATCGGATCGGGTTGCATGCGCGCCCGCCCGTGATGGGAGGTCGGGGACCCCCGGATCGGGATCGCTCCCGCTCCGGGCGGTCGAGCCCTCCGAAAGCCGACCCCTTATAATGGATCGTCTCCGATTTGGCAAACGGAATTTGCGTGCGGGGCGGACCGCCCCGGGATCAGTGGCCTCAGGTGGGTCCGCAGGAGGTGGCGGAGCAGGTGCCGCAGCCGGCGCCGCCCGCGGTGTTGCCGATCTTCCCGGCGAAGGCCGACGGCAGGCGCTTCGTCCGGCGGGAGTTGCAGGCGGGGCAGGGGGCGCCGGTCTGGGCATCGCCGGGGCGGAAGAGGACTTCGAAGACGTTC
>DIKL01000053.1:0-2380 GCA_002424545.1 Syntrophaceae bacterium UBA5619
GCATCACGTGGGAGTAACGTTCCACCGTCATCAACTGGTTGACCTGTACGCTCCCGATCCGGGCGATCCGTCCGAGGTCATTCCGGCTCAGATCGACGAGCATCACATGCTCCGCTCGTTCCTTGGGGTTCTGGAGGAGCTCATCGGCAAGACTCCGGTCCTCCTGCTCGTTTTTTCCCCTGCGCCTCGTCCCGGCGATCGGCTTGAGTTCCGCGATCCCCTCCTCGAGGCGGACCATGACCTCAGGCGAGGAGCCGATGAGGCAGAGATCCCGGACCTTGAGAAAGAACAGGTAGGGCGAGGGGTTCACATAGCGGAGTGCGCGATAGAGATCGACCGGATCTGTGTCGGATTCTCTCTTCAGCCGCTGGGAGAGGACGACCTGGATGACGTCCCCCGCGACAATATATTCCTGGGCCTTCCGGACCATCGCCATGAAGGCTTCCCGAGTCATGTTGGACCGGAACGGGGGTGGGAATTTCCGAGTTTGTTCCATTCGCTTCGCGGACGCCGGTTTCACGACCATCGGGGACTGGAGCGTGGCCGTCATGGCCTCTATCCGGCGTACGGCCCCGTCGTAGCTCTCCCTCAGATTCTCGCCTTCCCCGATCGTCGCGCAGGCGACGACCTTGAGGGTGTGGCGAACGTTATCGAAAATCAGAAGCGTGTCGGTGACCAAAAAAACCGCCTCGTCATCCACCGGGGCCTCCCCCTTCCCGGCGGGGAGACGCTCGAAATAGCGGATCATGTCGTACCCGAGAAACCCCACGGCGCCCCCGAAGAACCGGGGCAGCCCCTCCATCGGAACGGGACGGCAACGATCGAGGAGGCCCTTCAAGAACCGCAGGGGGTCGCCGCCGTGCGGGATGCGCTGCACGGCGCCGTTTTCCTCGATAACCACTTCCGCCCCTTGGACACGAAAAATCAACCGCGGGTCTGTTCCGAGGAAGCTGTAACGCGCCCATTTCTCCCCCCCTTCTACGCTCTCAAGCAGGAAAACGTGGGGGTGGTCCGCCAGTTTCATCAGGGCCGTGACGGGGGTTTCCGTATCGGCGAGGATCTCCCGGCAGACGGGAATCAGGTTGCCCTCCCCGGCACGCCGGGCGAAGGTCTCAAAATCAGGATCGTACATGGGTTGTTTCTCCAGTCACTCTTCAAATAAGGAAGACCGCGATATCCGTCACGGACTTCACGGTCTCTTCGGCCTCTTCAGCAGGGCCTCGATGCCCGACGCGTCCCCCTGTCGGATCAGCTCTTTGACGAGGGCGAAGTTTTGCTCGAAAATCGCCAGCAGCGTCGGCATGTTCGGATTTTCCACAAGCAGGGATGCATAAAGGCCGGGACGCGGACCGAAGACCTTTGCGGAAATCGCCTGCTTCGTCCGGAAGATCGGCGTTGAGAAGGCGTCGAGTTCCGACGGTTCCACGCCGGAATCCCGCAGGGAGAGTTCCATCAGGATTGTATCCAGATGGGTGAGTCCCTGGATCAGGGCCATCATCCGGTCGTGCTCCGCCGGAGCCGTCACCGTGATCCGGGCGCCATTTTTCACGAAGATCTCCTGTAGAAAGCCCAGCCAGCCGCCTCCCCGCACGGGGCACAGGACGATGTTCTGGCCGTTCATGGAGAGGACGTCCGGTCCAAAAAGGGGGTGGCAGCCGATCACCTCCGCCGGGGATGAGGCGAGCATTTCCCGTACCGGTTCCTCTTTCAGCGAGGTGAGGTCCATCAGCAGGGCGTCCTCCGAAAGAAGTGGCCCGGCCTTGCGGATCACATCAAGCGTCGCCGCAATGGGCACGGCTACGATGACGACCCGGCACAATGTGGTGATCTCCGAAATGGACGGCCCCTTCGTCCTTCCCGATACCAGGACCCTGTGCCCCTCTCCATTGAAGAAATCGGCGAACCACTTTCCGATTCCCCCCGTTCCTCCAATGATGCCGATTGCGAAATTATTCACTTGAAAATGGCCTCCATGGCGCGATCGCCCTCTGCCGGAGCATATGGTCCGCCAGGACGATGCAGACCATCGCCTCACAGACCGGAATGATCCGCGGGATGACCGACACGTCGTGACGGCCGTTGACCGCCACAACGGCGGGATTGCCGTGAATATCGATCGTCTCCTGCGGCCGGGCAATCGATGGAATGGGCTTGCAGGCGACCCGTAGGACAATCTCAGCGCCGGTGGTGATCCCCGCAAGAATCCCCCCGGCGTGGTTTGTCCGGAAGCCTTCCGGTCCGATGGGATCGTTGCAGGCGCTGCCGGTCATCCGCGCCGCCGCGAAGCCTGCGCCGATCTCTACCCCCTTGACGGTTCCGATTCCCATAAGCGCCCCCGCCAGGTCCGCGTCCATTTTGCCGAAGACCGGCTCGCCGAGGC
>DIKL01000053.1:2421-2618 GCA_002424545.1 Syntrophaceae bacterium UBA5619
GCCTTGATCTCTTCAAGCCTTTTGAACATCCGGGCTTCCGCTACCGGGTCCGGGCAGCGTAAGCGGCTTGCCTCCGCCGCGGATGGAGAGAGATCCCGGGCGGCGATCCCGCCCAGCTCCACCGTCCGGGCTGAAACGGCGATCCCCGCCTGCCCGACGACCTTCCGGGCGACGGCGCCGGCGGCGACCCTTGCGGC
>DIKL01000038.1:0-15361 GCA_002424545.1 Syntrophaceae bacterium UBA5619
GTGTGAACGGGTTGTGGATGCGGTGAGCACTTTCGGTGATGTTGAAGATCCGTGGAATGTCCATTGTGAAATATTTCCTTACGGGTGGTGCTGTTTCATGATCGCTCCCTGTCGGGCGGGGACGGCGTCGATATAGACTTCGGCTTCGGCGATCCGCTCGGTGCGGACCCGCATGCCAGGTGGTGTAGGGGCTGGGGGAACGAAAATCTCCCCCACACCCGATCAGGCCATAATCTGAAGCTTTTTCCTTATTTCACCGGCTCCATGCCCTCAGCCAGATATTTTTTAGCGAGATCAATATAGCGCTGTTTACCTCGGATCCATAATTCTTCGTCTTTTGAGCTTATTTCTCTGACGATCTTTGCTGGATTGCCTGCAGCAACCACTTTTGGAGGAATTATCTGTCTCATTTTTACGACGCCACCTTCTGCAACAATTGCCCACTCTCCGATTTCAGACCAGATGCTCAATATAGCGCCCATGCCGATAACGGCATGATTGCCAATTTTTTTTCCATGGACAACAGCACCGTGACCTATCGTTACTTTTTTCCCGATCTGGTTTGTATCGCCAGGCGGAGCGTGAACAATGACTCCTTCCTCCACTGCTGTGCCGTCACCGATTTCAATTCTGCCGTAGTCCCCTCTTAAGATAACGCCATGGCCAATATAGCAATTGTGACCGATAACTACATCGCCGATAACGCTTGCCAATTCGCTTACATAGGTATCAGCCTCTATTATTGGCTGCTTGCCGTCAAATTTGTAAAGCATGAAAAGCCCTCTCGCAAAAATACAGTTTCGATAAAATCATGGATCGCACGAAATCAAGAATAGAACAACGTAATTTTTATTATCCGCATAACACTCCATGGTGGGCGTTATGCGAAAAGAAAAAAAATTTATTTTCGTGGTTATGCAAAATGTTCTGGCTCACCGGGACATCGCTGTTTTGTTTGTCCCTGATCAGCGATTGAGTTGGCGGTTTTTTGTTCTTTATTTTGATTTTCATATTACCTGAATCTTTCATCAGAACGTTTTTGTCTAATTTCTTCATCACTGGCTTGAAGCCATCCAGAAACGCTATGTTGTACGACATCAAATTGTTCGATATATGGTTTGATATCCAATAACGGAGTCCCATCGAGTACATCAATTCCCTTTACAAAAATTGTATTTCTTTGGATTCTTAATAGATTGACAATGGATAGGCCAATATGATTTGGCCGCAGCGGAGAACGTGTAGCAAACACGCCTCTTTTTTTCTTGTCCATAAACGGAGTCACAACCATCTCAGTTCGTGTTGCCTTATGGAAGCTATACAGAAGATAAATATGGCTGAAACCATCAAGATCTTGCAGTCCGTCAACGTATTTTTCATTCACTATTACCTGCCCTTCGAACTCTGATGCGCCTTTTGGTTGAATAGGCATATTTGCAATTGATTTATGAGGTGAAATTATTATCCCTATTGGATCTATTTTATGCATTTTTAACTCTCATTTTTGTTGCTGCAGGATGTTTATTAACCGGTGAGCTTCTGCGAGTCCGTCGGCATGGTTTGTGTACGCCCGGCTGGCCGGCTATGACACGGCAGCATCAACAACCGCTGGGCACGGACCCGCATGCCAGGCTAGATGGTGTGCGGGCCAGGGAGAAATTGCCCTGGCTTACCCGATTATGCTTAACCAACGTTGTCAGTCCAGATCCAATTTCCCTTTGCATTTATTACATCTCATCACGCCGCGAAAAACCTTATTGCCGCATTCTGGACACACATAGCGGGCCTCTTCGTCTCGAACCCATTTTTCAGCTCCGAATTCTCGTCGATACGGGACAGACCGCAAAATGACTTTCTTGCCAACGGCCATGGGGAAGTTGTCGATGTGCTGGCAAGGAAAATCATCGCACTCGTGACAACCTGTGTAGCTTTTTTCGTTGGTGCAGGCCCTGATCGCACAGTGCTGACAATGAATGAAAAGATCATCTGACAAGCACCCACCGCAATGAATATCTGTTGTAGAAAGGTTTTCGCAATCTGGGAGTGTGCCTTTACCCGGAGTCCCTCCCTTGTACAGGTTTGCCAGTCCCTCCTTAAGCCTGCTATTGTTGTCACGCGCTGCGATGTAAATAGCGCAAACACCGCAATAAAGACCGCAAGGAGAAATGAAATCGGGATTTGCCGCCATTCCTTTTGTCCCCTCATGTGGATTTATCGTTGGTGTGGGGGCAGGGGAGATTCCCGAAAGGGCCCACCCCGGCCTCGTAAAAGTTGTGCAATTTTGCTGGACCGGCTTAGTTGCCGCGCCGTTGATCTTCAGACCGGGGCCTGTGGGAAATGTTCCGTGTTTTATAGTCACATGGCGCGTGCGTTGTCAATGTGTGTCAATTTGGGGAAGATTGCAAAGACCAATAAAAAAAGGGTTTAACAGACGGTTACGACTATTAAACCCTTTTTTCAGCTGGTCGGGATGAGGGGATGTGAACCTCCGGCCCCCAGAACCCCATTCATAAAAAAACACGTTATTTCAATTGAATATATCCGGCGGGGGTTTTAGGTAGTTTTGTGCCATATCGCTGATTTACTTGAGGATCGAGTCATGCCGGCTTATGCTCTTCCAACCAATCGCGGAGAACCGCGTTGACTCGTGATTGCCAGCCCGGCCCAGTGGCACGAAAGGCGTTGACGATAGCGGGGTCGAGGCGCAGGGCGACAGGCACCTTTCGCGGTGCTTTCTGCGGGCCGCGAACCCGAGGCGGAATTTCCGGGTGCCTTTCTCCGACCGGTTTCATGGCGGACAGCATCGAGTCGGACAAGGGCGGGGAATCAACCGCATCCCAATCTTCTTGGGCGATGTTTTCAGGTTTGCGTTTTTTCATAAAATTCCTTCTCCCTTTTGTTCGCCCTTCGCAAGCTGATCAGTCGAATTGCCTGGCCCCTTTTGGTATAGATCAGAATATGAAGGCGCTTCCCGATAATACCGATGGCGACAAATCTTTCTTCGCCATACTGAGCGCGATCGTCCTGGGATTCGACGGCCGACGCCCAATCAAATAGCTCGGCATCGGTAAAATCGACGCCGTGCTTTGCAATGTTGGCGACGCGTTTGTTTTCATCCCATTCGTAATTCATATTTTATTGTATATACAGTTTGGCTTGGTGTCAATACCTCTTCCCCTTCTCCACCACCACCCGGGCGATCCTGAACTCGATATTGGTCATGTCGCGGACCGGGTGGCGCTCGTTGAGCGGGGATGCTCAGCGAGTCTGATGGAATGGTATGCTTATGCCCGATTACCCGGCAATGGCCCGGTAACTTTTACGAATCGCCCGGAATCGTATGCAGACTGGTGAGGGGAGGGGGCGAGTTTCCCTGGCTACCCGATTGGAAGTAACTATCCTGTCTCAGTAATTCGTTCGGTCTGCGAGGAGGAGGGGTACCCTGGCCTGAAGCCGTGCGTCAACGATGGATGTGCCGCCTAACTGGTCAGGCGGGTAAGGAGCCCAGAGTCCTTACCCGCCTTTTGTTTGCCATCTCGCTATCGCCGGTTTGAGTTCCGGGTTGCCTTATTTCCCGATGGCCTGCAGGACGCTCAACTCGTGAAGTGCCCAGTAGACGCGGGCTTGTTCGCTGCAAGACCCCAGCAAGTCGTTTTGGTCAGGTTTTCCATTTTCGATACAACCATCGACCCTTGCAACAAGATTTCTCAGCTGGACCGTAACCGGCTGTTCGTTGTCACGTTTCAGCTGGGCACGGATCACGGCGATGCTGTTGAGCAGGATTTTTTTTGCATTCCGGAGAGCAAAAGCGTCCTGGTCCATGGCCATAACCAGGTCATACAGCTCGTTTATCTTGACCATCATGGTGCCGAGCGGATCGATGTTGCCATAGATGAGGATTTTCCCTTCATCCACATAGTTCCAACCCGCTTCGAGGATATCGATATCGGTGGTGCCTTCTGGCAGCGGCTCGATCCGGATCATGGTCGCCGAACGGGAGGCGTACCCGGCATTGTGGTCGGCGTCTTCATCGAAAGGCCAGACCACGTCCTGAGAAACGGCGGTTGTGGCTTGGTCAGGCGGTCCGGGAACTTTCTGCGGGGGCACTACCCTGAAAGGGCCTTCGCCGTCCAGTTTATTGGATAGGGTGAGCTGGCCGGGCTCCAGATAAGAACCATCCCGGCCATAGGCCAGAATCATCTGCAGGCCACCTTCAACCACAATAGGAACGTCATTCTGCAAGCCCTCGACGGACGGGGAAGAGTAGTCGCACCAGCCGTTGGGATTGATGCTGTCATCCGCCTCCTCACTATAAAAGAACTTGGCCTCCGGGTAGACGCCGTAGACATGATACATGAGGGGGTCGTTGTCGGGTTCAAGCGGATGGTACTGGGCCCAGCCGTCCGGGGCGAAAACCGTGATGCCGGTGGCCGATGGCAGAATATGGCTGTCGTCGAGCAAATTGGCCATGGTAACACCGGTGTATTTGGCATAGAAATCGCCCGATTTATGGGTGTTCATGAGCATCAGCTGGCTGTGGGACGGCATGGTCTGCAGTTCGTCCAGGGTGAGCACGCGGTAAGGAGCGGGAACCTTGGTCGGATCGTCGTTGGCATCTCCCGGAAATCGCAATGCGGCAATCTCTACCCCGTTGGCAAAACCGTCTCCATCGGAGTCCTGAGCGTCAATATCCGAGAATGCTTGGATCGTTTTGCCGCTCGAAAGGTAGTCCTGTCCGTACCCATTGAGGGTGTCGGCAATATCGCCGCTCCCATCATACCCATAGGAGTAGTGGCACCACTGGCAGCTCCCCAGCTGCACAATGACCCCTTTTTTCTCGTACTCGCCGCCGCTGTGGCAGAGAGCGCAGCTGTCGAGCTTGGTTCCCTCGATGGCCGGATAGGCCTGCAGGGCGATATCCGAGTCGGTGTCACCACCGTGATGGTAGGCCCCGTATACTGCAAGGGGCACAGTGGCAAAAAGTAGAGCAAGTATCAATATCCGTCGCATAATCTTCTCCCTGTCGCTTAATTTATTCGATGGCCGTCAGTGTCGAAGCCGACACCAGACGGTCGCTATCCTGGCAACTTATGGGAGATGTAGTAGTAGGCAGGCGGTATGCTGTCAATTTTGATTGCAAAACCAACCAATAATGACCGTGGATAACCAATGTTGGAAGCCTTTTTCGTTGATCATAAAAAGGCTATCATCTGGTTATCGCTCAATCTCAGCCTGGTAACCGAAAGACGGGTGGGGACTTTGACGGCAAAGTTTATTTCTTGTGGTCTCGATTGGAAAAATACAGCCAACCATTCACAATGGCAGACATGACGATCGGCACCAAAATAGGAGATGGGTTGAGCGGCCCCAACATTGCTGAAAAGATGGTTACAATAATCCAGGTGAACAGGAACCAGATCAGCAGAACCTTTTTTGGTACAATTTTCCTGTTAAACACAAATGCTGCGGGGAAATAACAAACAAACACAAATGGAAACATCCAAACGAGTAATAACAGGAAAGATTGAAATATATTCACGTTATAATCTCCAATTATTTAAAGTTTTCTGATCCATAATATTTCGCAGGGCTGCTGCCTGGACTGTCAGAATTAGTTGCCTAATTTCCGCTTTCTGAAATTTTGTTGATTTTCACCACATCCCGCTTGTCGAGTGTAACTCGCAGCCCAGGCTCATTTTTATTAGGCACATTTGTCTTAGCAATGTTTGAATTCCATAAAACGCTTAGGCTGATGGTGGAAAGCAAGACGACAAGCGAAATCTGCAATATGGAATTGGGCAAATAAGAGCTAGAGAAGAACTTGAAAGCCAGAAGAGCTGCGCTAGTCATTGGAACTAGAGTTAATGCGATGAAGAGTATACGGCCGATCGTATGCTGATGCAGGACGGAGAATATTGTTCCTTGCGTCAAGTGTGCCTTATTTCGTTTACCCTCTTGGTAGTATAGCCAGAAGAATGTCGCGACCATCAGCAATCCTGCAAGCAAGACCGACGCCCCAACTCTCAAATCCATAGGTATTGGCACGGATGGAATGTTGATGCGCTGCCTTCGACTCTCTATTTCGTCGCTTATTTCGTACGTTGGCAATTCATAGAGGGTGATTTCGGTGATATCACCGATAGTCATGGTAGACCAGGAAAAGTCTTTCGCGTTGCTACTATCCTTGTTGGTATCCACCAAACCGCTAAGACCGTTTTCACCGTTGCTTTGCAACCGCCGTAGCGCATTCATATATCTCTGCTGTTCCCACCGGAGAATGGCGTGATCGTATCTTGGTGAAACCTCCCTTGCCTTTTCCAGTAGTTCAACGTTGCCCAGATTGGATAGTATCTCTTTCAAGATTGCCAAGTAGGGCATTTCGTATTTACGTGACATGCTTAATAATGTCGGAGCCGTAAGCTGCCTCGTGTGGGTTGTATCTCTTGGGAATTGCTTTTTGCCCGCCTGCGGAATCGGTGGAGGTGTCGAGCTTGAGGATTGGGTCTGCACTCTGGGCATCTCCAATTGGGAAGACTTAGGTTGGACTTTGAAATCGACTCCGCTCTGCCCAATCGATTCAATGCACTCAAGTCTTTCTGCTTCCTCCATTGAAAGAGACTGTAATGGCCTGTTCAATGAGAGACTTTTCCAACAGTCCTCGTTCTTGATTTGGCTCATGGTCTCGGCAAGTGCCAATCGCAAATTGAGATATTGCCGGAGGGAATTCGTCCGTATCGCCTCATCAGTAACGGGCAGAAGGCCAAATGCAACGGCAGCTAGGATAAGCGCGGCGAGGCCGCTGCGCGTGCATGCTTCCGAACATCGCATACCGATTTCAGTGGACATGGGACAATCGTGATCTCCCCGTGTTGTATCGACCATAGTCTCTACTCCAGCCGAACAAGGTGATTTATGGTTTCCGCGTAACATTCCATGGTGGGTGCAATACAGAAAGTACAAGACATTTATCTTCGTGGTTTTTTACTGTCCAACAATCGTCAACTAAAATGGGGACTCCCAGCGGCAAGTCAGCGAAGTCTGGTTCCCAACTTTTACATTCCACCTTGATACACGAGAATTTCTTCAATACCTCTTCCTCTTCTCCACCACCACCCCAACAATCCTGAACTCGATCCCGGTCATGTCACGGATCGGATACCGGCTGTTGAGCGGTTTCAGGAACAGACCGCCCATCCATCACAAACTGTTTAAAGGTCGTCTTCGCTCCGTTCTTGGCGACGATGTAACTGCCACTGACCGGTTCAAGCTCTGGGGCAATGATGATAATGCCCCCCTTGGTAAATTCAGGCTGCATCGAATCACCGACCACGGTGAGAGCAAAGGCATTCGGGTGATCTCTCTCGAATGTCTGCACCCATGAGACCACCGGGGCCATTTTGTGGCAGCTTTCGGTCAAAAAGAGCCGGGCCAACATTCACCGGTTAGGGCGGGGTTGAGGTTGCTGAGCCGCTGATCTTCAGACCGGGTCCTGGGGAGAATGCTCCGTGTTTTATAGTCACATGGCGCGTGCGTTGTCAATGTGTGTGTCAATTGCAGGAAGATCGCAAAACCCAATAAAAAAAGGGTTTAACAGCCGGTTACGACTGTCAAACCCTTCATTTTCAGCTGGTCGGGATGAGAGGATTTGAACCTCCGGCCCCCTGAACCCCATTCAGGTGCGCTACCAGACTGCGCTACATCCCGTCTTTGTGACGCTCTATGTAACATGAGTTGTTGAGGCTGTCAACAGAAGGTATGGTCAGGTTGATCAAGGCCGTCTGCCACGCAGAAGCCGCTGCAGGTCTCGGAGTTCCTTCTTGATTCGGCTGAGAGTGGCGGGGAGATTGTCCGGCCCGGGATGCTGTGCCTGGTGCTCAACGTGGTGATCTTCATGACCGCCATTGTGCGAAACACCTTCATCCGAGAGGAATTTTCTGGCGCCGGCAATGGTATACCGGCGTTCGTGCAGGAGTTCTTTGAGCTTCAGGATCAGTTCGACATCGCTATGGCGGTAAAGCCGCTGTTTGGAATTGGCGCGCTTGGGGTGAATCGCGGGGAATTCGCTTTCCCAGTAGCGAAGGACGTGGGGGGGGATACCCGTCAGTTTGCTCACTTCGCCGATCTTAAAATAGAGCTTGTCTGGGATCTCCACATTCATGCGCCAGCCGAACTCCTTGTAAGATGTGCAGGAAACAGCTATCTGTTGATCTCTTCCCGCAACTGTCTGCTTGGTCTGAAACCGACGGTCTGCCGTTTCTTGATCGTGATTGCCTCCCCGGTGCGCGGATTCCTCCCGTTTCGCGGCGACTTGCTGCGAACCGAAAATGTGCCGAAGTGCACGATCTTGATCGGTTCTCCCGCCAGGAGTGTCTGCTTCATGGCGTCGAAGACGCAATCGACAATATCGGCACAGCTGCTCTGGGAAAAGCCGAGGCGCTCGGCAATGGCCTCGGCCAGTTCTCTGCGGGTCAGGTTGGATGGATTCATATCAGGCATCACGCAAGCTCGCTCCAAATTTCTCTGTAAGCAAGTCTACTATCTTTCTGTTGGATTTTTCAACATTCTTTTCAGTCAGTGTTTTCGCCGCGGAACGGTAGGTGACTGAAATCGCCACGCTCTTGTAGCCCTTCTGGATGGTTTTTCCCTGGTAGACATCGAAGATGACGACATCCTCGACCAGGGCATCGCGGCTCATGCGTATCGCGTTGACCAGATCGCCTGCGGCGATGGCGCCGGGCACGACGAGGGCGATATCGCGTTTGACGGCGGGGTAGACGGGCAGCGCGGTGAACGCTTTCGGGGCGGCGGCGAGGCTGCACAGGCCATCAAAGTCGAGATCGAAATAGTAGACGTCCAGCTTGATATCGAAACTGCGCAGGATTTCCGGCCGGACCCGGCCGAGACTGCCGAGGACAGTGTCGCCGTGGCGGATCTGCAGGGTCTCGCCGGCAACGACAAAGGGCTCCCTGGCGTCAGGTCCCGGGGTATGAAAGTCGATGCATGTCGCCCCGGCCGCAAGGTTGAGCCGCAGCTGGCCAAGGATGAATTCGACCGCCCCCTTGGCGTCGAGAAAGTCGACCTTTTCTTCTTTGAAATGCAGCGGCGAGGCGCAGCCGTGACGGTTGCCGCAGAGGACGCCGGCCAGCCGGTTCTTCTCGATCGGCTGGGTAGCCTGACCGGTACTGATAAAAACCTTGCCGAGCTCGAAGAGCTTGACCTCCGTCATCTGGAAGCGGAGGTTGCGATCGACATTTTCAAGCAGACCCGGCAGAAGCAATGTCCGCAAGACTCCCTGTTCCTCGCTCAGCGGGTTGAGCAGCCGGACGGTGCGGCGTCTGTCGTCGCCTTCTGCCAGCTGCAGCAGATCGAGGTACTGGCCGTTGGAAAAACTGTAGTTGATCGCCTCGCTGAAACCGATCCCGGTCAGGAGTTTGGCGATCGTGGTCCTCTTGATCCTGCCCTGGTCCTGTTCCGGGTAACTGAGGCGTACCTCGGGCAGCGTCACCGGAATGTTGCCGTAGCCATGGAGACGGGCCACCTCTTCGATCAGATCCGCCTCCCGGTCGATGTCGACTCTGAATGTCGGGATCCTGACCCATAAGGTGTCATCGTCCTTCGGCTTGCAGAGGAAACCGATCGATTGCAGCAGGGTGGTGATCGTTGCGGCATCAAGATCGATGCCGAGGAGCGAACAGGTGCGGGAGACCCGCAGAGTCAGGGTTTTCAGTGGCAGCCTGCCCATATAGACATCCCGCCCGGCATCCTCCGCCGTGCCGCCGGCGAGTTCGCACAACAGCTGCACCGCCCGGTCCATGGCGTTGCACACGCCTTCCGGATCGACGCCGCGTTCG
The DNA here is from genome assembly GCA_002424545.1 of Syntrophaceae bacterium UBA5619. Taxonomy (GTDB): domain Bacteria; phylum Desulfobacterota; class Syntrophia; order Syntrophales; family UBA5619; genus UBA5619. Next base: position 9,852 of record DIKL01000038.1, read on the forward strand.
AAGCGGTAGGAGGCGTCGGTGGCAAGGCCGAGTGTGCGGGCAGTCTTGCGGATCGAGATCGGGTTGAAGCAGGCGCTCTCCAGCAGCACAGTCGTCGTGCCTTCGGTCACCTCGGAGTTCATGCCGCCCATGATGCCGGCCAGGGCTACCGGTCGGTCGCCGTCGCAGATCAGGAGCATCTCGGGGCTGAGCTTGCGCTCGACCCCGTCGAGAGTGGTGAACGTCGTTTCGCCGGCCCTCGGGGAACGGACGATGATCTTTGCCCCATTGAGGTTGGCGAAATCGAAGGCATGCAACGGTTGACCGTACTCCATCATCACGAAGTTGGTGATGTCGACGACGTTGTTGATCGGGCGGAGGCCGATGGCGGTCAGCCGGTTGCGCAGCCACGCCGGCGATGGGCCGATCTTGATCCCGGTGATCAAGCGGGCGGCGTAACGGGGACAGAGTTCCGACGATTCGACATCGACTGAAAAGTTCCTGCTGGTGTAATCGACCCTGGCACCTTCGACCGGCAGGCGCAGGGGGCGCTGGAGCTTGCCGGCGATTTCGCGGGCGATGCCGATAACCGCGGCGCAGTCGGGCCGGTTCGGGGTCAGGTCGACCTCGATCATCGTGTCCTCGAGACCCATGGCGGTGATGAAGGACTGGCCATGGGCAGTGCCTTCCGGCAGTTCCATGATCCCGGTATGGGAATCGCTCAGCGCCAGCTCACGCTCGGAGCAGAGCATGCCACAGGACTCGACCCCCCGGACCTTGGATTTCTTGATCTTGACATCGCCCGGCAAGGTCGTTCCCGGCAGAGCGACAACGGTGTTGAGCCCGGTGCGGGCATTGGGAGCGCCGCAGACGATCTGCAGGGTCTCGTCGCCGATCGCCACCTCGCACAGGGTCAGCTTGTCGGCATCCGGGTGCGGTCGCGCCGAGATGATCCTGGCGGTCTTCAGCGGAGCCAGCTCCTGATGCAGCGGGGTGACGGCATCGACCTCCAACCCCAGCATGGTCAGGTATTCGGCCAGCTGATCGGCGGTGTGCCCGTCGGTGTCTACATAGTGATTCAACCAGTCAAGCGTGAACTTCATGGCAGTTGTCGTGTGATGATAAAGGCTTGTTAGAACTGAGACAGGAAGCGTTGATCGTTTTCGTAGTACAGACGGATGTCGTCGATACCGTACTTGAGCATGGCGATCCGCTCGACTCCGAGACCAAAGGCGAAGCCGCTGTAGACCTCCGGGTCGTAACCCACCATCCGGAAGACCTCCGGATCGATCATGCCGGAACCGAGGATCTCGAGCCAGCCGGATTTCTTACATACCCGGCATCCCTCGCCACCGCAGATGACGCAGGCGATATCGACCTCGGCGCTCGGTTCGGTGAAGGGGAAAAAGCTGGGGCGGAACCGCAGGGCCGTCTCCCCGCCGAATACCTGTTTGAGGAATGCGGTCAGCACTCCCTTCAGGTCGCTGAAGGTGATTCCCCTGTCCACGAGAAGGCCTTCGATCTGGTGAAACATCGGGGTGTGAGAAACGTCCGAGTCGCGGCGGTAGACGCGCCCCGGGGAGATGACCCTCACAGGCGGCCTCCTTTTTTCCATGATCCGGACCTGAACCGGAGAGGTGTGGGTGCGCAGGACTATGTTGTCTTCGACGTAGAAGGTGTCCTGCATGTCCCTCGCGGGGTGGTCCTTCGGAATGTTGAGCGCCTCGAAGTTGTAGTAGTCCAGCTCGACCTCCGGCCCCTCCGCCACCGAGAATCCGAGGCCGGTGAAGATCCGGCAGATCTCCTCCCGGACCTGCGTCACGGGATGCCGGCGGCCGTAGCGGACGCCTCTCCCGGGAAGCGTGGCGTCAAGCCGCTTGCGGAGAAGTTCCTCTTCGCCTTTCAAGGAGACAAGATCTGTCAGGCGCTGTTCGATTTCACCGGACAGCGTCTCCTTGAGTTCATTGCACTGCCGGCCGAACTGCGGCCTCTCCTCGGAAGGCACGCCCGAGATGTTGCGCAGCAATCCGGTGAGAAGGCCCTTTCTTCCGAGATAGCGGGTGCGGAACTCCTGAATCTCCGCCTCCGTTCCGGCCTTCCGGAGCTCGGCCAGAGCCTGTTCCCGAAGCGCCTTCAGCTCCTCCCTCATGCCGTCCGCTCACCCTTGGCGATGGCCGCGATCTCGGAAAATCCACGGGGATCGTGAACGGCCAGCTCGGAGAGCATCTTCCGGTCGATCTCGACGCCCGCCTTGTGCATCCCGTCGATCAGACGGCTGTAGGTGATGTCGTTCATGCGCGCCGCGGCGCTGATCCGGGTGATCCAGAGTTTCCGGAAATCCCTTTTCCGGACCCTCCTGTCCCGGTAGGCGTAGGCCATCGCGTGGTCCACGGCCTCCATCGCCGTTCTCAACAGACGGCTTCTGGACAGAAAAAAGCCCTTGGCCGCCTTCAGGATCTTTCTTCTCTTCTTGTGAGCCGTCAGGCTTCTCTTTACCCTTGCCATGGTTTCATTCTCCTCGTCTTATCCGGCCATTTGCAGGATCCTTCGCATCGTCTACAGATAGGGAATCAGTTTTCTGAGCGCCTTCTCGTTGGTCTTGTCGAGAATGGCCGATTTTCTCAGGTTTCTCTTGCGCTTCGTCGTTTTCGACGTCAGAATATGACTGGAATTAGCCTTGCTTCTCTTGATCTTGCCCGTTCCCGTCACGGAAAAGCGCTTCGCCGCGCCGCGGTGTGTTTTCAGTTTTGGCATCCCGTCACCCCTTTATTGAAAAAATAATGAACCTTTGCCCGGTTCAGGCTTCGCTCCTTTTCGGCCGCAGCCCCCGGCAAATCGGCATCCCGGTGGATCCCCTCATTTCTTCGGCGAGAGGATCATAATCATGTTCCTACCTTCCAGCCTCGGCTGCTGGTCGATCACCGCCCCGTCCGCAAGATCGTTCTTCATGTCCTCCATGATCTTCCGTCCGATCTCGGTATAGGCGATCTCCCGCCCCCGGAACATCATGGAGATCTTCACCTTGTTGTGCTGCTCCAAAAACTTCCGGACATGCTTGATCTTGACTTGCAGGTCGTGTTCCTCCGTCTTGGGCCGCAGACGGATCTCCTTGACCTGGACGGTCGTCTGGCTCTTTTTGGAGACCTGGGTTTTCTTGCTCTGCTGGTATCTGAATTTTCCGTAATCCATGATCCTGCAGACCGGAGGCGCCGCGGTGGGCGATACCTCCACCAGATCCAGACCCGACTTCGCCGCCTCCGCCAGGGCCTCGGTCAGGGATATAACCCCCAACTGCTTCCCCTCCATATCGATCACCCTGACCGACGGAGAGCGGATCTCCCGGTTGATCTTCAAATCCTTAGCGATGGTTCACCTCCGATGCTATTTGAACTGTTTACACTGTTCGCGGACAAGGGCGACGAAGGCCTCCACCCCGATGGAACCCAGGTTCTTCCCGTCCCGCTGCCGCGGAGAGACCTGACCCGAGGCCACTTCCCGTTCACCGATCACCAGCATATAGGGCGTCTTCTGCATCTGCGCTTCCCGGATCTTGTACCCCAGCTTTTCATTCCGGAAATCGCCCTCGACCCGGATCTCCGCCTCGGCAAGACGCCTCCGGACCTCCTGACCGTAGGGAATCTGGTTGTCCGTGACGGTCAGCACGACGGCCTGGACGGGCGACAACCAAAGGGGAAAGGCGCCGGCGTAGTGTTCGATCAGCACCCCCACAAACCGTTCGATGGCGCCGAGGATCACCCGGTGGAGCATCACCGGCCGGTGCCTTTCTCCGTCCTCGCCGACGTAATTCAAATCGAACCGCTCCGGCAGCGTGAAATCGCACTGGATCGTCGCGCACTGCCACTTCCGCTTGAGGGCGTCTTTCAGCTTGAAGTCGATCTTGGGTCCGTAGAAGGCGCCGTCCCCTTCGTTCACCTCATAGGTCATGCCGCTGTCCCGGAGCGCACCCTCCAGGGCGGCGGTGGCCAGTTCCCAGTCCTGGTCGGAGCCGATGGAATTCTCCGGGCGGGTCGAGAACTCCACCTCGTATTCGAAACCGAAGATGCCCATCGCATAGCCGACGAAATCCGCAATTGCCCGGATCTCGCCGTTGAGCTGCGCCGGGGTGCAGAGGATGTGGGCGTCATCCTGCGTGAACTGGCGCACCCGCATCAGGCCGTGGAGAACCCCCGCCTTCTCATGGCGGTGGACGGTTCCCAGCTCGAAATAGCGCAGCGGCAGGTCGCGGTAGGAGCGGATCCGGGATTTGAAGATCAGCATGTGGGAAAGGCAGTTCATCGGCTTGATCCCATAGCTCTGCCCGTCCACCTCGGTGAAATACATGTTCTCCCGGTAGTGGTCGAAGTGGCCCGACCTTTTCCATAGGTCGGCCTTGAGGATCTGGGGTCCGACGACGATGTCGTACCCGCGTTTCAGATGCTCTTTTCTCTCCCAGTCCTCGATGATGGTCCTTAGCAGCGCCCCCTTCGGGTGCCAGATGACCAGACCTGCGCCCGCCTCCTCGTTGAGCTGGAACAGGTCCAGTTCCCTTCCCAGGCGGCGGTGGTCCCTCTTTTTCGCCTCTTCGAGAAGCCGCAGGTGCTCTTCGAGCGCTTCCCGGGTCGCGAAGCCGGTCCCGTAGATGCGCTGGAGCATCCGGTTGTTTTCGTCGCCCCGCCAGTAGGCCCCCGCCACATTCAGGAGCTTGAACGCCCGGATCATCCCCGTCGAGGGGATGTGCGGACCACGGCAGAGATCGATGTAGCCGTTCTGGGCGTAGAGGCTGACCGTCTCAACCTCGGCCGGAAGTTCGCTGATCAGTTCGACCTTGTAGCGTTCTCCCTTGCTCCGGAAGATCTCGACCGCTTCCTCCCGGCTCACCTCGCGGCGCTCGAAAGGAACATCCGCAGCGGCGATCTCCCTCATCCGGTCCTCGATCCGCTCCAGATCCTGGGGCGTGAACCCCTCGGCATATTCAAAATCGTAATAAAACCCGTCTTCGATGGAAGGTCCGATGGCGACCTGCACCCCGGAGAAAAGCTGCTGCACCGCCTGGGCCATGACATGGGAAGTGCTGTGGCGGAGGATCGAAAGCCCCTCCGGGGAAACGGCGTCGATCGGCTCGACGGAGGCGTCGGAATCGAGGAGGTGGTTCAGATCGACCGGCCTCCCGTTCACCTTCGCGGCAACCGTCTGCCCAGGATCTTTCTCCGGGCGTCCCGAAAGGACATCCCCGACCGAAATCCCCGCCGCAACCTCCGTCTCTTTTCCACCCGGGAGGGTGATGTGAATCTGATGATCCATATCCGCTTTCTACGAAGAAAGGGCATCAGCACGTTGCGTTGATGCCCTCATCAAGACCCGCCGCCCGTTCGATACACCATTGCCGTTCCGGCATACCCCCGCATCCCCGCCTCGGGTCGAAGCGGGGCGATGTTTGATCATGGTAGGCACGCAGGGATTTGAACCCTGGACATCCACCGCGTCAGGATGGCGCTCTCCCCCTGAGCTACGTGCCTGTATGAGATTCCCCC
>DIKL01000038.1:15391-19122 GCA_002424545.1 Syntrophaceae bacterium UBA5619
CGCTGTTGATGAGTTTCACCCCCCTGGCCATGTAGTTCAGACCGGAAATGATCGTGAATAACGCCGTGGCCCAGTAGAGGGCCGGGATCCACATCCCGTCCAGCGCCCCCGGCAGGGCCTTTCCGGCAAGGCTCGCCAGGACCGTGATCAGCTGCAGGGCGGTCGTGATCTTGCTGACGAACGCCGGTCGGATCTCTACGGAAATCGAGAGTATGGAAAGAATGGAGATCCCGAGAAGGATGATGAAATCCCGGCTGATGACGATCACCGCCAGCCATCCGGGAATGACGTGCAGAATCGAAAGCGTCACGAAGGAACTCGCCAGCAGCGCCTTGTCGGCAATCGGATCCAGATAGGCGCCCAGGACGGTCTGCTGTTTGAGGACCCGGGCGAGAAAGCCGTCGAGGATATCGGTGAGACCCGCAACGATGAAGACCGCCAGCGCCTTGGAAAACGACCCCTGGATCAGGAGAATGACGATGACCGGCACCAGGAGGATTCTCAGCAGGGTCAACAAGTTCGGAATGTTCATGGTTCCTCTTCCGGCGGGATCAGGGTCTGCCGAGGTCCCTGTCTCTGTTCCAGTCCACCCACTCGTCCCGGTCTTCCGTCTCGGTGAAATCCCTCGGCTTCCCGGGCCTTCCGTCCGCCCCGATGTTCATCTGCTGCATCGCCCGGATGATCACGGTCCATTCCTCCAAGGTCACCGGGCGAGGTCCGGGAATCGGCTTCGGACCCTCCATACGAGTCGGCGGCTCGATCGGCGTCGGCGCCTCCGGCGCCTTTCCTCCGCCGCTGACATAGATCATTCCCTCATACACCCGGACCAGGGCGGAACGGTCCTGCTCGACGTTCATCCGGTAGACGGCTCCCCGGACCCCGGCGACCGGCAAAAGAAAAACGGCCAGAAAAAGGAGCAGGCCTTTGCGGTTCATGAATCCCCCTTGCCGGGAGCGAAGCGCCGCGCCGCTCCGGGCAAAAAGAGCCGGAGGCGCAGTGAGGGCGCGCCGCTTCCGGGCGGAAGATCCGTTCCCGCGGGGAGGGCTCTCTCCGAAAAGCAGGTCAGGAACCGACGGCGTCCGAAATATCCGGCAGGGTCGAGAGGGCCCTGGTGACAACCCCGTGAATCGCCGGTTCGAAAACCTGCGAACTCTTCAGTTCGACCTGTTTCCGGGTGAAAGCGAAATGGCGATGAGTCATCCGATACTGCACGCGCCAGAGGCTTTCTCCCGTCCGGGCGCTTTTCAGCTCGAATTCGACATCCACCGTGGTCGGCGCATAGAAAAGGGCCCGGGTCGTACCCGCCTCCTTCACCCTGGCGTAGAGGACCGCGTCCACCCGGAGGAGTTCGCCGACCCGCGTCGGCGGGATTTCCCCGCCGGCGGACACTCCGGCAAGTTTCTCGTCGATCGCCTTCGGCGGAATCTTCGGATAGCCCTTGAAATAGAGCTCCTCGACCAGCTTCTCTCTCAGCATCACGGCCGCCCTCGGATCGGCCGAGCCGGACACGACGGGCATCACGGCGATGAGCCTCGTTCCTCTCTTGGCGTAGTCCGGAACAATCGCATGCGGAATTTTAGCGGCACAGCCGGCGATGAAAAAAAATACCCCGAGAAGCAGCCACCGACGCATTCCTTCAGACCTCATTGGGCAGACCCTTTCATCCCGGATGAACCTCCATGCTCACTTCATCCCTATGCGGCAAGACACCGCGGAATTTTTCCCGGTGAAGATCCGCCGCGGCGGGGAGACAAAAAAAGACCGCAGCCGCACGAAAAATGAATGCCGGCAGCCTATGAACCCCTCTCATGATCCCGCTTTAAGTTTTTCGATCTCCTCCCGGATGACCCGTTCGGCGATCCCTGGGATGAGCTCTCGGGCGATCTTCTCGGCGATCTCGTCGGCCCGCTTCATGATTTCGTCACGGAGGCCCGGATCAACGAACGCCATTTTCGGCCTTTTTTCGACCACATCGACGAGGTCATAGATCCGATCCGGCGCGGTCCTCCCCGAGAACGGGCTTTTCTCCCGGAACGGGAGATCCTCCCCGACGACCTCCAGAAGGTCATGGATCCTGTCCTGCGGTTTGAGCACGCGCCCCTCGATCATCATGACCCGGCTCCGGTTTTCACCGGACACAGCTTCCGCCACGGTTCTCCTCCCCTGTCCGACCCGAAAGCGGCAGACCCGCCAAATCTCCCTGCATCCGAGCGTTTCCGCTTCACCGGGACCGATTACCACACCTCCCCGGACAGTTCAAGAAAATAGTAGGAGGCGGTAAACCCTTCTCCGCGAAGTCCCCGTCTCCCGCGCGATCCGCTCGGCCATATCCCTTCGAGAAAGCCCCCCTTCATGGAGCAGCCGGTCACGAAGCCGAAGGATCTCCGCGTCGGAACACTCCTCGGGATCGCCGGACCCGCCCGCCACGATCAGGGTCACCTCCCCCCGCACCGCCCCCTCCTGGAGCGCCGCCTTCAACCAGCCCGCGGACCCCCGCAGGAATTGCTCATGGAGCTTGGTGATCTCCCGGGAAACGACCACCTGCCTCTCCCCCAGCTCCGCTTCGATATCCTCGAGGGCGGCCAGCAGACGACGAGGGGATTCGTAAAAGACGAGGGTCCTTTCTTCCTGCCGGAGAGAGGCGAGCAGCCGTCTTCGCGCGGGGGATCGGCTCGGCAGAAAACCCAGGAAGAGGAAGCGGTCCATCGGGATTCCGGAAGCACTGAGCGCGGCGATCAGGGCGCACGCGCCGGGAACGGGCGCCACCCGGATGTTCCTGGCGACGGCTTCCCGGATCAGGATATAGCCTGGATCGGAGATCCCCGGCGTTCCCGCATCCGAGACGTAGGCGATGTCCTCTCCCGCCTCGATCTTCTCGATCAGCATGCCGCATTTTTTCGACTCGTTCCAGTCATGGAGGCTGGTCATGGGGGTGGCGATCCGATGGGCATCGAGCAGAATCCGCGTTCTGCGGGTATCCTCGGCCGCGATCAGCCGCACCTCCCGGAGAACCCGGATCGCCCGGAGCGTGATGTCCTCCAGATTACCGATCGGGGTAGCCACCACGTAGAGCGTCCCGCTTGCCCCGGGGTCCGCCGGTCCCGGAGAATCCCCGGCGGAAGAACGGCCCTTTCGGCCGCCCCCCTTCCGGATTCCGTTCCGGCACAGATGATTTTCTTTCCCCGTCCTCATCGGCGCGGATGCCCCCTTCAGGCGTTGCGGCCGCGATCATTTTGATTGACAGATAAAATCCCTTTATGGTTTATAGCAACCTTGCAGAAAGAATGCCAGAAAAACAAGGAATCCAGGCGGGGCCCGCGGGGGATCGGGGCGCCCCGGATGATCCGGGAGGCCAGAAGCGCGCGGATCCGTTGTTCCCGAAGGGGATCGAGGGTTGACGAAATCGTAAAAAAAGTCGTGAATGCCTTGAATTTGGGACGTCTGGAGGGTGCAAAGGGATGGAGCGGATTCTGATCACGGGCGGCGCCGGATTCCTCGGCTCCCATCTGAGTGAACGGCTTCTCACAGAGGGCCGCGAGATCCTCTGTCTCGACAACTTTTTCACCGGAAGCCGGGACAACATCCGGCATCTTCTGGGCCATCCGCATTTTGAATGCATCCGCCACGACATCATCAACCCGGTCTATCTGGAAGTCGACCGGATCTACAACCTCGCCTGTCCCGCATCCCCGGTCCATTACCAGGTCAATCCGATCAAGACGATCAAGACC
>DIKL01000026.1 GCA_002424545.1 Syntrophaceae bacterium UBA5619
ATGCGGGCGACTTCCTCAAGGTGAAAAAGGCGGAAGTTCTCGACGATCACACCTTCCGGGCCACCTATGACAAGCCCTTCGCCCCCGCGCTGATGAGCTGGTCCGTCGGCATCCTCCCGCGTCATCTGCTGGAAGGGAGGGATATCACCACCTCCCCGCTCGGCCGGCATCCGATCGGCACCGGGCCGTACCGATTCAAGGAGTGGGTGACCGGGCAGAAGATCGTTCTCGTCTCCAATCCCGATTATTTCGAGGGACAGCCCTACATCGACGGCTATGTCCTGCGGATCATTCCCGACACGGCGACGATGTTCCTGGAACTCCGCGCAAACGGGATCGACCGGATGGGCCTCACGCCGCTCCAGTACACCCGGCAGACGGAGAACAACCTCTTCCGGGAGAACTACCGGAAGCACCGCTACCTCTCCTTCGCGTATACCTACATGGGCTACAACCTGAAGAATCCGCTCTTCGCCGACAAGCGTGTCCGCCAGGCCCTCGCCCACGCGGTGAACCGGGAAGAGATCATCGCCGGGGTTCTGCTGGGGCTCGGGAAGCCCGCGACGGGTCCGTACAAACCGGGGACCTGGGCCTACCATCCGAAAGTCCGGACCTACCCCTACGATCCGGCGAAGGCCAGGGCGCTCCTCGCCGAGGCGGGCTGGCGGGACGCCGACGGCGACGGGACGCTGGAGAAGGACGGCAAACCCTTTGCGTTCGAAATCATCACCAACCAGGGGAACGAGATCCGGGCGAAGTGCGCCGAGATCATCCAGCGACGGCTGGCCGAGATCGGCATCCGGGTGAAAATCCGGGTGATCGAGTGGGCCGCCTTCGTGAACGATTTCATCAACCGGCGGAAGTTCGATGCGACGATCCTCGGCTGGACGATCCCGATGGAGCCGGATCTCTACGACGTCTGGCATTCGAGCAAGACGGGACCGCAGGAGTTGAACTTTATCTCCTACCGGAATGACGAGGTGGACAATCTGATCGTCCGGGCTCGCGAGACCTTCGACCAAACACTCCGCAAGCGATGCTACGACCGGATCCAGGAGATCCTGGCCGAAGAACAGCCCTATCTGTTCCTCTACGTTCCGGACGCCCTCCCGATCGTCCATGCCCGCTTCCGCGGGGTAGAGGTTGCACCGCTCGGGATCGGCTGGAACTTCATCAAATGGTACGTCCCGAAGGCGGAGCAGAAGCTTGTCATGACCCGCTGAGTTCCTCAGCCCGTCGTCAGCAGGTTTTTCTGAAGGAAGGTTCTCAGTTCGCCGTAATCGGCGGAGAGGAAGGCCGGTTCCCCGGAACGATGGTCGATGTCCGCCATGCTCGGCGGGAGGTCGGGGTTGATTCCCAAAAGCTCCCGGATCTCGTCGGGGAATTTTGCCGGATGTGCCGTTTCCAGCGCGATGCAGAGCGGCCTGTCCCCGAACATTTCGAGGTACACCTCCAGGCCGCGCCAGCCCACTGCGCCGTGCGGTTCGAGGATGACCCGGTACTGATCGAAGACCCGCTTGATGGTCTTTTTCGTCTCCCGGTCGGAGATGCTCACCGAGTAGATCCGTTTCCTCATCTCATCCAGGTCGGGGATGCGGTGGACGACGCCGGTCCGGTCCACCGTCCCGCCGTAGAGGTCGAAAAAACGTGCGAGGTTGCTCGGGTGTCCGACGTTCATTGCGTTGGAAAGGCAGGCGCGCGACGGGGCGACCTTTTCGTAGATACCGGTTTCGAGGAATCGCGGAAACTCGTCGTTCTCGTTGGTCGGCATGACGAGCCTCTCCACCGGCAGGCCCATCCGCCGGGCGTACTCGCAGCCGAGGGCGTCCCCGAAGTTCCCCGACGGGACCGAGAAGACCGCCGGTTCGCCGTCCCGCGAAAGCTGCGCCCAGGCCCAGACGTAGTAGACGATCTGCGGGAGGATCCGGCCGAAATTGATCGAATTCGCGGAGGTCAGTTTGAACTCGGCGAGAAGCGAATCGGAAAAGGCCCGCTTGACGAGATCCTGGCAGTCGTCGAACTTTCCGTCTACGGAGACGGCCCGGACGTTCTGACCGATCGTATCGAGCTGTCTCTTTTGCCGTCCGCTCACCTCGCCTTGCGGGTAGAGGATCGTCACGTCGATTCCCTCCACCCCCTTAAAAGCCTCGCCCACGGCGCTCCCCGTATCCCCGGAGGTGGCCACCAGCACGTTGAGCCGCTTTCCCGGGTCGCGCAGGGCGCCCATCAGCCTGGCCATCAGCCGGGCGGCGAAGTCCTTGAACGACGCGGTCGGACCCTGGTCGAGCCGCATGACGTATTTGCGCGCGAAAACGTTCTCCAGAGGCACATCGAAATTGTAGGCGTCTTCGATGATTTGCCTGAGCGCCGCAGCATCGATCTCGGCGGCGAGAAAAGCCTCCGCAACCAGCAGCGCGGCTTCCGTATAGGGAGCGCCCTTCAGGGATTTGAAAGCCTCGATGGGGAGAACCGGAATCCTCTCCGGCATGAAAAGTCCCTCGTCGGGGGCCTGTCCCATCAGCAGGGCCTCCCGGAAGGAGACCGTTTCCCGGAACGGGGTGATGCCGGGGATATGGTCGAGGTGGCGGTTGGTGCTGTAGTAGCGTAACGGCTCGGTCATGCGGAAACCCTCAGATTAAGTATCTCCAATCGGCGTAAGGAACCGCTGTAATCTTGTGATTACGCATCTACCATGTTTTCCCCGCTTTTGCAAAAGGTCTCTGGGGATTGAATTACCCTCGCAATATGGGTCGAGATTTGATAGGTTGCCAACCTGCCGGCGTGAGGATTTCACGTTCCGGGAAGGAGAACGGAGATGAACGAAGAGAGAAAGGTGCGGTTGACGGAGACGGTCCACGGAGCCGGGTGAGCCTGCAAGATAGGTCCGGGGGACCTGCAGGAGGCGTTGAAGGATCTGCCGCTTATTGCCGATCCGAACCTGATCGTCGGCATGGAGCATGCCGAGGATGCCGGGGTTTACCGGCTCCGCGACGATCTGGCCATCATCCAAACCGTCGATTTTTTCACCCCGATCGTGGACGACCCGTACACGTTCGGCCGGATTGCCGTGACGAATGCGCTCGGGGATATCTATGCGATGGGCGGACGGCCGATTACCGCGATGAATATCGTCTGTTTCCCGATCAACAAGATGGATGTCGGTGTTCTCCGCGAGATCCTTCGCGGCGGACTCGACCAGATGCGGGAGGCGGGCGTTCTGCTGATCGGCGGCCACAGCGTTGAGGACGATGAGCCGAAATACGGCCTTTCCGTGACCGGCGTCATCCATCCTGAAAAGGTGCTCTTGAACCGGGGGGCGCTGCCCGGGGATCGTCTGATCCTGACGAAGGCCATCGGCACGGGGATCGTCGGCACGGCCGTGAAGGGCGGAGTGGCCGATCCGGTGCTGGCGGCCCGCTCCGTCGCCGGCATGACAACCCTGAACCGCAAAGCGACTGAATTGATGGCGGAAACGGACGACATTCACGCCTGTACGGATGTGACCGGGTTCGGTTTTCTGGGCCATGCCCTGGAGATGATCGAGGGAAGCCCGGCCGGGATGAAGATCCAGGCCAGGTCGGTTCCCTGTTTTCCGGGACTCCGGCCGCTGGTCGAGGAGGGGATTATTCCGGGCGGCTTGATCCGGAACCGGAAATTTCGCGAAAAGCAGATCGAGGTCGGTCCGGACTGCCCCGGCTGGCTCGTGGACGTCCTGTTCGACCCGCAGACGGCGGGGGGGCTTTTGATTGCGCTGCCGGAGGCCGCCGCGACGGAGCTGCTTGCCCGGATGCATGCGGCCGGGATCGCCGATGCGGCCGTCGTCGGCGAGGTTACGGCGAAGCCGCCGGGAATGATCCGCGTCGAATAACCCGCCGGCGGCGATTCATGCCCGGAGACGATCGTCCGGAGACCCTCCGCTTTCCGATCCGCTCCGTCTTTCCCACAGCCAGAACGAGCAGAGCAGCGTGATCGAAAGCAGGACGCCGCCGGCGATCGCAAAGGCGGCGGTGAAGCCGAAACGGTCGATCAGGTACCCGACGACGGGCGTCAGAACCCCGCCTCCCTCCATCGCGGTAAAGTAGTAGATGCCGAGGATGGTCGACCGGTTTCCGGCCGGCGTCCGTCGGATGATGAAGCATTCCGAAGCGGACATCCGGCTGAAGACGATCATCCCCAGCAGAATGAGCATCCCGCCGAGCGCCCATCCGTAGGGGAGCATCGTGAGCAGAAAGATGACCGGTCCGGCGGCGAGACAGACCGCAAGGACCACACGGACGCTTCCCAGGCGGTCGGCGAGCCATCCGCCGAGCGGGCTTGCCCAGAAGACCGCCAGATAGATGAGCGAAAGAGAGCCGGCGGCGATCTCCTTGCCCACGCCGAAGTGATCGACCATCAGAAACGGGACAAAGGAGATGATGGAATTGATGATGGCCGCCGTGAATGTCGAGAGGATCAGAAAGACCACGAGGCTGCGCGTGATGTGCGTCGAGGCCGGCGCCCGTTCATCCGTTTTCGACGGATCGGGGTTGGCCTGTTGCCGGGCCTTCATGCGGCCGAGGAGGATATAGAACACGACGCCGAAGGCAACCGTGGGGATTCCGAGCGCGATATAGGCATTCCGCCACCCCCAGGCGTTGGCGATGGCCACGGCGAGCAGCGGCGTCACGAAATGGCTGGCGCCTCCGCCGATGTTGTGAAAACCGAGCGACCTGCCCATGTTCTCGGAGCGCACCGAGGCGGAAATCAGCGGCGGCGCCGACGGATGGTAGCCTCCGGCGAGGAGCCCCATCAACACCAGCATCAGGATCATCCAAACGAAGGTGTGGGACAGGCCGACCAGGATGCCGGCGAGCGCGACACCGGAGATGCCGACGGTCATCAGCTTACGGGGATCGATACGGTCGGCGAGCCAGCCCGCCGGGAGCTGGCCGAAGCCATAGGCCAGCGTGAAGGCCGACACGACCAGGCCCGACTGCGTGTAGTCCAGATGGAAGGCGCTGCGGATGAAGGGGATCAGCGGCACGGTGATCGTCGTCAACACATGGTGGCTGAAATGCCCCATGACAAACAGGGGCAGCATTCCCCCGAAATGTGCGCGCAATTTCAACAAGAGGTTTCTCCTTACGATCTCTTTTCGTGCGTCCCCGTGCGGATGGGATGACGTACAGCCATACATCTATTTCCCCGGGCCGTCAAATTTGGCGGAAGAGGGATACATCATGAACCGGTTGTGGTAGAATGCGTCCGGAAGGGCCGAAGCCCGATGGGCTGACCTCTTCTCGGGCATTTTCAGGACCATCGCCATTATGCGTTACGCCATTGCCGATATTCATGGGTGCTGCAAAACGTTTCACGCGCTGTTGGAAAAAATGCGGATCAAGCGGTCCGACAACCTTTACCTGCTCGGGGATTATATCGATCGGGGTCCGGACGGCAAAGGGGTTCTCGACACGATCATGACGCTGGGCTGCAACGTTTCGGCGCTGAAAGGAAATCATGAGGATATGTGGCTCCGCGCGTCCGCCCAGTCGGACGATCCTTTCGGGTCTGCCGAGTATTTCAGGCTCTGGATGGAAAACGGCGGTCAGGCGACGCTAAGGAGTTTTGCAGGCATCGACGCGGCTCCCTATCTGGCGTTTCTCCGGGATCTCGCGCCGTTCATTGAACTGGACGACTTCCTGCTGGTTCATGCCGAGTTTGATTTTTCCCTTTCCGATCCGTTCGGCGAAGCGGGCATCGACTCCATGCTTTGGAGCCGGGGCAAGCCGCAATTCGGCCCAAAGCCGGTTCTCTGCGGGCATACGCCGTTGCCGCTGGATCGGATTCGGGCGGGACTGCGGACGAACAAAATCAATATCGACAACGGCTGCTGTTATGTCGATCGTATCGGATATCAAAATCTTTTGGCCTATTGTCTTGACGATGGCGGACTGTTGGTCCAGCGGAACATCGAAGAAAGGGGGATGGATCGATGAACATCGTTGTCCTGAACGGAAGCCCAAAGGGGGAGCTCAGCGTAACCCTTCAGTATGTCCGTTATGCGGCCCAAAAATTTCCGCAACACACCTTTCGTTTTTTCCCGGTGGCACAGAAGATCCGGAAGCTCGAAATGGATGATGCGTCCTTCCGCGAAGTGATCGATGCCGTGAGAGAGGCGGATGCGGTATTGTGGGCGTTTCCGTTGTATTTCCTGCTGGTCTGTTCGCAGTATAAACGGTTCATTGAAATGATCTTCGAGAGAAATCAGCTTCCGGCGTTTCAGGGGAAATATGCGGCCGCCATCTCCACGTCAGTTCATTTTTTCGATCATACGGCGCACAACTATATTCATGCGATTTGCGACGATCTGCAAATGAAATATCTGGGCGGCTATTCCGCGGACATGTACGATTTGATGAAAAAGCCGGAACGCAAACGCTGGCTTTTCTTTGCCGAAACGTTCGCGGACGCCGTGTCCCGGCGGATTCCGACGGCGATCGCCTATCCGCCGCTGACGTCCCGGGCGTTCAAGTACGAGCCCGGACCGTCCGCCGCAACCATCGATGCGGGCGCTCATAAAATTCTGGTGATCGTGGACGGACAGGAACCGTCGGGCAATGTCAACGGTTTGATCTCGTCCTTGACGGGGAACTTCCGCGGGGCCGTGGAAGTCGTTCGGCTGACCGACATCGACATCAAGGGAGGCTGTCTGGGATGCTGCAAGTGCGGCCTGGACAACGTCTGTGAATATGAAGGAAAAGACGGCTTCATTGATTTTTACAACGAAAAGGTGAAAAGGGCGGACGCGGTCGTTTTTGCGGGCGCCATCCACGACCGCTATCTTTCGGCGACATGGAAGACCTTTTTCGACCGCTCCTTCTTCAACACCCATGTTCCGACGCTCATCGGCAAGAAGATCGCCTTTCTGATCTCGGGACCCCTGGGACAGATTCCCAACCTCCGTCAGATTCTCGAGGCCTATGGGGAGTTTCAGCAGGCCGACCTTGCGGGCATCGTCACCGATGAAACCGGCGATTCGCGGCAGATGGACCGGATGCTTGCGGAGCTAGCGGGAAGGCTGGTCCGGCCGGTCCCGGAGGGCTGCACCAGACCCATGACCTTTCTGGGGGTCGGCGGCAGGAAAATCTTTCGGGACGAAGTTTACGGAAAGCTGCGTTTTGTTTTCCAGTCGGATCACCGTTATTACAAAAAACACGGTCTGTACGATTTTCCACAAAAGAATCATAAGGTCCGGCGCATGAATTTGATCATGACGCTGCTGACCAAGGTGCCGCGTGTCCGAAAGAAATTATTGAAGGCCCTTAAGGACGAAATGGTCAAACCGGTCAAATATATTGCGGAAAACCGGTAAAATCCCTCCAACCGACGGTGACCATCAGATGCCCGCGAAAAGAAAAAAGCTGCTGACGGCCATACTGCTCGCGATCACGGCAGGCGCCGTTTTTGAGGGGTTTTTATAAAATTTTTTGGTTTTGGATCAGGAATCATTCCTGATCTTGTGGCGTGCAAGATAAAATGCAGATACCTATTGAAAAAAAACATAAAGAAAGGAGAGAAAAATATGACGGAAGAGAGCAAGTGCCCGGTCACGGGCAGGACAAGCAGCCCCATCTCCGGCGGCGGTAAATCGAATCGGGAATGGTGGCCAAACCAGTTGAACCTCAGGATTCTTCATCAGCACTCCGACCTGAGCAATCCGATGGGCGAGGCGTTCAACTACACGGAGGAGTTCAAGAGACTCGACCTGACGGCGGTTAAGAAGGACCTCTACGCGCTGATGA
>DIKL01000059.1:0-182 GCA_002424545.1 Syntrophaceae bacterium UBA5619
GAATGTCCCAGCTTCTCCCCAGCCGCGAGGCCCGGCTCTACCGGGGGAAAATTCTTTCCCGGGACGGGAATCACCTGCTGGTCATGGCGGAGCTCGGGGGTTCCGCAACGGACACCGCCTACTCCCGAGCCATTCCGCCGCTGATGGCCGGTCTGGAGGAGAGGATCAACAACAACCGGCCC
>DIKL01000059.1:235-421 GCA_002424545.1 Syntrophaceae bacterium UBA5619
CCCGCCACGACATGCGGACGGCACTTCTGCTGACGATGCTCGGAATCGCCTTCCTGCTCGTGGCCACCTTTCCCAGACCCCTCGTCGGCCTGATGGCCCTGATTCCGTCCAGCGCCGGAGCCATTTTTGCGCTGCTGGCCTGCTCCCTCGTCTTTCCGTCACTGTCGATCCTCGCCGTCAGCTTCG
>DIKL01000059.1:485-1860 GCA_002424545.1 Syntrophaceae bacterium UBA5619
AGGCGGCCCGTGAGGTTCAGTCGGGGGAGATCCTCGCCGCCCTGACGACGGTCGGCGGTTTTCTGCTGCTGCTGGTGAGCCGGTTCGGCGTCATGGCCCAGATCGGCCTCTTCGCGGCCCTGGGGGCGGCCATGGCCTTTGCCTTCGTCCATTGGATTTTCCCCCGGATGATCCCCGTGATGCCGCCGGCCCTCAAACCGCGCCACGACCGGTTCAGTCGGGTCCTGGATCAAATCACGCGGCCCGTCGGAATGAAGGGGCTTGCCGTTGCGGCGGTCTTCTTTGCATTCATGCTCCTTTACGCCCGTCCCGTTTTTCAGGTCGACATCGCCGCGATGAACTCGCTGAGCGCCGAGTCGATCGCCGCCGAAAAGACGATCCAACAGGTCTGGGGGGATCTGACAAGCCGGGTTTATATGATGACCGAGGGGCAAGATTTCGCCGAACTTCAGGAAAAGAACGACCGGCTCTACGGAATGTTGCGGAGAGAGATCGGAAGAGGAACCCTGGGAGGGGCGTTCCTCCTGTCCGATCTCTTTCCCGGGGAGAGGCTCGCCGGGGACGGTGCGGCGGACTGGAAGGCCTTCTGGAATCCGGACCGTGTGAGGGATCTGCGACAGGAACTGACGAAGGCGAGCCGGGAGATGGGATTTTCGCCCGATGCCTTCACCCTCTTCCTGATCTCCCTGACCGCGCCGCCGCCGAACGCCATTCCGGTGCCGGAGAGGTTTGCGGGCCTCCTGGGGATCGCTGCGGATGGATCCTCACGGGTTCAGGTTTCGATGCTGACGCCCGGGCCGTCCTACCGGGCGGAGGATTTCTTTGGCCGCTTCGGGGGGAAGGGCCTGGCGAGCCTCTTCGATGCGGGGCTCTTCAACCGGCGACTGGGGGATGTCCTCGTTTCGATTTTCACCGAGATCGCCCTCATCATCGGCGTGGGGATCATCCTGGTCGTTTTTCTGTTCTTTCTGGACTGGCGACTGTCGCTGATCGTCCTTGCGCCCGTCGTCTTCGCGCTGGTCTGCACGCTCGGGACGCTGAAGCTTCTGGGCCGACCGATCGACATTCCGGGAATCATGCTCTGGATCGTCATCATGGGGATGGGGATCGACTACGGAATCTATTATGTGTGCGCCTACCGTCGGTATCTCGACGAATCTCACCCTTTTATGGCGCTGATCCGCAAGGCGATTCTGATGGCGGGAGCGACGACGCTCACCGGTTTCGGCGTTCTGGCTTTCGCCCGGCATGCGGTCCTCAAGAGCATCGGTCTGACCTCGCTGTTGGGGATCGCCTATTCCCTCATCGGGGCCTTTCTGATCGTTCCGCCGCTTGTGAAGCGGGCACTGGTTCCGGTCGGTCTCCCGCCGGAGAA
>DIKL01000059.1:1900-9757 GCA_002424545.1 Syntrophaceae bacterium UBA5619
CCGCGCCTGTTTGCCCGCTGGAAGATCCGCCTCGATCCGATGTTTGGCAGGCTCGCTTCCTTCGTGAGGAGCCCCCGTCGCATCCTGGATGTCGGGTGCGGCTACGGGGTTCCGTCGGCATGGCTTCTGGAGCTGTTTCCCGAAGCCGAGGTGCACGGTCTGGATCCGGATCGGGAACGGATCCGCGTCGCTGGGCGTGTTTTCGGTCCCCGCGGCAAAGCGCATGTCGGTCGGGCGCCAGACGACCTCGATCCACTCCCGGGTGAGGCCGATACGGCCCTGGTCCTCGACATCATCCACATGCTCGACGATGAAGCGCTGCACCGGACCCTCCGGAAGCTGTTCGGAAAGCTCATCCCCGGCGGCCGTCTCATCCTCCGGGCCACGGTCCCGCAAAGTGGCCGCGCCCCGTGGATGCGGAGACTGGAGGCACTGCGCCTGAAAAGGCATGGGATGTCGCCGCATGACCGAAGTTGCGATGGGCTGGAAACGATGCTCCGCGCGGCCGGGTATCAGGTTGCGGCAGTGGAGGAGGCATCGCCGGGCAACGAAGAGTACTGGTTCATCGCCGACAGACCGGTGGGACCGTCACGGGGGGCGCCGTGAAGGACCTCTTCTACCGCATATTGATCTCGCTGGCGCAACGGTTCGGGGATGGGATTTTTCTGCTGTTGGCCCGGCCGGTGGCCACCGGATATTTTCTCTTCTTCCCGCACCGTGTCGCCGTCAGCGTCCGCTTTTATCGCCGCCTCTTCCCGGAACGCGGGCGATGGCATGCGTTGCTGTGTTCGTTTTGGCAGTATCACGGTTCTATCCATGTTTTTCTGGACCGCTACCGTCTATCCCGCGGAGAGGAAATCCGGACGACCTTTGAGGGATGGGATCATATCGTTTCGGCGGCAGAAAGCGGGCGGGGCGGCATCATCCTCATGTCCCATGTGGGGAGCTGGGAGGTCGCCGCCCGGCTCTTGCTGCGCTATGGACAAAAGCATCCCCGGATGAAACTATTGCTCTATCTGGGGGCGAAGCACAAGGAGCAGATCGAACGACGGCAGAAGACGAGCGTCGAAGAGATCGGGATCCGAGTCATCTCCGTTCCGGAAAACGGGGGTTCGGCCACGGACATCCTGGAGGGGCTGAATTTTCTGCGGGAAGGAGGGCTGGTCTCGCTGACCGGGGATCGATTGTGGAGCCGCGATCAGAAGGCCGTCACCGTCCGATTTGCCGGCGGCGAGGCCCGGATTCCGGAGATTCCCTATATCTTGTCGATGCTCTCCGGGGCGCCGCTGCTGATTTTTTTCGGATATCGAACGGGAGAAGGAGGCTATCATCTCGTTGCGCATCCGCCGCTTTTTGTCGCCGCGGCATCGCGGACGGAGCGCCGGACGGCCGTGGCGTCGGCGGCCCAGACCTACGCGGATTTGCTGGCCGAAACCGTGCAATCCCACCCCTGTGAGTGGTACCACTTCGAACCCTTTCTTACGGATCCGGCCAATGGGCGGGGGAAGGGGTAATCGCGGATTCCTTCACCTTTTTCGGGCGGCGGGGGGCGGCGAGAAGCTGCTCGATCCGCTCCCGGTCGATCTTCCCGTTCGGCAGGACGGGAATGGCAGGGACGATCCGGATCCGACGCGGACGACCGTAGGATGCATCCAGCGACCGGATGGCCGCCCGGAGATCTCGGGCCGGGAGATCGGTGGCCACCAACGCCGCGATTTCCGACCTCCGCGCACGGTTCTGCGGAAGGGTCGTGATGAATGCGTCCGTTACCCCGGAGATCCGGCGAATCTTGTCCCGAATTTCTTCCAGGTCCACGCGCTTTCCGGCAACCTTGACGATGTGGTCCGCCCGCCCGAGGAACCGGAACCGGTTTTCGGCGGCGGGAGAGACACGGTCCGCCGTGACAAAGAACCCCTCCGCATCGCGCGGCAGATCCGGAGAGACGAAATCCGAGCGGACGCAGAGACGCTCGGAGAGGATCTTCCAGTCGAGACAGGTGTAGGGCGCCCAGGAACCCTGATTTTCCCCGTATCTTCGGGTCGCCATTCCGCCCGTCTCGGTCGAACCGTAGATTTCCGTGATCGCTACCCCCGTCTTCTCCCAAAAAAAAGCGGCGTCTCCGGGATCGAGGGGAGCCGCGGAGGAGAAGGCCAGGCGGAGGGAAAAATGCTTCAGGTCGTCGGACCTCAGCGCCCGGTAGTGGATGGGAACGCCGACCAGAACGGTGGCTTCTTCTTGTTGCAGCGCGACGATGATCTCCCGCGGAAACGTGCAGGTTCTGCGCAGAACCTGCGCCGAGGCGACAAACGGAAGAAGGACCGAATACAGAAGCCCATAGATGTGTTGCGGTGGAACGGTGGAGAGGAGGCAATCGCCGTTGCCGACCCCCAGCGTTCGGGCAATATAAAACGCCTCGCCGAACAGGTTTGCGGACGTTTTCGCCCAGGTCCGGGGTTTTCCGGTGGACCCCCCGGTGAAAAGCGACAGAAAGGGCTGATCCGGGGGGCGGACCAGCTTTAGGGGCCGATTGCCGGGTCGGCAATCCTCCAGCCTGATGACGGCGGAGCCTTTCGGAGGTTCGATGTCTCTATCCGTGAGGATCAGCCGGAATGGTTTCGCTTCGTGCAACTCCCGAAGGACCTGGGGATGAAAGGCGTGCGGGAGGATGAACGGGGGCGCGCCTGCCAGAGAGGCCAGCAGCGCGGACAGCAGATGGGGTTTATCCTCGATGCAGAGGCAGACCGGATCGTCCGCGGATCCGTCCGGGGGAACGAGGGCGTTCCGGATTCCAGCCGCCAGCTCCCCGATCTCCGCGATCGTCGGCCCGGAAGGCGTAAAGCGATGTTTTTCGTCTGCAAGAAGGGAAAGGATCCTTTGGTTCATTTGGGAAACGTCATCTTTTCGCCAATGGCTTTATGGACATAACGGCCATTGATCCATTTAAAGGTTTTCTTTTGAGCGGCGAGAGTATATGAAGAAGCATCTTGTGTGTCAACGGAATATTCTTGCGGTAAAGGAGAACGGCGATGTCCGGACGGGGTA
Organism: Syntrophaceae bacterium UBA5619; assembly: GCA_002424545.1. GTDB lineage: Bacteria > Desulfobacterota > Syntrophia > Syntrophales > UBA5619 > UBA5619. The sequence continues at coordinate 4,943 of DIKL01000059.1, forward strand.
GGGAAGCGAGAAACAGCGGATATTATGACGAAAAAATGGAAAGGATGGATCGGGCCGACCGCGACGCCCTCCAGAAGAAAGAGGCGCTGAGAAGTCTGCGCTACGCCTATGAAAAGGCGCCCGGGTATCGGGAGTTTCTCGATGAAAGCGGCGTAACGCCGGCGTCCGTCCGCTCCATCGATGAATTCTCGCTGATCCCCGTCCTGAAAAAGAATCAGATGCCCGAACGGCACCGGAAGAACCCGCCGTTCGGAGGATTTCTCGCCGTGCCGGCGGAACGTCTCAAGAGAATCTATGTCTCCCCCGGCCCGCTTTACGACCCGGAGGGACGGAAGGAGGATTACTGGGGTCTGCGAAAATGTCTGTACAACGTGGGATTCCGTTCCGGTGACCTCGTCATGAACACTTTTTCCTATCATCTGACCCCCGCGGGGATCTTCCTGGACGAGGCCTGCGGCGGCATCGGCTGCGTGATGGTTCCCACCGGGGTCGGCAACACGGAGATTCAGGTCAGAACCATGGTGGAACTGAAGGTCAACGGCTATCTCGGCACGGCCTCCTTCCTCTTGTCCCTGATCCGGAAGATGGAAGAATTGGGATATGATCCCTCCGGAAATCTCGCCATCGAGATCGCGCTCGTGGGGGGGGAGATTCTGATTCCGGCTCTCAGAAAAGGTCTGAACGATTACGGCGTCATCGTTCGTCAGGCCTATATCACCGCCGAGCTGGGAGCCCTGGCCTATGAATGTCCCCAGGAAAACGGGATGCATCTCGCGGAGGATCAGTATGTGGAGATCTGCGATCCGGCGACGGGAGAGCCGTTGCCCGCCGGCAGCGTCGGCGAGGTGGTGGTCACGAACTTCGCCAACGACTGCTATCCGCTGGTCCGTTACGGCACCGGGGATCTTTCCGCCGTCGACGAGGAGAAGTGCGCCTGCGGGAGAACCTCCCGCAAACTTCGCGGGATACTGGGCCGGGCGGACGAGGTGACCAAGATCCGGGGGATGTTCGTCCACCCGCGCCAGGTGGACGAGGCGGTCGCCCGGTTTGCCGGGGAGGTGGACGGGGCCCGGCTTGTCGTCGCGCGGGAGGGGGGAGCGGACAAGATGACCCTGGAGGTCCGGCTGAAGCCGGGTGTGGCGGGGACGGACATTTTGAAGGCCTCTCTTGCGGAAAGGGTCCGGGAGGCCACCAAGCTTCGGGGAGACGTTGTTTTTGTCTCCGACATTTCCGAGGGCGGGAAGAAGATCGAGGACCGAAGAAAGTGGGAATAGTTGCGCAGGCGTTTACAGAGTGAATCATGAGCGGGATATTGAAACAGGCATCGATCGCCCTTGGGCTGATCGTCTTTTGTATCGCCGTCTTTTTTGCCGTCAAGGCTTATGGGGTTTGGGTGATTACCGGGGTGGCCGTCGTCCTGTTCATCCTGGGCCTCATCCGCAAGGATAAACGGGACGGGCCGGAGAGTCGGAACGAGGCTCAGGATCGGGACGGGAAAGACAACATTTGAAAAACGGCGTCTTCAAGAGAAGATTTCCCTCATGGCCCTGCCCGGCGGGTATCGGGGCGGGATTCTCCCCGTTTCGGGAGAAATGGCTTGACTTTTCCATCCCTTTAGGCATATGAGCTAATCAAATGCCGGGGGATGCAAGGCGGACGTCCAGGGTGCGACCGGCAGGATCCGGACATGGACAGGATGAAGCGTAAGGTGGACCGCCGGACTCTTCAGAGTTTGGCGGTTTTTTCTTTGTAAAACCTTCGTGCGCCGGTCGGATGCCGTGCGACACGAACAGGCCCCGGAACCGTTTCTTCCCCTCGCCAGGGAAAAACGGAGGGGTATTCCGAAACGGATTTAGGAGGCGAACCATGAACAAGAATTTGTATGTAGGGAACCTGTCACAGAAAGTCACGGATGAGGATTTGCGGAACAATTTTGCCGAGGCGGGGGCGGTGGTATCGGCGTCCGTCATCAAGGACAAGTTTTCCGGCGTTTCGCGCGGTTTCGGCTTTGTCGAGATGGAGACCGAGGAAGGCGCCCAGGAGGCGATCAAGAAGTTCAACGGCGGGGACCTGGACGGGAAAACCATTACCGTGAACGAAGCGCGGCCGAAAACCGAATCCGGCCCCAAACGGGATAACCGTGGGGGCGGCGGCTTCCGGGGCGGTCGTGGCGGCGGGGGCGGTCGCGGCAGATATTAACCTCGACATCAGGGAAATCCGACACGGATTTCATGAGCCGGCGGATTGACGTCGGCGGGACGAGGTTTCCTTTGATTTTTAGGAGTAAGCCGGTGGCGATGGGTTTGGAACCCGATGCCGCCGGCTTTTTTCATATCCTGAGAAACGAGGAGTGCTCTACTGTCTATGCGAAAAAAGATCTGGTCCTACGGTTCGAGTTGCGTCGTCTCGCTCTTTGGCGACATGACGTAAAGGTGCGAAAAGGTCGAATCCTCGGCCGCCCCGTGCCAGTGCTTCTCTCCCGCGGGAATGAAGATGACGTCTCCGGGGATCACTACGACCTCTTCCGCCTCGGTTGCGACAATACCCTTCCCTTCGGTCACGATGAGAACCTGTTCGATGGTATGGCTATGAAACTTGTTTCTGACTCCCCGGGCGAAATTGACCTGCCTGATCGAGAAAAGTCCGCTCTCGTCGGTGTCCACATAAGTTTGCATGGTGACGGGGCCGGTGAAAAGAGGGGTTACCGCCGGTTTCTTCGCTGCCTGGGCCATCTTGATCACTTTCATATTCATCTCCTTATCTCATTTTTGCGTTCAGACGAAAAAACAATGTAAATACAGGAAAAAAGGCGACCGATTTGAGAAGTCCCCCCGCTTCCATCAGTTTCCCTCGACAGCGGAATCACCATCGGGCACTTCCCCGATCGGTTCACAGAGGAGGGACCGGGTCTTGCGATCCATCCCCTCCAGGGGATCGATCTCGGTGTCCTGGACGACGCCAAGCTCCCGGAACTTTCGGGCCGTCACCAGGACGCGACTTTCGAAGGAGCCGACGGCATTGTTGTACGAAGAGACCGCACGATCGAGGTTTTTGCCGAGATCGGAAAAGTGGCCGGTCAGCGTCGCGATCCTTTCATAGAGGGATTTCCCCAAGCGGCTGATCTCCAGAGCGTTTTCGGCAATCTTCTCCTGGCGCCAGCCATAGGCGACGGCACGGAGGAGGGCGATCAGGGTGGTCGGCGTGGCCAGGATCACCCGTTGCTCGGCGCCGTACTCGATCAAGGACGGATCCTGCTCCAGTGCGGCGCTGAAGAAGGTTTCCCCCGGCAGGAACAGGACGGCGAATTCCGGCGCAGGCCGGAATTGATCCCAATAAGCCTTCGCGCCGAGCGCTTGGATGTGGTTGCGGATCTGCCGGGCATGATCCTTGAGGCGGGAGATCCGGCCGGTTTCATCCGCGGCCTCCAACGATTCCAGATAGGCCTGGAGCGGCGCCTTGGCGTCGATGACGACATTCTTGCCGCCCGGGAGGCGGACGATCATGTCGGGCCGGAGGCGGCCGTTTTCCGTCGATGCCGTCTCCTGTTGGACGAAGTCGCAGTACTCGATCATTCCCGCCATCTCCACGACCCGTTGAAGCTGAATCTCGCCCCAGCGTCCGCGGACGGCCGGGGTGCGAAGGGCGCGAACGAGGTTGGCCGTTTCGCCCTGGAGCTGCTCCTGGGTCAAGGCCAGGGAACGGATCTGTTCGGTCAGTGTCGCGTAGGCCGAAGTGCGCTGGTTTTCGATTTCGCGAATTCGAACATCGACCTTTTCCAGGGAATCTTTCAAGGGTTTTACGAGTTCGTCGATGGCGGACCGACGCTGATTGAGATCGGCCCGGGCGTTTTCCTGGTATTTCTCCAGCGTCGTTCGCGCCAGTTCCAGAAAAGATTGGTTGTTGGTCCGGAGCGCCTCGGCGGAAAGGGCGCTGAAGGCATCCGAGAGCCTACGGCGGGCGTCCTCCAGCAGGGCGAGTTTTCCCTCGCCGGCCTTGCGTTCCTCCTCCCGCTGGGTTTCGGCTTCCGTCACCAGGTTCCGGAGATCGCTGTTTTCCGCCTGAAGATCCCGGATGAGTCCCTCCCGCATGGCGACGGTCGATTCCAGCTCCGGGATTCGCGTCGTCTTCTCCTCGGCGGCGGAACGCCGTTCGGCTTGCCGGGACAACTCTTCCCTCAGGGCGGCCATTTCCGACTGCACTTCGTCCAGGTTGTCGTTGGCCTGTTGCAGAAGTTCCTCCCGCCCCCGGAGACGCTCGGTCAGGGCGGCCCGTTCCGTTTCGGATGCCCGGCGGACGGCTTCCGCCGCGCTTCTGATGCGCGGCCAAAGAATCAGGAAGACAAGAACGCCTCCCGCAATCGCCCCGAGGATGCCCGAACCCATATCCATCTCCATCCCGTCCTTCCTTGCTTAAATCCGCCCGTCAGTTTGCCGATCTAAGCTCATTCGCTCAAGTTGCGCCGCAGCCCTCTGCGCTCCACGTACTTCCTCGAATCTTCTATCCGTAGCCCAGCTCCTCCAAACGTTTCTCGTCGATGCCGAGAAAGTGGGCAACCTCGTGAACCACGGTGATTTCGATCTCCCGTTCCAGCTCCTCGATCGTTTCGCACATCTCCTCGAGGGGCGCCTGGAAAATGTAGATCGTGTCGGGATAGGCGGGCGGCGGGGAAAAAAACGAGTGCTCCGGGAGGGAAGCCCCCCAGTAGAGCCCGAGGAGCGGTTCATCCGGGGGATAGCCCATCTCTTCCAGCATTTCCCGCGACGGCCTCTTTCTTACCGTGAGGACGACGTTGTCCATCCTGTCCCGGATCTCCGC
>DIKL01000059.1:9771-52251 GCA_002424545.1 Syntrophaceae bacterium UBA5619
AGTTTCATGATTCCTGTTTTCGCGAAGGAATGGTTCCGGTACTATCCAAATTACGGTCGGTAGCCTTCGGGAGATCGATTGGATCCGGAAGATTTTGGCGGACGACGAATCGTCGCCCGCCAAAATTGCGATTATTTTTATCTATTTCACCGTGTAGCCGCGGCCATCGAGGCAGGCGCTCATCGCCCTTTGGTAATCCGCGCGCTTCTCGATCCGCGACGATTCAGGCGAACCGTATGGCTGTGTCGGATCGAAGCCCGTCTGTTCTACGGCCCAGCGGTGGCACGTATAACGATCATCCGCCTGCTGTTGTTCACTTTGCCCCTGGCGGGGATAGATGAACATCTGGTCCGACGGCGGCGGCGCCTCGCTGACCTCTTCTTTCGGCGGATCTACGACGACATAGCCGTTTCCCCGGTGCGCGTAATAGATTTCATTGGCATAATAGTAGGGTACGCCGCCGACCCAGATTGTCGAATAGAATGGGGGCAAGAAGGGCACGAAAAGACCGATCGGCGGGACGACCACGGTGAAAAGCGATCCGTGCGGCCGGTACCAGGCGCCTCCGGAGAAATAGTATCGTGAACCACCGTGAATGATGACGCGGTGATCGCGCGGCAGGGATCGGATGACATGGCCGCGGGCCGGATAGTCTCGGTTATGCCGATATCGTGAATCATGGAATGGGCGGTTGACCGAGCGTTGGGCCGGCTGCGGACCGGCCGGTCGATCGCGAAATACTCGACGATCCGGGTAATCCGGCTGAGCCGCGGACGGTCGATTGCGGGAGACGCTCCGATCCGTGCGATCCGGCTGCACAGCGGCCGGTCGTTCGCGGGACACGCCGCGATCGGGGATATCCGGTTGCGCCGCGGTCCAAGCCGTCCCGGACAGCGCCACTCCCGACAACAGGGCAAGCATCGCCCCAAACACAAAGCACTTGTATTTTCTTTCCGTTTTGAACATGGCTCTTCTCTCCTTGGAATCCAAACAGGATTCTCGATTTTGTTTCATGCACCTCACTGCACGCTGTAACCCCGGCCTTCGAGGCAGGCGCCCATCGCCCGTCGGAAATCGGCGGCTTTTTCGTACAATTGGGCATCCTGCGTCCGGTTCCGCGCGGCATAGGCATCCTGCTGTCGTTGAGCGGCTTCAATCCTGGCCCCATCGGATGCGGCGCCGGCAATGGCGCCTCCGGCCGCGCCGATCAGGGCGCCCTGCCCGGCATGGTGCGGTCCGCCGATCAATGCGCCCAGCACCGCGCCGGCCACGGCGAGCGCGGCGGTATCATACCCCATCGGCGGCATCGGCACCACCCGAACGCGCTGATCCTTCGGTATCGCCGATTGGCCCGGATCGAAACCGGTCTGTTTGATCGCCCAGTTGTAGCATTCGTAATGGTCGCGGGATTGCTGCTCGGCCGTCTGACCCATTTTCGGGTAAAAATAAACCTGGGTCGGGGGAGGCTGAGGAGCCGCCGGGGTAGGCATGTCCTGCTGAACCGTCCGATACGGTGCGGGATAACATCCCCACAGAACCAATGCGGATAGAATGGTCGCAAGCCACGCGAAAGACCGGGAAACCTTCCGTCCCCCACGATACGCTTCGTTCGCCTGCTGAAATGGCAACCTCATCATTTTCGTCCTCCTTGATCATGGAAAAACAGCATGAAAATCATACCCATCCTACGACCGCAATGCAACTTCTTTTTCCCTCTCCCTCCTTCCGTGACCGTGGAAGGAAATCCGATTCATCCCGGGTGTTTCTGGTCTTTCACTCCGTTTGCTCCATTCAAAAAGCAAGGAACGTGCCGATGATGAGATAAATGGCGTAAATGGTCCATATCCGATGAGTATTGATTACTGAAGAGAAGGGTGGAAACGGCTTTGTCGGCGACAGATGGACAATAAGTATCCACTTTCTTGATCCATCTGTAACCAAAATATCCAGATTCGGCTTCCAATACCTTTTTCCCCGATCCAGATATTCATTACCCCGGGATGGCCCGGCTCCAAGGTTCATTTTTCGCTTGCAAATCAAGCCGCCAGGGTGGAAAGTACCCCAGCATGCCAACGGATTTCCGCAGCAGCGGACAGATCAACCTGAGACATATCCATGAAACGCATCGAATGGCTTCTCGCCCGAAAAGAGGAAACGGTTCTTAACGTTTTCAAGCTCAAATCGATGATCCAGGAAGAGGATTCCCTGGCGATCCTGATGTACGGCAGCCCCGATCCGGATGCCGTAGCCTCGGCGATGGCGCTGCGCGAAATCATCAACCAGACCAAGCCGCTCGCGAAATGCATCTTCGTTGCGACCGAACCCGTGGTCCGCTATCAGAACGCGGAATTTATCGGGGAAATGAAGGTCGAGATCCGGATGCTTGACGGAATCGATTTAAAGGCCTTCCGGCTGATTGCCGTCGTGGACGCGCAACCCACCTTTTTCGGCGAGATGCTCGGGGGAATCAAGCCTCAGATCGTCCTCGACCATCACCCCTGCAAGACCGTCTGGCACGCCTCGCTGGCCGATGTTCGGCCGGATTATGGGGCGCTCTCCACGATCATGACGGAGTATCTGCTCGCCGCGCGGGTAAAGATTCCCAAGAGGCTCTACACGGCCCTTCTGTACGGGATCCGGAGCGACACGAACAATTTCGAGCGGGACGCGAGCCTCGAGGATATCGGCGCCTACTATCTGAATTTCATGCGCGCCAACCGGCAGTTGATCCGGCGCATCGAGCTCAACCAGATCCCGGACCGCTTCCTGAAGTACTACGATTATGCCTACCATCACAAACGACGCTACCGAGACCGGGTGATCTGTTTCCTGGGCGCCGTGGAGAGCGCCGATGTCTGCGTGCAGGTGGCCGATTTCCACCTTCGAATCATCAACGTCTATTACGTGATTATCGCCGGGATCGTAAAGGATCGCCTGATCATCGTCTTCCGCGGCGACGGCTACCGCCAGGATTGCGGATCCATCGCAATCAAGGCATTCGGGGATATCGGCAGCGCGGGCGGACACCGGAGTGCGGCAAGGGTGGAGATCCCGATCGAGACGCTCAGGACGGCCCTGGAAAATGATATCTCCGCGGAAGCCGTGGACCGATTCCTTGTCCAGCGTCTGCGGCGGAGGAAAAAAGCGGAGGCAGATCCGAACAGATAGTCGACCGTGTCGACGGTCAAAGGATACGCCCTTCTCTTTGCGCGGCCTTCCGTCCCATCGTTGACCGTCCTCACGGTTGAGAGAGGACCTGCGAACGGTTATTCTTCGGTTTTCGTTTTGGACGGCGGCTGGCTCTTCTCCGTTTCCGGGGAGGGGGACGCGACCTCCTTCTTCTCCGCCTTTTCCGTTACCGGCGCCTTGCGTCCGCCGTAATCCGTGGCATACCAACCGCTCCCCTTCAAGTGGAAGGAGGAGAGGGACATCAGCTTGTGCACGGAACCCTTGCAGAATCGGCAGGATTTCACCGCAGGATCCGCAATCCCCTGAAACACCTCAAATTCTTTACCGCATTTCTTGCATTTGTACTCATAGATGGGCATCAAAAAACCTCCAACAACTTACTCTTACTGAACCAAATCCCCGATCCGATACCGGTTGCTGAAACAATCCAAAACCAGATTCAAATCGGGATCGGTTGCCGGTTTAAGCAGGTTCCGGGTGATCCGGTGAACCTTTTCCTCCTCGTCCGATTTTTCCTCCGCCGCAGCGTCAAAATCCCCCTCGCCGCGTTCGAAGCGAATGATATGCACCAGCTCATGCGCGGCGATATAGAGCAGCAAAGGTGAAAGCCGGATAAACGAATGAGCCCGCTCCACGGCGTCGAGGATTCGGTCGTCCTGGAGACAGACCCGGTAGAAGTGCAATTCCCCGTCCTTCGTGTCTTTTTCCTTGAGTGACTGGTACTTGCAAAGGTGAGCAAACGCGCCTTCGCGAACCTCGTGTTTCTCCAGGAAAGCCAGCGTTTTCACGTCGTACCGCCGCTTCTTCCACTCCGCGGGGCTGACGCGGAAATAGAGCCCGGCCATCTGTTCAGCCTTCGCAAAACTGCTGCCGGAAAGCGATATCTGTTCGCTATTGAAATACCGCCTCATTACCATTTACCCCGTTTTCAACCGTACTTAATATATGCATCGGGCGGCGTCTGTCAATTCCAAGATTTACAGGGGTCCTCTTTTGCCGGCATGCACCTCCAGCGCGAATTGGATGATGCGGTCGATCAGGTCCGTTTGCGTCATTCCGGATGCCGCCGCCTGGTGGAAGAGGACCGTGGAGGGGGTCATGCCGGGGAGCGTGTTCGGTTCCAGGACCGCGATCCGACCATCGGTCCGGACGAACATGTCGATCCGGGCGTATCCTTTCAGGTTGAGCGCGCGGAAGGTCGCGACCGCCCTCTCTTGGATCTTTTCGATCTGTTCCGCGGGAAGCCGCGCCGGGGTCTTGTTTTCCCCCTGGCCGTACAGGAACTTGTCCTGCAGCGAGAGGACGTCGTCCGTCGGGATCGTTTCGGAAGGAATCAACGCCTCGGGCGCATCCACGCCAAGCACGCCGCAGGTGATCTCCATCCCGGTCAGAAACTCCTCCACGAGAACCAGATTATCCCACTGAAACGCATTTTCCACGGCATCGGAAATGCCCTCCGCCGCCACGACCTTCTTCACGGCCGTGCTGCACCCCTCCCGGCAGGGTTTGACGACGCAGGGGAAGCCGATCTCCCCCACGATCTCCTGTTCGACGGACGACTTTTCCATGTCCCAGCGGCGCCGGGAGATCGGGATCGTCCGCGGGACGTCGATTCTTGCGATTTCCAGGATCCGGCGGCATACGTACTTGTCCATGCCGATCGCGGATGCCAGGACGCCGGATCCCGTGTAGGGGATTCCGAGGAGTTCCAGGAGACCCTGCATGCAGCCGTCCTCCCCGTACTTGCCGTGCAGGCCGAGAAATACAACGTCCACCCCTGTCTTCAGGGTTTCGTATGAAATGGGTTTTGCCTCCTCGGCGAGGTCTTCCTCGATGTCGCTGGTGCTGTTGCGCATGAGAAGCTTGACGGGGATCTCCCAGAGAGCCGCCCGGCTGTCCATGAAAATGGGAATTGGCTCGTACTTTCGGCGATCGATCTTGCTGAAAATGTTCCGTCCGCTCTCCAGGGAGACCTCTTTTTCCGAAGAGAGGCCCCCCATGACAATGCCGACCCGCGTCCGTTGCACCGTTTGTTCATCAAGTTGTTCATTCATCTTTTCAAAACCACCATCATGCCGATATGGCGAAGTTCATATATCACGAAAGCTTATCGTTGCCCAGGTGAATCCGCTACAGAGGTCCGTTTTTCTCCCGGTGGATGACCAACGCGTTTTCGATCAGCCGGCTGATGATCATGGACGGGAGCATCCCCTGGCAGGCCGCCTGTTCAAAGAAAAACGAGGAGGGGGCCATGCCGGAAGCGGAGTTGGGATCCGTGATGAGAATTCGGCCGTCGGTCAGGTAGAAACCGTCAATCCGGCCATAAGAACGAAATCCCAACGCCTGGAAGGCACGGACCGCCTCTTTCTTGATCGCCTCGACGGCGTTCCGGGGGATGTTCTTGGGCGGGGTGAACTTGCGGCAGCGGCCGGGCATGTACTTGTCGTCATAGGTGAAATAGTCGCTCTGCGGCGTAATTTCGGTAACCTCCATGGCTTGGGGACGTCCATCCTCCTCCAGGACGATGGAGGAGAACTCCGTTCCGTTGAGGAACTCCTCGACCAGGACGGCCCGGTCCCACTTCAACGCCTCTTCGATGCCGCGGGCGAGGGAGGCTTCGTCACGAACCAGGGTGACGCCGATGCTCGATCCTTCGCGCGGGGGCTTCGTAAACACCGGGAATCCGAAACGTTCTCGGAGGGTCGTGATCGTCCCGTCCGGGTCGCTGCGCCATGTTTCCTCCCGGACGAGGAGGCTCTCGGGAACGCCGATCCCGCCGGCCCGCAGGATCATCTGCTGGATATGCTTGTCCATGCCGAGAGCCGAGGCGAGGACGCCCGGACCCGTGTAGGGGATCCGCAGCAGCTCCAGCAAACCCTGCAGGCAGCCGTCCTCCCCGTACTTCCCGTGCAGGGAGACAAAGGCGAAATCGATCTCCTCCTTCAGCGCTTCGTAAGGGATCCGGCGCGCCTCCTGTTCGAGTCGCTCGGAGATGTCCGTCGTCGTGTTCTGGGAGATCAGTTGCCAGGGGATGTGCCAGAGACGACCCCGACCGTCCATGAAGATCGCCTTGGGGTCATACATCTCCCGGTCGAGGTTGTCATGCACGTTTCTGCCGCTGTTGAGGGAAACCTCCCGCTCCGAGGACATGCCTCCCAGAATCACGCCGACACGCAATCGCTTCCTATCGCTCATATCTTATAGATCCCAGACAAAGGTTACGCCGCTCGTCGGGAAGATCCATGCATCGTTGCCGAGACGAAGTGTCACCGACTCACCCTCTTCCCGGCTTGTCTCCGGATACGGGTGCTTTCCCGCGAAAAATCCGACCTCTCTGACGTTTCGGATGCCCGTGCCGCTGTACTGAAAAGAGATCTCCATCCCCCGCGTCGGATAGACCAGATAGGCGGAGAAGAGACGGTTGCTCTTGCGTTGCTTCGTCTCGATTTCGATCTCGATGCGCGCCTGGCGATTCAGTTTTTTCCGGAGCTCCTCCGATCCGCACCAAACCTCGCAGCCCCGCTTCGTGTTCTCGGTCCGGATCAACGGGACATCTTCCCCATCGATCCGGACGCGGTTCACCCGAAAGTCCCGATCGGGAGCGAGCCCCTCGCCCGGGTTCAGCAGCCACCGGTATTCGCACCTCCGGTCTTCGAAGAACGCGGCGAGTTGTTCATTGTCCAACGCGCAGCCGATCATGAAGACGGGATTCCGGATCGCCTTCGTGTATTCGACGTGGGTCGTGACCCGGAAGCAATCCTGACGGAACGGATCGGAAACGCCTTCCTCCGCCGGGAATTCGGTCACCCGGATGCGGTAGTGAAAATCGGTCCGGAGTTCGAGCTGGCGATCCTTTTTGCCGAAGAGGGTTTCAAACATCTCATAGTAGATGGCGTCTCCCAGCTCTTCGTTGCGCGCCCGCGTCTGAAAACAGCGGCGGATGATGCCGTCGATCCGGGAGATCGATTTTTCCTCGTCCGGCATGTAGATCCGCCGGAGACTCGGCTCCACGCGCTCGGCCTGTCCCTCGTGCAGAAATACCCTCGGCGCCCGCTTGCCCAGGGCGCAGAGGATCTCGTAGTGGATCGAGCGGATTTTTGCGGCGATCTCATCGGCTGTGATCCGTTCGCCTTCCTGCTCGCCCATCAGGACAACCTCGTCATCCACTTCGCATCCCTCTATCTTGCTGATGTCGAGGGTGCACATATCCATCGAGATCCGTCCCGCGATCGGGACCCGTTTCCCCCGGATCAGGGCTTCACCCTGATTGGACAGCAGCCAGCCGTAGCCGTCGCCGTAGCCGACCGGAATCGTGGCGATCCGGGTCGGCCGGCGCGTGATGAAGGTCCGGCCGTATCCGATGCCGTATCCTTCCGGAAACTCTTTGATGAGGACCACCCTGGTCTTGAAACTCATCACCGGCGCGAGCGATACCCTGTCCCGCATTTCGGCGGAGGGATAGACGCCGTAGGAGACGATCCCCGGTCGGACCATGTCCAGACGGCAATCCGGGTAGTTCACGATCGCGCCGCTGTTGGAGATGTGGCGAATCGGGATCCGGATTCCATCCGCCTCCAACTGCTTCAGAACATCCCGGAACCCGTTCCACTGGAGGTTGTTGTAGTACGAGAGGATCTCGCTTTCGGAGAAATGGCTGAAGATCCCTTCGATGAGCAGGTTGGAAAACGAGCCGATCTCCCGGATGGTTTGGCGGGCCTCGGCCTGAATTGTGCCGCCCCGGCCCATCCCCGTATCCACCTCGATGTGGATCGGCGCACGGATGTCGGCCTTGCGGGCCTTTTTCTGAAACTCCCGGGCGAAGCCAAGGTCGGAAAGGGAAGGGGTCAGGTTGTATTTAATGATCTGGTCGATCTCGGAGCCGGTGGCGGGAGAGAGGATCAGGATGGGGGCCGCGATCCCGCTCACTCGGAGTTGAACCCCCTCGTCGGCATTGGCCACCCCGAGACAGGATGCGCCGTTTTTCAACGCGGCGTTGGAGATTTCGATCGCACCGTGGCCGTAGGCGTCCGCCTTGACCACTTGCATGATCTTGACGTCGGGGCCGACCAGTCGTTTTATCTCCGCCCAATTTGCCGCGAAATGACCGAGATCGACCTCGACCCAACTTCGGTATTTCAGATTTTCCCTCAAACGGATCACCCTGCTTGCCGTCTGTATCGATTCGTACGAACGGGCGAGAGCATATCAGAGAAGACCCGAAAGTCAAGGCGGAGTCACGGCATTCTCTTTTCTGTGAGGCCCGATCGGAAGGTTTTCGGGTCAACGAAAACCTTGACAAGGGGTATGGCTTGCGATAGATAGGCAAACCTTTCGCGGCGCATTTTTCCGCACGGCAAACGCCGATGTAGCTCAGACGGTAGAGCAGCTGATTCGTAATCAGCAGGTCAGCGGTTCGATCCCGCTCATCGGCTCCATAAAATCAAGTGGTTACAGATTTCTCTCTGTAACCACTTTTTTTATTGTGTAAATATTGTGTAAACTTCATTTCGCTGTTTATCTATTATTTTCTTTATCTTACATCACTTTTTCTATCTCGTCTAAATTGTTTCATTTTCTGGTCTGGTTCAAAATGGATGATTTGAAGTATTATAAAGATATTTCAGTCATTTATCATCACTTTTACAACAGATGATAACTGTTTTTATCTTACAATTTTTATAAATATTGGCATGAAATTATACAATATTGAGTATCAAACGAGACTGGAACAGATATTCAGTCGTAAGATCGTCGGTCGTGATGAAGATGATGTTGTAAACGACATATCATCTATTGTCGGAGAGATTATAGTTCTCAGTCTGTATTAGATATCGGATATACATAGAATATCGGATACTTTACGGAAACAAATTATTGTAAATTCTCAAATAAATAACAAAAATTAGAAGATAGGACGGCCACGGAAGTATCATTGATGAAAAATTATCAAAAAAGGTCACGGTGTTATTTTCAAAAAGAATAGATAATAAATTGAATGAGATATGTAGAAAATAAGAAAGGACGAAAAGTAATCTGGTTCGTTACATCGTGGAGAGGTGTATCGTTACAGACGAGAAATGATATTGAAACGATTATTTTTCTTGATTTTTCTGTAACATCGTATTATAGGGACCTCCAAGACTTTTGATCTGGTCGTTTTCTTTTCAAACTGAATGATAATTGAGGTTGAAATGAACGATCCAAGATGAAATAGAGCCCACTATCTTGAAAAAGATGTGGGCTTTTTGTTTATAAATCAACACAGAAATTGAAAATATTCACAGATTTTTTTATTTCAAACATAAAATAGAGGTGACATTATGGCAAAAGATCAAAGCAAGGAAGTAAAAACTCGGAAAAAGAAACTTACAAATGATGAAATGCAGTTGGAAATTTATCAGGAGCTTCTTGAAAAAAAGGCAGAAGTGGATAAGAAATTGAAGCCCTTGAAAAAATATTTGGAGGCGATCGGATTGCTAGCAAAACCGGCAAAAAAGAAAAATATCTGATGATTTGAAACACTTTTATAAAAATTCATGAAAGGATATGATAATGCGCAGGATCATTGTCGTTTTTTTTCTTGCATTTTTTATATTTGGATGCGGACCAGTCAAAAGTTTTGTTCATTTTAGACCAACACATGATGAGCTTCTAACAAATGATTTTGGCCCATATCCTGATAATTATCAAGATATTGTAAAAGAAATCTTCGAAAATTCGTTGTATGATCCATATTCTGCTGTCTTTAAATTCTCAAAACCTTTACAAGTAAGAAGAATTGTCGAACCAAAGTACTCATGGGTAGTATGTGGAACAGTCAATGCAAAAAATAGATTAGGTGGCTATGTTGGTGCAAAACTTTTTGCTGTTACAATACATGATGGAATTGCAATAGAACATAAGTATGATACATCAGCAGAGCTCATTTGTAATGTTTTCAAACCAGAGTAATCTTATTTATGGCTGTGTTAGTGCAGAGCTTATCATGTGATATTGAAATCATTTCGAAAAATAAATGTGTCTAAGGTTGCAAAAAGCTTGATATTTTTGCGGATAAAGCTATGGTTCGTTATAATCAACTCCTAAAAATGAAAGAAGATTTTAAAACAAAGTTCAAGTTACTAGAAACATTTTTGGTGAAAATAGGAAAAATTGAAAGAAAATCAAAGAAGCAAAAAGCGTAACCTTGTTTAAAATCTTTATTATTTTTTGTTTTCAGTATATCACAGGGAGGTGTAACTATGTCAATTCCAGTAAAAGTTTCAAAAAGATTGTCAGATGGCTTGAAACATTTTCAGCCGATATTATTATCAGCAAAGTCTCGTGATGCAAATGAGTCTGATACATCTATGATTGTAACAGATATTCTCTCTGAAATGTTTGGATATGACAAATACAGTGAATTGACAAGAGAGCTTTCAATTCGTGGAACATTTTGTGATTTGGCAACAAAAATTGATGGTAAATATCAGATGCTAATTGAAGTAAAAGCTATTGGTATTGACCTGAAAGACAGTCATATCAAACAAGCCGTTGACTATGGTTCAAATAAGGGGATTGAATGGGTGGCACTGACAAATGGTTATATTTGGAAAGTATTCAAGATAATATTTTCAAAACCGTTGGATTTTGAATTGATATTTGATGTAGATATATTATCTCTGAATTATAAAAAAGATAGTGATTTGGAGAATATCTTTCTACTCACGAGGGAAAGTATGCTAAAATCTGGTCTATATGCATACGACATACAGAAGCAAGCAACAAATAAATTTAACTTGGCAGCTATAATTTTGAGCGATACTCTGATTGAAGTAATCAGAAGAGAACTGAGACGAATATCTCCAGAGGTAAAAGTTCAAAAAGAAGATTTGAAAAATGTCATAATGCAAGATGTATTGAAGCGTGATGTAATTGAATGCGAAAAAGCTGAAATTGCGAAGAAAAAGGTTCTAAAAGCGGCTCGTAAATCGATAAATACTAAACGAGAGAATAATATTTTGCGGGAAAATACTTCAGAAAATGAGAATATTCAATCTTCTGATAATATATCAAAAGAGATTATAAGACAGGAGAATTAAATGATGAATAAGCATATTATTACAATAATCAGAGTAATTGTGCCAATTATAATATCTTGTTTTGTGCTCGGTTGCACGAACGTTCGCTATCTAAAACCGCAAAAATTTGAAGTTCTGCCGGAGCTAATGAAGTCTTTCAAAACAGATGGACGGATTAAAGTATTGGTTCCACAAAATGCTGAATCAAAATATCGTTTAGAATTTTTAACTTATAAAATAGTAGATTCAAAAGAAGTAGTAGAAATCAATTCGGAGGATCAAGTGGTAAAAAATTTTATATATGTTAATCTTAATGATATGAATAAAAACGCAAAGGAATTAATTGAAGAAGTATTAGTTAAAAAAAATATTCAATTATCAAATGATGCTAAGAAATATATTAAATTTACGGCAACTAAAATTCAGTGGCACATGCGAGCAGATATGACAATAGGTGCAAATCTTGAATTTGATATTGAAACGGGAGATGGTTATAAAATGCATTATATGGTTCGAGATAAATCACCGCTTGATGTTGAAAGAGCTGTTGGTGCAACTTCTTCACGAGCCGTGGAAAAAATATTTCAAGATGATAAAATTATAAAATATATCGAAGCTAATTAGGGCTGATTTTATAGATCATTCAAACAGACCGATCCGGCGTCTTTCCGCCCCGATTGCGGGCAGAGATCGCCGATTTTGTGGCAAATGTTACTCCTTCAAGGAGCGCTCCGGGAAACTCCGATCCACATGTCACCATACTGGCGGAGTTTGTATGGGGCTGGGAGGTGCAAAACCGCGCGTAGATATTTTAATACGCCCGATTCCAGACGAGTGCATCCAGCGACCTTCATTGGTTCCGCGGTGGCCGCAAGCACAGCTGAATATCACCCGTCCCGCGATGCTTTTCTCTCCGATGTCCCGTGCGCGCCCTCTATTTTCTTGTATCATCTCCTCTCCAATGGTATGGAAGCCCGGCGATCATGATCACCGGCAGCAGCAAGGAATAGGCTCGTGGACGTGGACAGGCAGGCTCCCCGGAAAATCTTCTGGGGCTGGTACGTGGTGGCAGGGGCCTTCATCACCGTTGCCATCAATTACGGGGCTCGCTACAGTTTCGGCGTGTTTCTCAAACCCATGTGCGAAGATCTGGGCTGGTCCCGCTCGGTCGTCTCCTTCGCCATGAGCCTGTATTTCTTCTTTTACGGGGTGGGCGGAGTCATCGCGGGCCGGCTTTTAGATCTATTCGCGCCACGATGGATCATCGCCGCGGGTTCCCTCGTCACCGCGGGCGGGTTCTTCCTGACCCCCTTCGTTTCCACACCGCCGCAACTCTATCTGGTCTACGGGGTCCTCTGCGGGATCAGTTCCTCCTTTTTCGGCTCCGTGGTCTGCATCAGTTCCGTGGGAAAATGGTTCATCCGGAAGCGAGGCTTAGCGATTGGAATCACGTCGATGGGTATCGGTTTCGGGACCATGCTTCTGACGCCCCTGGCCGGCGCCATCGTCAAATACTTTAACTGGCAAACGGCTTTCTTCGTCCTGGCCGGCGCGATCTTCGTGGTCTGCACAGGCCTGTCCCAGTACTTCATGGGCAAGAGGCGGCCCGAGGATTACGGCCTGTTTCCCGATGGGGTGGCGATGATGAGGCAATGGGAGCCGCCTGACGACACGAGAAAGTCGTCCTATTGGGAGACGGCACGGCTCCTCATGAAGGACTCCCGGTTCTGGATCATCAATATCTGTTTTGGATTCGCCACGATGTCCGTGATGACCGTGTTCGCCCACCAGGTCTCCTACGTGGAGGAATACGGGTTCGATCGCATCGTCGCCGCTTCCACCCTCGGGGCCCTCGCCGTCGCGAGCATCGCCGGTCGGGTCTTTTTCGGCTGGTTGAGCGACCGGTTTGGGGACCCCAGGCACGCGGCCTGCCTGGGTTTCGCCTGCATGACCGCGGCCATGACCATCCTGCTGTTCTTCCACTCTCTCGAATTTTTCTACCTCTATGCCTGCCTGTTCGGCTTCGGCTACGGCTCCCTCACCGCAATGTATGCCATCCTGAACATCAACCGGTTCGGCATGGAGATCGCCGGGACGGCGATCGGGCTGACCAATTTTTTCGGCACCGGCCTCGGCGGCTGCCTCGGTCCCATTTTCGGGGGGATCATCTATGACACGACGGGGTCGTACACGCTCGCCTGGCAGGTCAACCTCACCCTCCTGGTCGGTGTGACGGTCCTGGTCGAGTTCCTCAAGCCGGCTCTCGCCCGGGAGGCCGCGCGGAGATAGCAGCGGCAATAAGCTTGATCTGGGCGTTCAGGTTCGTCGTGTAGGCGATGCGTTCTTGAAATATGCCGCCCTTGACGTCGTACTCCACATGGGCCATGTTCCGAGTCGCCTCCTCAATGTCGCCATGAGCCGCATCGAGGTAATTTTCGATCAGCTTACGGTATCGGAATGTCTCGGAAAGAGAATCCTGGAGAAATTCCGTTACCTCTTCGGAAGTCAGCACCCAGCCGTGAGCCAGGCAGACGGTTTCTGGTTCAAGCGACTGCAGGAATGTCAACGATTCGATATAATCCTGGTACGATGATAGAAATTCAGCCTGAATTCTACCGCCGGTCTCCCCCCAAAGCACACCGCATGCCTCACCGGGGAACAAGGTTTTGATCTCCGGAAAATAAAATGACAGTGAGTCCTGGGTATGACCAGGTGTCTCATAGACGCGGCATGTGAGCCCGCCCAGATCGATTTTGTCGCCGTGCTTCAGATGAATATCAATGTCAAATGGATGAATGGTTGGGTCGCCGCCGGCCAAATTGTATTTTTTAAGCTCCACATGGTTCATGCTGAGTCGGTTCATCCTTTCCAGCGCGGACGGTTTTCGCAGCAATGCGTCGACCCTTTCATGCGCCCCGACCCTGAGATCCGGAATATGCCGCTTCATGTAATTCACTGAACCTATGTGATCGTAATGGGAATGGGTTACAAACAGATAGTCGATAAATCCTGCATCCCCAAAGGTGTCTTTGATTGACGCAAGATAGCTTGGCGCCAGGAGATTTACTCCCGCATCCATCAACATGCTCTTCTCGTCTCCCTGTACCAGATAGACAGGATACCTGCTGCTCAGAAGCGCGGTGATCCTTTCGCGTACTTCTCCTTTTGCCCGTCGCTTCATGCAGCCCTCGTTTTCCGTTGAAGAAAAGTCTGAATGTGGTGCAATTTTCGGGGGGGCGGGTCACGGTGAGCATCGGCCTGGGCCAGTACCGGTTCGCTGAAGAGATGGAAGCCTTCGTCCACCGGGTGGATCAACTCATATACCGGGCCAAGCGCGAGGCAAGCACCGGCTCCGCCGCGAGTCGACATCCCCGGTGGAGAAAATCGAGCGTTTGGGGAGATGCCGCCTTAGGTATCCCGGCGGCGTCCCGCCGGACGGATGACCTATTCGGCGCGAGAATCACCGCCTGCCGCCGGCAGCCTCGCTCGACCGTAGCGGTCGGCCATCCGTAGCGCCGCGAGGGCCCTTTCCGGGGTGATGCGGCCGGCTTCGTGGTGAATCCCCTCGACCGGGGCGCAGGCCTTGAGGGCCGCTTTTTGCAACTCCTGTTCCCCGGCGGCGGCCAAACCGATCTGGGCCAGCGTCGTGGGCAGGCCGATCTTCTCGCAGAAGGCATAGACGGCCTCTATTTCCTCAGGAGCCGCATCGGCCAGGAACAGCCCGGCCAGGACTCCGACGGCGACCTTCTCTCCGTGATAAAAGGCGTGGGTCTCCTCCAGGGCGGTCAGGCCGTTATGGATCGAATGGGCCGCGGCCAATCCCGAACTTTCGAATCCGATCCCGCTCAGGAGGATGTTGGCCTCGATAATATGGTCCAAGGCCGGGGTGACCAGGTGGTGTTCGCAGGCGAGCTTGGCGGCATTGCCGTAAGCCAGCAGTGTATCGTAGCAGAGCTTGGCCAGGTGGTTGGCCGTCAAGGTGCTGAGGCCGCCGCATTCGTTCGGAGACTGGGTCGCCCGGCAGGACCTCGCCTCGAACCAGGTTGCCAGGGCATCGCCCATGCCGGCGACAAGGAAGCGGACGGGCGCCTCGGCGATGATCCGGGTATCCACCAGGACCACCTGGGGATTCAGCTTCTGGTAATGGACGGATTCGAAGATCCCGGCCGTGGAATAGACGATGGCGCAGCCGCTGCAGGGTGCATCGGTGGAGGCAATCGTGGGGACGATGATGACGGGGATGCCGGCTCGGTCCGCCGTAATCTTCGCCGTGTCGATCGTCTTGCCTCCGCCCATGCCGATGAGCACATCGGCCTTTTCCCGGTGGACGACCCCGGCCAGACGATGCAATTCCTCTTCGCAACACTCGCCCTGGAAGGGCTCGACGGTAAGGGGCTCTTGCCGCCATTGCCCGGCATAGGGAGGCAGGAGTTTGTCCCTGCCTGTCGCGGAGGTCAGGATGAGCCCCCTTTTCCCTAAAAGCTTCACCAGGCCCGGCAATTCGGCGATGACGCCCTCGCCCTGAATGTATTTCCCCGGAAAGACGGCTTTCAAAAACATGCTCGACTCCTTTCTCCTGTCTTCGGTTGCCGTTGGCGTGAAGGGCACTGTAGGACATCCAGTGGAGAAAGTCCAGCCCTCCTTGCTTGGGTGTCCTCCCGTTGAGAGGAACCGGCGGATACCGGCCGGGCAGGCCTCATCCCACCCAAATGTCTGAAGAGCGAGGTGAGGGTCATGCCCAGCGGGGCGCCGGGATTAAAATTGGAATCGCTGTCTTCACCTTCTGAGTCACACAGCGCGAAATGCCTTTAATTGGAGGTCGGGATCCCGTGATGGCGATCTGCCAGGAGGCCTGCCAGACCGCAAAAGGTGCTGGCTGCCGCCAGCGGCCACATCACGCCGAAACCCCAGTGCTGGCTGACGATTCCCAAGAGGACGGCGCCGATGGCGATGCCCGCATCGAATCCCGTGAAATACGTACCCGTGGCGAGGCCTCGCTGCTCCGGTCGAACCCGGTCGATAAGCAGCGCCATGGTTGCCGGCTGGGCCGTGCCGAACCCGAGGCCGAAGAGCGAGGCCGAGATCACGAAATGGGGGAAGCCGTAAGCCCAGGGCAGCAGCGCCAAAGCCGCGGTCATCAGGATGATGCCCGGGATGATGGCGGTGGCGCGGCCGTGCCGGTCGGCCAAACGGCCGGCGAAGGTTCTGGAGACCAGCAGGGCGATGGCCTGGACCGTGAAAAAGAAGCCGGGATTTGCGACGCCGCGCGGTTGGGCGAAGATCGAGATAAAGGCGCTGATTGTCCCGAAGCCTATGCCCATGCAGAGCGCAATCCAGGCAACCGGCAGTGCGTCGACGGCCACGATATCGGTGCGCAGAGACCAGCGGTGGCGCTTGATTTCCCCCTGCTGCCGCCGCTCCCGCGCGAAGAGCGAAATCAGAAAGGCGGTGAAGGCCAACCCTCCGGTAAAGTAGAACAGATATTGGAAACCGGTCGACTCGACGAGCATAAAACCGACGACGGGTCCAATGATAAGACCAATGGCCATGGCGGCGGAGAAAAGCCCCACGGCCTCGGCACGTCGTCTAAGCGGGGCGATATCGGCCACATATGCGTTGGCCGCCGTGGTGTAACAACTCAACCCGAAGCCGTGAACGAACCTCCCAAGCACCAACAGCGGGATCGAACCGGCCAGCAGATAGACCACGCTCGCCAATCCATAGCAGGATGTACCGATCAGAACCAGAGGGCGACGGCGCCAAGCGTCGGTCAGCCAGCCCACAAAAGGACGGAAGAGAAGGGCGGTGATGGCGAGGGCGCCGGTCACCAGCCCGGCGTCGCTCCGGCTTCCCCCCAGGTCGATGACGTACACGGGCAGCGTGGCCACCAGCATCTGCATGCCGAAGGCATTGGCGAAGTTTGCCAGCGTTGCAAAGACGAAGTCCGAGGTAAAAAGGCGATCTTCCGCACGCTCGTTCGGCGCCGCATCCCGGGAGCTCCCCCCGTGAGCTGCGCCGCGATCGTCGAGTTCGGACTGTTTCGTTGTGTTCGTCATGCCCAATGGCATTCCCTGTCGTCACAGCCGAAGTTTGAATGGGTGGCTTGATAAGACATCGCTTTCGCGGGGCCGATGTATGGCAGGTCCGTCAAGGAAAACGGCTCTTAGGGGCAGGATTGGATTCGGAATTGTTTTCCAATGTCCAAAAACTGAACTCCCCCTCGGCGATCCTGAAAATAGCGATCATCGGGTTATCCGTACCATCCCCAAGCTGTTTCAACCACGGATGAATGTCAAATAGCCGCTTCCGCGTATCCGCATCTTCCAAAAATTGAATACGTCCGGTAATGCGCAGCAGAGTGCCGGTACTCGGGACAGTGCCGAGTACCGGAATGTTCATGAAGTCCTGCGGAGTGCCCGGCTGATGGAATGCGATCTCGATCTTCGGGTTTTCCCGAAGCTGACGATAAACGGATTTGAATTTTGGCAAATAGAAGTATATGCCCGTTCCGTCCGCCCGCCATACCGTCAAGGGTCGCACGTGCGGCTGATCGCTCTCCGCTGTCGCCGCAAACCCGTCCGGGTGCTTCAACACAAAATCGATACAGTCCTGAAATTTCATTTCTTCATTCACTCCTGAACTTTCTTGAGCAGCCAGGCCATTCTTTGTCCGAGCAATTTCACGAGCCCGATGCCTTCATCGTCCTTATCCACTTCTCCTTTTTTCCGACCGAAAGCGATTCCTCGGCCCACAATGGTCATCTGTCCCGCAAGAAAAAAATGGTTCATGGTGTCAATACTGCAGATTCCCCCTGACCGGCGTAAGGCAACCAAGGAAGCCCCGATTTTGTTTTCAAACATTCTGCCGTTGGCTCTGGACACATAACCCGTACGGTCAATCAGGGCCTTCATTTCAGGTGTCACATCCTGAAAATAGACCGGTGAACCAAGAATGATCCCATCCGCGCCGAGCATCTTCTCGATATACTCGTTTGCCGCATCATCCGTTACGGCGCAACGCTGATCTTTTTTCACACCACATTTGTCGCAGGCGATGCAACCGTGGAGGGGCTTTTCCGAAAGCTGCACCAATTCCGTGTCAATGCCCTCTTTTTTGAGTTCGTTCAAAACATGATTGATCAGGATGGCGGTATTGCCGTCCTTCCTCGGGCTACCGTTAAACGCAACAACCTTCATAAGCTTCCCCCTTCATATGCACGGCGGCGGATCATGCCTCTTTCCTCCGACTCCACAACGTGGTGCAAGAACTTTTTCAAGGCAGGCATTCGTCCGAAATAGCGGAACGATCAGCGACTTTTCGTCTCGAATAACTTACGATACTGCCCGTATCCCTCTTTTTCCAGGTCCCCCTTGGGAATGAACCGCAGCGCGGCGGAGTTCATGCAGTACCGAAGGCCGGTCGGCGCCGGCCCGTCGGGAAAGACATGGCCGAGATGGGAATTGCCGGATCGGCTCCGGACCTCGGTGCGGCTCATCAGCAGGTTGCGGTCCTGCTTCTCCACCAGATTCCCCGGTTCGAGCGGTCGGGTAAAGCTCGGCCAGCCCGTGCCGGAATCGTACTTGTCCAGCGAACTGAAGAGCGGCTCGCCCGAGACGATGTCCACGTAGATCCCCTCCCGTTTGTTGTTCCAGTACTCGTTCTGGAACGGGTGTTCCGTGCCTTCCTCCTGCGTGACCTCGTACTGGAGAGGCGTGAGTTTCTTGCGAAGCGCCTGCTCGCCCGGCTTCGAATAGGTCTTGCCGGCGGTGGGCGGAAGCGGACAGGACTCCTGTTTCCATGTCTTCTCCAGGAAGGATTGACGTCCGGACCCGACGCGGTAAGATTGGTAATGCTGCGGATTTTTCTTGGAGTACCCTTGATGGTACTCTTCCGCCTCGTAAAACTTCGTGAATTTCAGGATCTCCGTGGCGATGGGTTTCGCGAACCGGCCGGACTTCGCCAGCGCCGCTCGGGATTTCTCCGCGATCCGCCGTTGCTCTTCGTCATGGTAGAAAATCACGCTCCGGTAATGAGGCCCCCGGTCCGCGAATTGCCCGCCGCCGTCCGTCGGGTCGATGCCCCTCCAGAACGCGTCGAGCAGTTTTTCGTAGCCGATCTTCGCCGGGTCGTAGAAGACCTGAACCGCCTCGACGTGCCCCTTTTCCATGTAGGACTCGTAATCGGGATCGGGCCCGGTCCCGCCGGTATAGCCGGAGACCACCTTCAGAACCCCCGGCAGCTTTTCCAAATCCGATTGCGTGCACCAGAAACACCCGCCCGCCAGCGTGGCGATCCGGGTTTTTACCTTCGTCTGCTCCATGTTCTTGTTTCCCCCTCGCTCGGCGGCTCCCACGGTTTGGTACGTCATGACCAACAGCAGCGCCGCAATATATATCGATATTTTTTTCATACGTTTCTCCTTCTCAAACCCTGGATTTCCGTTTCGGCAGTAATGTATGGACGAATCAGCTGATGTCAAACCAACCATCCCGCAACGCAATGCGGCTCATCGGCCTTTCATCGGAAGGTGGGGTTGCGGAGCCCGGGACAACATGTTAAGAGTTTCACGCGCAACGGCAGCCCTGTTCGGGGATCGGTTCGCAACGGTCCGGCGGGACCGTGAAGACGGCGGACGGGGGGACCGGTTGCAGCCGGTTTTGTTGTCATATGCAGCGCATGGAGGTTTTGACGTGGCACTGTTTCTGCTGGTCTTTTTCCTGATCTACGGCGGTTTTCATTTCTACTTTTTCCTGAAAGTACGGGCGGCGTTTGCCCCCGGCGCCGCAGGCCAGGTTATCCTTGTAGCGTTTCTGATTCTGGCCATGATGGCGCCGATCATCGTTCGAGTCTCCGAGAGATACGGCTTAGAGACCCTGGCCCGAATCATGTCCTGGGTCGGATATGTCTGGATGGCGGTCCTGCTGCTGTTTTTCTCGGTCTCCCTTCTGGTCGATCTCTATCGGCTTCTGATCCATATTTCAACGCTGCTTTTCGGGACTGGGGTCGGCGCGCGGATCCCCGCGGCCCGGACGGCTTTTTTCCTTCCCGCGGCGATTGCGCTGGCGATGGTCCTGTATGGATCATTCGAAGCGCTGAATGTTCGGACCGAAAAGCTGGAGATCCGTTCGGCGAAGATTCCGAAATCGCTGGAACGGATCCGGATCGTGCAGATATCCGACGTTCATGTCGGCGTGTTAATTCAGGGGAAACGTCTGGCAAGGATCCTCCGGAAGGTTCGGGAGGCGGCGCCGGATCTGCTCGTCTCCACGGGCGATCTTGTGGATGGGCAGATCGACAGCATGGCCGGAGCCGCGGCGCAGTTGCGGGCGATCCTTCCCCGCTATGGAAAATTCGCCGTGACCGGAAACCACGAATTCTATGCGGGAATCGACGAGGCCCTCGATTTTACGGAAAAAGCAGGATTTACCGTGCTGCGCGGTGCGGTAGCGACCATCGCCGGGGCGATCGACCTGGCCGGGGTCGATGATCCGGGAATGCACGGCCCGGGTCTGGGGGGGCGTTCCCCCGATCGCGAGATTCTCGCCCGGGCAAACGCCGGCCATTTTACGATTCTCCTCAAGCATCAGCCGCGGGTAGAGCAGGACGGTTCAGGCGCGTTCGATCTCCAGCTCTCCGGCCACACCCACCGGGGGCAGATCTTCCCGTTCAGCCTGATCACCCGTTTGGTCTTTCCCTTTCACAGCGGGAACTACCGTCCGGCGGACGGCGCGCTGCTCCATGTCAGTCGGGGCACGGGGACCTGGGGTCCGCCCGTCCGGTTCCTCTCCCCGCCGGAGATCACGGTGATCGATCTGATGCCGGAATGATGCGTTTTGAGGGCGGTCCTCTTGACATGGCATGGTTCGTCCATTATCTTGAACCCGTCCGGAATTTTTGATGGGGGTGGGTGATGAATCGAAGGAAATTTCTGAAATCGGCGACCGCGGCCGGTTTTTTGCTGACGATCCCGGGCGGCCGGGGTCCGCTGCTCTCCGGTCTGGAGGCGGCCGTTCTTCCCGATCTGGTCGTGGTCCGCGGAAAGTCCGCGACCGCATCGGTCCGGGCGGCCGTGGATGGCTTGGGCGGGATCGGGCGGTTCGTTTCGCGCGGGGACATCGTCGTCGTGAAACCGAACATCGGCTGGGACCGGACGTTGGAGTACGCCGCGAATACCAATCCCGAAGTGGTGGCCGCCGTCGTTCGGCTCTGCATCGAGGCGGGGGCCAAGAAGGTGAAGGTGTTCGATCACCCCGTTTCCGACGCGCGGCGGACCTACCGGCAGAGCGGGATTGCCGATGCGGCGACAGAGGCGGGGGCCGAGGTGAGCTTCACCGACGAGCGGAAATTCCGCGAGATGAAGATCGGCGGGGAGACGCTCCGGAGTTGGCCGATCTACACGGAGGCCGTCGAGGCGGACAAGTTGATCAATATCCCCATTCCGAAGGTGCACGGCACCTCCCGTCTCACGCTGGGGATGAAGAACCTGATGGGGGTGATGGGCGGTTGGCGGGGAAGGATCCACCAGCGGATCGACGAGAGCCTCGTCGATCTGGCCGCCTTTGTGAAACCCTCGCTCGTCGTCGTAGACGCCGTGCGGATTCTGACGGCAAACGGTCCCCAAGGCGGCGATCTTGCCGACGTGCGCCGAATGGATACGATTGCCGCCGGCACGGATCAGGTTGCGGCGGACGCCTACGGGGCGACCCTCTTCGGATTGAAGCCGAGCGATCTCGGCTGCGTCCGTTTGGGGCAGCAGGCCGGGCTCGGCAAGATGAACCTCGAAAGACTGAACATCCGGAAAATCGATCTGTAGGCGCCTATGCCCAAAAAATTCCGACGGGCGAGCCAGGCCCTCTTCCTACTCCTCTTCCTTTATCTGTTCCTCCAAACGGAGTCGAAAGGGGCAAACGACCTCGGCTATCCGGTCAAGATCTTTCTCGATGCCGATCCGCTCCTCTATCTGACGACGCTGCTGGCCACCCGCTCCCTGGAACAGTTCTGGTCGATCGCGCTGATCGTCGCGGTCGGCACCGTTTTTCTGGGACGCGTTTTCTGCGGTTGGGTCTGCCCGTTCGGAACGCTTCACGACCTTGTCGGGAAGTTGGGCCGTTCCCGGAGGCGGCCGTTGGGATGGTTCCGCCTGAAATATCTGATTCTTTTCGGACTGCTTGCGTCATCGCTCTTCACATTTCAGGCCGCCGGCCTTTTGGATCCGTTGTCGCTGCTGATTCGCTCTTTCGCGCTCTCCCTCTACCCGGCCTTCAACCATGCGGTTTCGGCGCTCTTCGATACACTCTACGCCGCGCAGATTCCGTTCCTGACGGGCGCCTCGGAGGCGGTTTACGACCTGTTGAAGAGGACGCTGCTCTCTTTCCGGCCGCCGCAATTCAACCAGGCCTTTTTGCTCGGGGTGATTTTCCTCGGGATCCTCGGTCTGAGCCTCATCGAACGACGCTTCTGGTGCCGCTATCTCTGTCCTCTCGGCGCCCTGCTGGGACTCCTCTCCCGTCGCGCCGTTCTGAACCGTTCGGTCAGCGAGGGATGCGACGGTTGCGGCGCCTGCGCGTCCGCCTGTCCGGCCGGCGCCGGACCTGATACGAAGGAAGGGTGGAAGGGAAGCGAGTGCATTGCCTGCATGAATTGCGATGATCTCTGTCCGACAGGGGCCGTCCGCTTCGGTTTTTCCGCGAAAAAAGGCAAAGGGATCGATCTCGGAAGGCGCCGCGTCATCGCCTCGCTCGCGGCCGGGGCGGCGGCCGTTCCGCTGGTCCGGGTTACGCCGCTGGCGAGGGCCGGGGTAGCCGATCCGACGCTCATCCGGCCCCCGGGCGCCTTGACGGAACCGGATTTTCTCCGGCGATGCGTGAAATGCGGCGAGTGCATGAAGGTCTGCCTGACGGGCGGCCTGCAACCCGCCCTGTTCGAGGGCGGACTGGAAGGACTCTGGACCCCGCTGCTCGTTCCGCGGATCGGCTGCTGCGAGTACCGCTGTACGCTGTGCGGCCAGGTCTGCCCGACGGGAGCCATCGAAAAACTCGGCCTGGAAGAAAAAGCAAAGGTGAAGATCGGACTGGCGATGATCGATCCGGGGCGCTGCCTTCCGTACGCCCACGGGATCCCGTGCAGCGTATGCGAAGAGGTCTGTCCGACGCCGCGGAAGGCGATCCGGCTGGAAGAGGCGGTAGGAACGCGCGAAGGGAAGGAAGTTGCACTCCGGCGTCCGCGCGTCGATCTGGAGCGCTGCATCGGTTGCGGGATCTGTGAGACGAAATGCCCCGTCCTTGGCCGCCCGGCCATCGCCGTCACCAGTCTCGGCGAGACCCGCTCACGGGACAATCTTCTCCTTCTCGGTTGATCCGCGCTTGCGACCTGAAAATCGCGACTTCTCCGATATCAAATTACGCAAAGGTTTCCGCTGGGGACGGCTGGTATCAGGAACAGGCGAGGAGGACGTTCCGGATCGGCAAGGGACCGCGATCTTTTTGCCTTGAAAAATGATTCCGATTCATGCATGAAAGAGATAAGAAAGCGATGGACAGCGTCGGGTCCGCGATCATGACGGTTTTATCGCCGGTCGGCGGATCGAAAATTCAATGAAATCAGAAGGGAGAAGTTTCATGCAAACGAAAGATACGATTGCGGTAATCACGGGGGGCGCCTCCGGTCTGGGCGAATCATGCGTTCGAAGCCTGTCCGCCCTGGGGGCGCGGGTCGCGATTTTGGATATCGCCGTGGAACGAGGCGAGAAGCTGGCCGCCGAATTGGGGCCGAATGTCATCTTCGTCGAGGCCGACGTGACCAGCGACGAGGGCTGCCGGTCGGCCATGCAGAAGATTGTCGCTGCGTTTGGAACGATCAACGTGGCGATCAACTGCGCGGGTGTCGCCGATCCCGGGAAGGTTATCTCCAAAAAAGGTCCGATGTCGCTGGCCTTTTTCAACCGGGTGGTTCAGATCAATCTGGTCGGTACGTTGAATGTCATTCGTCTTGCCGTGGAGCAGATGCTGAAGAACACGCCCAATGAAGAAGGAGAAAAGGGGGTCATCATCAACACCGCGTCCGTGGCCGCTTTCGACGGCCAGATTGGCCAGGCGGCGTACAGCGCCTCCAAGGCGGGGGTCGCGGGAATGACGCTGCCGATCGCCAGGGAGTGCGCCGATTACGGGATCCGGGTCGTCGCCATCGCCCCCGGTCTTTTCGACACCCCGATGATGGCGGGTCTTCCCGAAAGCGTCCGGGTGCAACTGGCGCAGACGGTGCCTTTTCCGAAGCGCCTCGGCCGGCCCACCGAATACTCGGCGCTGGCGCGGCACATCATCGAGAATCCGATGTTGAACGGCGAGTGCATCCGCCTCGACGGATCTCTTCGAATGACGGCCCGATAAGGTGTCTTTCGCAGCCGGAGAAGCCTTGTGTCCATAACCTTAACCGAACAACAAGGAGGAGAAGGAGCATGGAAAAGGTATTCAACATGGTGGTGGATGAGTTGGGAATCGGGGTGATCACGTTTGACGTGACCGGCGACACGATGAACACATGGACGGAGGAGGCCTTCGTCGGCTTCGATCGGGTCATGCGGGAACTGGAGATCGCCAAAGGGATTCGCGGGATCATCTTCATTTCGGGAAAGCCGGAAAACTTTCTGGCCGGCGCCAATCTGAAACTGATCTCGCAGATCGAAACCGCGGAGGAGGTGCGCAAGACGCTGGACCTTTTCCACGGCTCTTTTGCCCGTCTGGGCGCGCTGGGAATTCCCTCCGTCGCGGCGATCCACGGCCACTGCCTCGGCGGCGGACTTGAATTTGCGCTGGCCTGCACCGGCCGGATCGCCAAGGAGGGGAAAAACACGCTGATCGGCCTGCCGGAGTGCAACGTCGGTCTCTTCCCGGGCGGCGGCGGAACGCAACGCCTCCCGAGGCTGATCGGCTACGATGCCTTCGAACTGATCCTGCGGGGGAAGATGCTCCCGGCCGCCAAGGCGTACGAGATGGGCATCGTGGACCGGCTGATTTCCGCCGAAGGCGATCTGCTCGTCTCGGCCAGGGCGTTTCTCGAGGAGATCATCGCCGGGGCGGCGAACCTCAAACGGCCCGTCCAGGACTTCTCCCAGATCGACGCCGTCGCCGAAATGGCGAAGGCGGGAATCCTCAAGGCGACGAAGGGTCGGGAGATCCCCGGACCGATGCTTGCCCTCAAATCGATGCACGAGGGGTTGAAGGTGTCGCTCGAGGAGGGGCTGGAGATCGAGAAAAGGAACTTCGTCGAGGTGGTCCTCACCAACGAGGCCAAGGGGAGCATCAACACCTTCTTCATCAAGGGGATGACGGACAAGCCCAAGGCAATGATGACCAAGGGCTTCGTCCCCAAACCGCTCAACCGGGTCGCCGTCCTCGGCTTCGGCACGATGGGGCGGGGAATCGTCATCGACATTCTTCGCAATACCAAGCTTCCCGTTCTGGTCAAGGACATCCCCGAGGCGCTGGAGCCCGGGAAGGCGTTCCTCCGGAAGATCCTCGACGGGATGGCCGAAAAGAAACGGCTCAAGGAGCCCGTCGATGCGATCCTGGCCCGTTTGACGGCCGTTTCGGACTATATTCCGGAATTCAAGGAGACGGACCTCGTCATCGAGGCGGTCTTCGAGGCGATCGACATCAAGAAGCAGGTCTACGGCGAGCTGTGCGGGATCGTCCGTCCGGACTGCGTCATCGCCAGCAACACCTCGTCGATTCCGATCACGTCGATGGCCCCCTTCGTTTCCCACCCGGAGCGCTTCGGAGGACTCCACTTCTTCTCGCCGGTCTGGCTGATGCAGCTCGTCGAGGTGATCCGGGGCGAGAAGACCGCGCAGGAGACGGTCGACAACCTGCTGAATTTCGCCGGCCTGATCCGCAAGCGGCCGATTGTCTGCCGGGACAACCCGGGTTTCGTCGTCAACGCGATGCTCTTCCCGAATCTCGTCCTTGCCCTTCAGTACATCGAGGAGGGCAATCCGATCGAAAAGGTGGATCGGTCGATGACCCGTTTCGGACTGCCCGTGGGGCCGATCAGGCTGACGGACGAGGTGGGGATCGACATCCCCTACAAGGTCTTTGTCGGGATGGGCGTCAAACAGGAGACCCTCAAAAACGTGGTCGAATCGGGGCGCCTCGGCCTGAAGAAGTCCGGCAAAGGCTTCTTCCTGAAGGACGGGGGCGTTGATCCCGACGTCCTGCCGCTGATCGCCAAGCGTCCGCCGAAAGAGGCGAGCGAGGAGGAGATCCAGTTGGGGATCCTTACCGCGATGGTCCAGGTGGGGAAAGACCTCCTGAACCGGAAGATCGTCGAGGATGTCCGGATGATCGACGTCGGGATGATCTGGGGGATCGGTTTTCCCCCCGACAAGGGCGGCCCGATGAAATGGGCCGACCTGATTGGTCTCAGCAAAAAGCTTTACGGGAAGAATTTTTACTGATCCGGGTTCGATGAAAACCGAAGGCGTCTCCGGGCCGTATTTTATACCCGGGACGCCTTTTTTTGTTGGTCAAACGGCAAGTCGAAGGGATGTTCGGACCATTTGTCTTCAATGTGGAATGAAATTTCGATGAAAAACCCTCCCTTGGTGACAATCCGAATCCGTTGCCGTGGGCCGATCGGATCGGCCTGGGCCAAAAATGCCATGGAAAGAAGCTCTACGGATGGTCGAGAACCACCTTGATGGCCCCCGGATCGTTCGCCGCGACGGCGAACGCCTCGGCGACCCGCGACAGCGGGAAGCGATGCGTGATCAGCGGCGCAATCTGCAACTGACTCTGCAGGACCGGCCGCAGGGCCAGCGGCGTCCAGAGGGTCCGCTGCCGGGTTCCGTGGTGGACAAGCCCTGTGTTGATCACCTCCAGGCTGTTGTTGTGCCAGCGGGAGATGTTCACGGTGATGTCCTGGGTGATCCAACTGTAGAAGACCATAATTCCGTTGTGCTTGACTGCGGCGGTGCAGAGATTCACCGAATCCGCCGAGCCGGCCATGTCGACGACGACGTCCGCCCCCCGCCCGTTCGTGAGGTCCATCACCGCCCGCAGCGGGTCATCTTTGGTTCCGTTGACCGCGTGGTCGAGGCCGAGCTTCTTCGCGAGCTCCAGTTTCCCGTCCACGACGTCCACGCCGATCACCCGGTGGGCCCCTTTCGTTTTGGCGACCTGGGCCATGATCTGTCCGGCGAAACCCATTCCGAAGACGGCGACGGTATCCCCGAGCTGAATTCGGGACATCAGGCCGGAAAAGACCGCGCAGCCGATCGGTTCGCCGAGAGAGGCGAGGTCCATCGACATCCCTTCCGGGACCTTTTCGAGATCCTCCTCTCTCCCCTTGAAATAGTCCGAAATCGTCTCAATCCAGCCGAAGGCGATCACCCGGTCGCCGACCCGGAAGTCGCGGACCTTCTCTCCAACGGCGACGACGGTGCCGCCCCCCTCGTGACCGATGAAGAAGGGGTAGGCAAAGGCGGTGCGCATCTCCGTGTTCAGGCCGCCGCTGGGCGGGATGATTCCGTGGTAGAGGTTTTTATCCTGACCGCAAATCCCCGCCAGATGGGTTTTTACGAGGACCTCGTCCGGTCCGGTTTCCAGATTCCGCTCCCGCAGTTCGATCCGGTCCACCGCCGTCAGGCAGGCGCTCCTGGTTTTCATCCTTGTTCCTCCCTTTCACGTTCCGTTCGTTTCAACGACCCGGGCGATCCTGCTTTCCATCCCTTCTCTCCTTTCCGAGCGAGCGGCATGTCGCGTCGGCATTATACCGCAATTTGGGGAAAAGGAAATCCCCGGATGAAGTCGTCTCAGTTATAAGGTGGCTGTTCAAAGATAAAAAAGCCGATCTGATTTTGCTCATGACGCGGCGTGAAAACGGCAGCAGGGACGACCCGCCCCCGGTGCTCCGGAGACGGGGCGGGAAAGGTTCCATGAGATTGTATGCAGGGCAGGGTACACAGGCGGAGAATTCCCGGCTAAAGCTCAAAATCGCCGACGGATTCCGGCTGATACAGGACTTCCTGAATTTTAAGACTTCTTACACCGGAAGGAACGGTCCATTCCACGACATCGCCGACGCGATATCCCAGAAGCGCTGTGCCGATCGGCGCCAGAACAGATATTTTGTTGTGTTCCATGTTTGCATCGGACGGGTATACGATCGTATAGATCATCTCCTCTCCGGACGCTAAATCGCAAAGACGCACCTTGGAATTCATGGTGATCACTTCTTCCGGGATCCTCTTCGGATTGACCACCTTGGCCCGGTTCAATTCTTTTTCCAGCGCATCCAGATCGGCTCTTGATTTGGAACCCGACATCTTGACGCCCGCAATGAGGTTCCTGAGTTTTTTAATATCGGCTTTTGTAATATAGATGATCTTGTTGTCCATGGCAGGACGTCCTTTTTTATTTTTACCCTAACACATTCAGGAGGCGATCCAAAGTCTTTTTTGCGTTCCCCAGAAGCGTCTTTCGAATCTCAAGGGAAGGCCCCGCTTTCAGCGAATCGTTCGGTCGCATGCCAAACCTTGCGCCTTGGCTTACACGGAATCCTATAATTGAAAAGACGTGTTGTCACGCAAAAGGTCCGTGCGTTTATTTTCCGGACTGGAAGGGGTCCCAGTCGAAGCCCCAGATCTCGCTGTGCAGCGGCAGCTTGTAGTTCCGCCGGTCGTCGTAAGAGGGGTACCTTCGGCCGCCCCCCTCTTCGGGGTGCATGGAGACGGGGAATTTCGGGGCGATCAGGCCGTGTTTGCGAGCCTCCGCCTCGAGCCAGGCGCGGTCCTCGGGGTGGGCGATGGAGATCAGCGCCGAGGCCCTTTCGTAGCCGGAGAGCCCGCGAAGATTCACGATCCCGTACTCGGTGCAGACGTACTGGGTGAACTGGGCCGGAACGTCCACCGTGGAGCCCGTGGGGAGGAAAGGGACGATCCGGGATGTTCCCTTCTTGCTCCGCGAGGTGATCGCGGCCACTCCGCGCCCGCCGCGGGAATGTCCCGCGAAGATCACGAAGTGGAGAAAGCCCCCCGTGCCGGAGATCGGCCTCATCTCGTAGAAGCTGCAACACTGCTGGCCCAGGAGATCGACGGCGACGCAGTTGTCGATGGCGATCATGTTGTCGATCCGGGTGATGTTCTGGAGGTTGTTCGTGTAGCCGGAGTCGTAGACGGCCATGTGCTGGTTGCGGTGGATCGTGTCGTAGTACCACGGCGTGTCGAAGGGGAAAGCGAAGGTGTAGACGCTCTTCCGGTTATCGAGATTCTTGTAGGCGTTGGTGACCTGCCCCGATTCGATCAGCTTGATCAGGCCGAAGTTGAGCATCTCGGTATGGATGCCCAGGTCCTTGAAGCCCGCATCCGCCATCGCCGCGACGCAGGCCGAAGGCAGCGAACCGATCCCGAGCTGGACGACGTCCCGGTCCCGCATGATCGTCATGATGTGGCCGGCGATGGCCTCCTCCTCGGGTTTGGGCTTGATTCCCCGCTCATCGACCTGGGGCCAGGCGTACTTCGCGCAGTCCACCTCCACCCAGTAGTCGATCTCGTCGATGTGGATCGTGTTGAAACGACCCCCCTCCGCCCAGGGGTAGTCGGAACGGACCTCGAAGACGATCTTCTTTGCGGTCTGGCGGTAGACATTGCAGTTGCTCGTCCCATAGGACATGTTGAAGAACCCGTGCGGGTCGGGAGCCGTTGCGGCGTTGAACCACCAGTCCATCCCCCGGCTTTCCCGGGCGGCGTTGGCGAAACGGTACTGGTAGGCCCAGATGCCGTAGGCCCAGCCCCACTGCGCCCAGTCGGTCACGTTGTGGGCATCGCGCGCCTTGCGGTTCCACGGCGTCAAAAAGAAGTTGTGGATGCAGTGATACTGCTCCAGCGGGTCGATCTCCTGGAACTCCGGATGGGGATAGGCGTTCCCGTGGAGCCAGAACTCGATATCCCGGAGTTGGTCCGGTCCGGGGCCGAGCCTTTTGGCGATGGTCTCGCTGCAGACGGTGGAGTCGCCCCCCATCGTTCCGTGGTTGATCCAGTCCCCCGATTTGACCATGCCGGCGATCTGTTCGGGCGTTCTCTTCTTGTCACGAATCTTCTGCTGTATCGGTGTCGTCATGCGTTTTTGTCCGTGCCTTTCCTGATGAGATCCGAAACGGCCCCCCGGGACCGAAATCCCGTATGCCGGTTCACGAAAAAACGACCTTTTCTAATCGATTCGGGGAGCGCTGACAAGGGAAAAATCTCTGCAACGGGAAAAATTTTCCTGAAGGAACATGGGGAGCGGAAGATCCTCCTGCCGGCTCGATCTCATCCCGGGTGTAAATCTTTTCTTCCATTCTCGGGAAAGGGTTCTCGCTGAAGACATCATTACCTTTGCGGGGACCGCGATGTCAAGAAGGGAAAACCTCCCGGTTGCTATTCAGGCGGGAATATTGTAATGATCCATCCATGAAAAAGAGGCCGGCGGAATATGCGGGGACCTATCAGGGGATGGCGCTGATTGCCGATCCCATTTACAAGTACGCCTCCTTCACGGTTCCCGCGGCGGACGGACGCGAGAAAACCGAGAAGGACCTGATCGACTCTCCCTGGGTGCAGCGCCTCCGGCGGATCTTCCAGCTCCAGAGCGCCCGCTGGGTATACCCCGCGGCCGAACACACGCGGTTCCAGCACTCCCTCGGAACGATGCACATGGCGGGCGAGTTCGGACGGCACCTCTATCCTTCGCTGAAGGAGGTCTGTCCGGATGCCCCTTCCGCCAACTGCGTGGAGGAACTTCTCCGGGTGGCCGGCCTTCTTCACGACGTCGGTCACGGTCCGTACGGCCACTTTTTTGACGACCATTTCCTGAGCCAATATGGACTCACCCACGAGGACATGGGCCGCCTGATCATCTGCCGGAAGCTGGGGAGGGTGATCTCCCGAATCCGGCGAAGCCCGTCGGGACCTTTCGCGGACGGCGAGACGCTCGATTCCGCCCAGGTGGCCTTCCTGATCCGAATGCCGGAGGCGCGGGACGAGAAAGCCCCCCGCTGGCTGCAACTGCTCCGCCAGCTCTTCTCAGGCACCTACACGGTGGACAATCTCGATTACGTCCAGCGCGACGCCTTCATGACGGGATTTTCCCTCGATATCGTGGACATCGTCCGTCTCCGCTTCTACACCTTTTTTACGAAGGAGGGCTTGACGCTCCACCAGGCGGGTGTCTCGGCGCTCAGCCGTTTTCTGAACGCGAGATTGAATCTCTATTCCAACGTCTACTTTCACCGGACGACGCGGGCGCTGGACCTCCACCTCCAGGAGATCTTCCGGGAGACGATGGATCTGATCCTGCCTTTCAGGCCCGACGATAATCTGGATGCGTACCTGGATTGCGACGAGTGGCGTCTCTTTTCCGAGGTCCGTTCGTGGACGGCGAGCGCGGATCCCGGGCGGCAGAGACTCGCTCGGGAATGGGAAAAGCTCCACCGCCGGGAGGTGAAGTGGAAGATGTCTTTTTCGGCGGAGCTTTCGATCGACCAGATCCAGAAGGGGACCTGTTTTGCCCACGCCTCCGACTATGAGAAACGGATCCGCGACCATCTGCCCGGCCCGTTGAAGAAAAAGCCTTTTCGCGTCGATCTGGCGACGCAGGATCCGCGTCCGGTCAATCCGATGGCGGAGACGGACAAGCGGGTGAATATTTTCAACCCCGCGACCGGGACCACCTCCCCCGAACCCCTCCGGGAGATCTACCGCTTCATTCCGGCCCGGGTGGTTCATCTCCGGGTCTTTTCCCTGAACCACGAGCATGACGAGATCCTGGCCCGCGCGGCGGAGCGCGCCCTCGGCGCCGTGGACGGGGTTTCCCGAACCAACATTTGAAGCCGACGATGACGAACGATCCGGAAACGACAGACATCACGCTTTTCGTCCGGACCTCCGGCGAGGAAGCCGTGCGCTGGAACCGCCGCAGGATCGTCGAGGCGCTGATCCGCGAGGCGGGGATCGACGAGAGAACCGCCGAGGCGATCAGCCGGGAGGTGGAAAAGCAGATCGTCTCTTCCGGGATCAGCCTGCTGACGACGGCGCTGATCCGCGAACTCGTGGATGCCAAACTGATCGAGCGGGGATTGGAGCAGGCGCGTCGGCTTCACGCCCGCCTGGGCTTTCCGCTCTACGACGTCCGGCAGCTCATCTTCCACCGGAACAAGGAGAACGCCAACGTTCCGCACGCCCCGGAGGGGACGAGCCTGGCGCTCGTCGAGGGGATCAAGCGGGAATACGCGCTCCACGACGTCTTCTCCCGGGAGGTCGGCGATGCCCATGTCTCCGGCGATCTTCACCTCCACGGCCTGGGGTACATCGACCGGCCCTACAGCGCCTTTCAGTCGCTCGAGTACCTCAAGCGGTTCGGCCTCAAGTTGCCCCATTCGGTGACGGTCGCCGGACCGGCGCGTCATGCCGAGGTTCTCCTGGCCCACATGGTGCGTTTCGGGGCATCGCTCCAGGGGCACTTCGCCGGAGTGATCGGCTGGGACGCGGTCAATCTCTCTTTTGCTCCCTATCTGACCGGGATGGGGGAGAGGGAAGTGGAGCAGTTCGCCCAGATGCTGGTCTATGAATTTTCACAGCTGACCTCGTCGCGCGGGGGGCAGGCGATCTTCACGGACATCCATCTCTACTGGGAGGTTCCCGCCTATCTGGCCGGGATGCCCGCCCTAGGGCCCGGCGGAAAACCCACCGGCCGGACTTTCGGGGAGTACGGGGAGGAGGTCCGGCGGTTCGCCAGGGCGCTCATGGCGGTTTACCGCGCGGGAGACGCCGAGGGGAAACCATTTGTCTTTCCACGGCCTATCGTCCATGTCACGGATGCGTTCTTCCGGACCGTCGGCCATGAGGCTTTTCTGGCGGAGGCGTGCGGGGTTGCCTCGACCAAGGGAAACCCCTGCTTCGTTCTCGACCGGGAGCGGGGCGTCCGAATCTCCCCGTGCGGCGGACCCGGTTTCGACGGAGAAGGGCCGGGGAGCGGGATCGACCCCTGGAAAAGGCGCTGCGCATCTATCCAGAACGTCACGATCAACCTGCCCCGTCTCGGGTATCGGTGCGCCGGCGACGGCGACGACAAACTCCTGTCTCTCCTCGGCGAAGTGACGGGGCTTGCGGCGAAGGCGCACCTCCAGAAGCGCGAGTTCATTGAAAACCTTCTCTCGCTGGGTGAAGCCGGGCCGCTGGCGATGCTCGCGATGCAAAACGATGGCGCGCCCTACCTTCGCACGGCCGATACCGCCTGCCTGATCGGGTTGACGGGCCTCGACGAACTGGTCCGGATTCGGAGGGGGAAATCACTGCACGAGTCGGAGGAGGCCCTGGACTATGGATTGGAGATCGTCGGCCGCCTGCGGGAGGAGGCTAACCGGCTCGGCGGCATGTCCGGGATGAGGTTCGTTCTGGAACAGACCCCAGCGGAGACCACGGCATACCGTTTTGCCCGCCTTGACCTGAAGCATTTCTCGCCGCTGTCGGGCCGGTACGTTCGCGGCGATCTTGCCCGGGGGGAGATCTACTACACCAATTCGTCCCACCTCCCGCCGGCCGCGATAGTCGATCCGGCGACGCGAATCCGGATCGAGGGCCGGTTCCACCCGCTCTTCCGGGCGGGGGCGGTCACCCATATCGAATTGGGGGAAGCCGAACCTCCCGCCGCACTGCTTGCCGACCTGATCGTCCGGGCGTTCCGGGAGACGCAGAACAACCAGATCGTCTTTTCACCCGAATTCACCTGTTGCGACCGCTGCGGCGGCGTCATGCGGGGTCGACTTGAGAAATGCAGCCGCTGCGGTTCCGCGGAGGTGGACGGCCTGGCCCGGATCACCCAGTATTTCAGCCGCGTGTCCGGTTGGAACCGGGGGAAGCGGGCCGAGCTCCGCGACCGGAATCGCAACAAGGATGCCTTCCCGAAAGGACCGCTTGCCGCGGATTAGATGGATTTCTGAATAAAAGCGCCCGGATAAGTTTTTTCAATCCGGTGATCCTTCAGATACCGGAGGGCGGCGGCGCGGTTTTCAAACTGTCCGAGCAGAACCCGATACCACCGGCCCTTGCCTTGGATAGAAACCGTTTCCACCCGAACCGCGAGCTTCTTGGCCTGCATTTCTTTAGCCAGGGCTTCCGCCTTGCTTCTTTCCGGATAGGCGCCGACCTGGATGCTGAAGGGCACGCCGGTCCCTTTTTTGACGCCGATTTGACCCGGGGGCGCGATCTTCTGCTTTGCCGGGGGAGGCGATGCCGGCTCGGGTTCGCTCGGGATTCCGATCCCCGTCGTTTGCACGGGCGCGGCCGGGAGCGCATCCTGCGCGGATATTTCCTTGATCGGCTCAGGCGAGCTCGGCATGGATTCACTCGATCCTCCGGTATCCGCGGGCTGTGCAGGCGAAGGGTGTAATTCCATCCCGGGGGGGACATGACGCGGCGTTTCAACGCGAAGGGGCGGTTCAAGCCACTGCCGACCGTCGAAATATTGGGTATTGGCCGTCAGTCTGTTGATGCGGAGTGGATAATCCTTGTCTGCCACCCGGATGGTTTCGTAGTGATAAAAGGTCGGCCACAAGAAAATCAGCAGCAGCGTAATCGCGATGAGAGCGGCCGGGGCGAGCAGCCAGGGACGATTCTTCAATGTGGATACGGAAAACGCCCTGTCGTTCGGCCGGACAGGAATCGTTTCTTCCGGGTCCGGATCTGCGGGGAAGGACGGGAGCTCCATTGATTGGGGTGGACGGATGGAATCTTCCGGATCGGCTGTCTGGCGGGTCTCGTGCAGAAGCAACAGCCTCTCGTACGCATTGTTGATTTCCCTCAGCTTTTTCGTCGAAGTCTCTTTCCAGGATGAAACATGAGGGTAACGTTCGGGATCCCAAGCGCTGGTGATTTTTTCGAAGGCGCGGTGGATGTCCGATAAAGAAGCCTCGGGATGGATCTGAAGAATTTTGTAATAGAGCGCCGGATCTTCCCCAACATCGGATAAATCCTCGGGGGAATCGAGGGATTCCACCTGCCGGTATAAGGCCAGTTCTTTGACCAATCGGTCGTCTTCCGGAGTGACGGGATTCTCCTCTCGCAATTTCGGGTCATCGGTCATAGAAGTATTCCTCTGCATTCATCCATCCAGCCCCCGGAAACCACTTGCCGGACATTATCAGGGAATGCACCGGCGATGTCAATGAAATATTTCGTTGATAAAGCTTACATTACCAACCCTTGCACCATGAAGCCTTCGGGGCGATGATCGGCGCGGCGGCGCGATCGTTCATAGGGATCTCAAGGCGGATGCGGACAACGGAGAATTTGCGGATGGTTTGGCTGAAAGCATTTTTCGGGTGGCATGCCGGCGGGAAGACCGGCCGGTTGGTTATGAGGATCGGGTGGGAAATTTAAATCGGCCGGGTTCCCTTGACAGGGTCCCTGTCGATTCTTATATTATGGCCACTTTTCAGGAATCAGCGGACGGATAGGGCAACATGGAAGGCTATATTATCAAGATATTCCGCGAGTCGGGCCAGGCCAAGGAGACTTTCGTTAATGAAAACCTGACTCGGATCGTCGCGGTGGTCGAAGCGGTCACAACGGCCCTGAAGGCGGGAAACAAAATTCTGCTCTTCGGAAACGGTGGTTCGGCGGCCGATGCCCAGCACCTTGCGGCGGAGTTCGTGAACCGATTCGTGATTGAAAGGCCTCCCCTTCCGGCGATCGCGCTGACGACGGATACGTCCGTCATCACCAGCATCGGAAACGACTACGATTTTTCGGATATCTTCAGCAAGCAGATCCGGGCCATCGGCCAGAAGGGGGATGTTGCCTGGGGGATGAGCACCAGCGGGACATCCGCGAATGTGGTCAAGGGGTTGGAGACGGCCAGGAAGATCGGTATGGTGACGATTGGCTTGACCGGACGGGATGGCGGCGATGTCGCGAAGGTTGCGGATTACGTACTGAACGTTTCTTCCGCCAGCACCCCGCGTATTCAGGAGGTGCATATTACGGCGGGGCATGTGATCTGCGAGATGGTGGATTTCAAACTCTTTCAGAGACCGGATATGAAATAGGAGCGTCATGGTTGCGCGGATAAAAAAGGATGCGACGGAGGCCGGAGAGGGTCTCCCGAAGAAAACGGCGGATTCGCCGACGGCGGGACAGGATTCGGAGGCGGAACTTCCCGGAAATACGGGGGGAACGGCAGAGCTGATGATGAAACTTCAGGAGGCGGAGAACAAGGCCGCCGAAAATTACGACAAATACGTGCGTGCCGCCGCCGAACTGGACAATTACCGGAAACGGGCGGTCCGGGAGAAGGCGGATGCGATACGATACGGAAACGAAACGCTGATCCGGGACATGCTGCCGCTCGTCGACGGAATGGACCGCGCGCTGGAACATGCCTGCAATTCCGAAGATTTCGATGCCTTCAGGGAAGGCCTCAAGATGCTTCAAGGGCAGCTTCTGGGCTGTCTTCAGAAACACGGCGTGGAGATGGTCGATACGGCGGGGAAGGCGTTCGATCCGCATGTGCACGAGGCGATGATGCAGGTGGAGAGCGCCGAGCACGAGCACAGCAAGGTGGTCGACGAATTCGAGAAGGGGTATCTGCTGAACGGCAGATTGCTCCGGCCGGCGAAGGTATCGGTGTGCAAACGCCCCTCGACGGGCGGTGACCGGGAAAATAATTGCGATGAGGCTGAGAATCATTAAAGAGGAGGAATGTTTATCATGGGAAAGATTATCGGGATCGATTTGGGAACGACAAACTCGTGCGTCGCGGTGATGGAAGGCGGAGACCCCGTCGTGATCGCGAACCAGGAGGGGAACCGCACGACTCCCTCGATGGTTGCCTTTTCGGAAAACGGGGAAAGGCTGGTGGGGCAGGTTGCCAAACGGCAGGCGGTCACCAATTCGGAGAATACCGTTTATGCAATCAAGCGATTGATCGGGAGAAAATATAGTTCGAAAGAGGTGCAGCATGACCGGACGGTGAGTCCGTTCAAAATCACCGAAGCGGCGAACGGCGACGCCCAGGTCACGATCCGGGGACGGAACTACAGCCCGGCCGAGATTTCGTCGATGATCCTGACGAAGATGAAACAGACGGCCGATGATTATCTCGGGGAGAAGATCACCGACGCGGTCATCACGGTGCCCGCGTACTTCAACGACTCCCAGCGGCAGGCAACGAAGGACGCGGGAAAGATCGCGGGGTTGAACGTGCTGCGGATCATCAACGAGCCGACGGCCGCGGCACTGGCCTACGGCCTGGACAAGAAGAAGGACGAAAAGATCGCCGTATTCGACCTGGGAGGAGGAACCTTCGATATCTCGATTCTGGAACTGGGCGACGGCGTTTTCGAAGTCAAGTCCACGAACGGCGACACCCACCTGGGGGGCGAAGATTTCGACCAGCGGCTGATCGACTATCTGGCTGATGAATTCAAAAAGGATCAGGGGATCGACATCCGGAAGGACAAGATGGCCCTGCAGCGGATCAAGGAGGCGGCGGAGAAGGCGAAGATGGAGCTTTCCAGCTCGATGGAGACGGATGTCAACCTGCCTTTCATCACGGCCGACGCCTCGGGCCCCAAGCACATGAACATC
This sequence comes from Syntrophaceae bacterium UBA5619, assembly GCA_002424545.1. GTDB lineage: Bacteria > Desulfobacterota > Syntrophia > Syntrophales > UBA5619 > UBA5619. The sequence continues at coordinate 47,638 of DIKL01000059.1, forward strand.
AAGCTGACCCGGGCGAAGCTGGAGGCCCTCGTGGAGGATCTGATCGAAAAGATGGTCGGGCCTTGCCAGACGGCCCTCCAGGATGCGAAGCTCAAGACGAGCGAAATCGACGAGGTGATCCTCGTCGGCGGGATGACCCGGATGCCCCGCGTTCAGCAGAAGGTGAAGGAGATCTTCGGGAAGGAGCCCAACAGGGGGGTCAACCCGGACGAGGTGGTTGCGGTCGGCGCGGCGATCCAGGGCGGCGTGCTGACGGGCGACGTGAAGGACGTCCTGCTGCTGGACGTGACGCCGCTGTCCCTCGGCATCGAGACGCTGGGCGGCGTCATGACGCGGCTGATCGAGAAGAATACGACGATTCCGACCAAGAAGAGCCAGGTCTTCTCCACGGCGGCGGACAACCAGCCGGCGGTGAGCATTCATGTCCTCCAGGGAGAGCGGTCCATGGCGGGCGACAACCGGACCCTCGGGCGGTTTGAGCTGGTCGGGATCCCTCCCGCCCCGCGCGGAATGCCGCAGATCGAGGTGACTTTCGATATCGATGCCAACGGTATCGTCCATGTCTCGGCAAAGGATCTCGGGACCGGCAAGGAGCAGAGCATCAAGATCACCGCCTCCAGCGGTCTGTCGGAGGAAGAAATCAAGAAGCTGGTCAAGGATGCCGACGCGCACGCCGAGGAGGACAAAAAGAAAAAGGAACTCATCGAGGCGAGAAACCAGGCGGATTCAATGGCCTACAGCGTGGAAAAGAACGTCAAGGAGTTTGGAGATAAGGTCGACGCCGCAGAGAAGGCGAAGATTGAGGAGGGGATCGCCAAGGTGAGGAAGGCGATCGAAGGCGACGACCTGGAGGCGATCAAGAAGGCCCAGGAGGAGCTGACCAACGCCTCGCACAAGCTCGCCGAGGCCATGTACGCCAAAACCGCCGGACAGCAACAGGCGGGTCCCGATGCCGGCCCCAAGCCGGGAGCGGGCGAGCAGGCGGGCGGCGGCAAGAAGGATGACGATGTGGTCGACGCCGATTTCGAGGATGTAAAGAAGTAAATGATTCCAACCCTTCAGCCCGGGCGTCCTTTTCGGATACCCGGGCTTTTTTTGTCGACGACAGGTTTTGTATGGTATAAAGAGCGCGGATTTTGAGGATTTTGCAATCCCCCGCAGGGAGAAACGTCCCCGCCGCGGGGGAGGGAAAAGGGCCGGCATAAAGGGGAGTGAGGTGCGTTATGGGCCTTTTGGCCGGAGCGACGCGATGGATCATGCCGCCGGCGGTCCTGCTGTTCGTTTTGGCCGTTCCGCAGCCGGGGAAAGCCACGCAACCCGGAGACATGGCGGCCGCAGCTTCTCCGCGGGCGGTGGCGGATGTGAAACTGTTGCCGGACCGGGATTATTTTACCGCGCTGCTGGACGGCGTGGATCAGGCCCGGACGGAGATCTTTCTTTCCGCATTTCTCTTCCGGACGATCGAAGATGCGGGAGGATATCCGGAGGTGTTTTTGAAACGTCTTCTCCGGGCGGCCCGCAGGGGGGTCCGTGTCCATGTCATTCTGGAAAGGAACCGGGGCGCCGACGACCTCAACCGGAACAATGCCGAGACGGCCGAGAGGCTGGAAAGGGGGGGTGTCCAGGTTTGCCTCGATGCCCCGAACCGGGTGACGCATGCCAAGCTCGTCGTCATCGACGGGCGGTATCTGCTGGTCGGGAGCCACAACCTGACGCAGTCGGCCCTGAAATACAATCATGAGGTCTCCGTCTGGATCGACTCGGTTCCGCTGGCCGACGAGGCGCTGCGGTACATGAAATCCATCTGTCCCGGCAAACCGGAATGAGATTCGGTTGAAAACGGCCGGATCATCGAGGTGACGCAAGAATGGCAAAACGGTTTCTTCTGACCAACGACGACGGGATTTACGCCCGGGGGCTCCGTGCGCTTTATCAGGAGCTTTCCCGGGACGCGGAGTGCCTCATCGTGGCCCCGGAAACCGAACAGAGCGCCGTCGGCCACGCGATCACGCTCTCCCGGCCGCTGATGGTGCGGAAGGCCCGGAAGAACGGGGCTTTTCTGGGTTATTCCGTTCTCGGAACGCCGGCCGATTGCGTCAAAATCGGCCTGGATGAACTGGCGGGCGGACCGGTCGATCTGGTCGTCTCCGGGATCAATCGCGGCGCCAACGTGGGGATCAACGTTCTTTATTCGGGGACCGTCTCCGCGGCGACGGAGGCGGCGATTCTGGGGGTGCCGTCGCTTGCGATTTCCCTGGATACGCACGAAGAAGCGGACTATTCGGCGGCCGCCTGTTTTGCGCGAAAGCTGGCCGCTTTCATCCTCGAGAACCCGCTGCCGAACGTCGCGTTGAACGTGAACGTTCCGGCGGTTCCGGCGCAGGAGATTCGGGGCGTCGTCGTGGTCAGACAGGGGCGGGCACGGCTGATGGAGAGTTTCGACAAACGGGTCGACCCACGCGACAACATTTACTACTGGTTGGCCGGCCAGACCGAACTTCCCGAGCAGGAGCGGGACGATACGGATGCCGGCGCGCTGACGAGGGGGATGATTACGATTACGCCGATCCATTTCGACCTCACCCGCCATGACCTCCTGGACGGCCTGAGAAGCAGCATCCAGAGGCGTTTCTGAGAGGGTGTCCACCGTCAAACCGGCGACGAGCGAAGGGTGAATTCGCCCGGGATGAGCACACGGGAAATGTTCCGAAAAACAACGCAAAGGAGGTTTGGACGATGAAGATGGTTCCCAGACTGACCCTCGAGGACGCCCGCGTCATGATGGATGCGGCGGAGGCCAAGGCGCGCGAGATCGGCGTCGACATGGATATCGCGATCACCGACGACGGCGGATCGCTGCTGATGTTCCATCGCATGGACGATGCGCGGCTGACCAGCATCGATATCGCCATCAGCAAAGCCTTCACGGCTGCCGCCGCGCGCAAGTCCACGCGCGCCTACGGGGAAACCAGCAGGCCGGACGGTTCCTCCTACGGCATCCATGTCAGCAACCAGGGACGGTTCATGATCATCGCCGGCGGGCTCCCCGTCTTTCTGGACGGACGGATCGTCGGCGGTATCGGATGCAGCTCGGGTCACGCCGATCAGGATGAGGTGGTTTCGCAGGCGGGGATCGACGCCCTCATGAATCACCTGAAGGGGTGAGGTCGTTCCGAAGGAGGCGATGCATGACCCATCGGAAAGGGATCGAAAAGCAAACCTGGAAACCGGGGAACGTTCTGTCGCCGGCGCCGCCGGTTTTGGTGAGTTGCGGCGGGGCGCAGGGGTGGAAACCCAACCTGATCACCATTGCCTGGGCGGGAAACGTCTGCAGCGATCCGCCTATGCTGTCGATCTCCGTGCGCCCCGAGCGGTACTCCCATGAAATGATCGAAGCCATGCGCGAATTTGTGGTGAATGTGCCTTCGCTACGCCAGGCGAAGGCGGTGGACTGGTGCGGGGTGGTTTCCGGGCGAAGCGTGGATAAATTTGCCGGCGCGGGGCTGACGCCCGCCCCGGCCCTGAAAGTTCATCCGCCGATCGTTCTGGAGTGTCCCCTCAACATCGAATGCCGTGTCCGGCAATCCCTGGAACTGGGATCGCATACGATGTTTGTGGCGGAGGTGGTTGCCGTTCAGGTGACCACCGAGTTGATGGACGGCAAGGGGCAATTCCGTCCGGATCGGTGCGGTTTGCTGGCGTTTGCCAACGGGCAGTATTTCACGTTGGGTCGCCGCATCGGGCGCTTCGGCTTCTCGGTGCGGAAACGCCGCGCCGCCGGTCGCTGAGCGGCGGTCGGCTTCTCGCAATCGTCTTCCGCACCAAACCTTACGGCATGAATTCTTCCGGTTCGTGCGGCTTCCCGGGACCGAGATCGTACTTGTTCAGCGTGTTCCAGGCATCTATCACGGCCTCCCGGTAGCGTTCATCGGGAATGGATTTCTTGAACGTGGAATAATCGATGTGTTCCACGAGGTCGAGCAGCGTCTCCGCGACGACGTGCTTCTGAACCGCGGCGCGGTATCGGTAGATGCCGTAAGGCGCTTCCGTGGCGTGTGCTTTTGGAAAAAGGGCCTCGATGTGGCCGGGAAAACGGGATTGAATCATCAAGAAGTTCGGACTGCTTTCGGAAGCAATGATGGACACAAAACCGCGTTTGGTGAAAACCCACATAGGTCGCCTCCTCTGGTCTGTTTTTCAAGAAATCTTACCACGATAAACCGGAAAAGGCCAACGGGGAATCCTGATTTTCCTTTTCCGGCGAAACGTTACTCCGGCCGGCGGTCGCGGACCAGCAAGACGAAGAAGAGAATCATCGCAATCGTGACCCAGCCGCAAAAAAACATCAGGAACGCGCCGCCCCATTGGTCGATCAGAAAGCTTCCCAGAATGCCTCCCAGCGCCGAGGCCAGCGACATGCGCGCCACGGTCGATATGTTCAGGTAGGTGGCGCGCATCGCCGGATGAGCCCGCCGGTCCACGAAATCGATGATTCCCAGCTGTGAGAGGCCGAAACCGGGACCGTGCAGAAGCGCGGCGGCAAACTTCCAGAGGAAAGGCGTATCCAGCGTGAAGAAGGAAAAGAGGATCAAACTGATCTTTAACAGTTGCCGA
>DIKL01000061.1:0-20833 GCA_002424545.1 Syntrophaceae bacterium UBA5619
CTCACGCGCCTGTTCATTCTCCCGTCGATGTTGCGCTGAACGCCGTCCTGCACGCCGTAAGCCGAAGCCGGAAAAGCCATGATCGCATGATCATGGCTTTTCCTTTCTTTCGGGACCGGGCAACGGTTTTTTTGCTTGAAAACGGGAATTCTTTAGGGTATAGACCATTTCCGTCGGGCGGTTAACTCAGCGGGAGAGNNGTTCAATCCCAGTACCGCCTACCAAGAAAATCAAGGGGTTGCGGGTCATACCGCAGCCCCTTTTTTTCCATGATGAATGCGATGCACATGATCAGAATCGCAAGCACTTCTATTCGGAAAGCGTAATCTTCAATGTGCCGCCACGTCCAAGGATGTCGTGGAGATGAATGTAGCCCTTCAGGCGGGCCGTTTCGTCGGTGACGACCAGCGTGGTGATCTCCTCTTGCTGCATGTATTCGATCGCCTGCGCTACGGAGGTTTCTTCGTGGATGGTTTTGGGAGAGTGGGTCATGAAGGCGTCGATTTTCTGATCGAGGAAATTCTGCCGGCGGCGGACCAGGCGCCGGACATCGCCGTCGGTCAGGATGCCGAGAAGGGTCTCCGCTTGATCCACGACCAGGACGAATCCCTTATTCATTTCGTCCATTTTCCCGATCGCGTCGAGAATGGGCGTGTTTCCGTAAACACGGGGAATCTGAATGCCGCTGATCATCACGTCGCCGACCTTGGCGCGAAGTCTGGCGCCGAGGCTTCCGCCGGGATGGAATTTGAAGAAGTCTTTTTCCTGAAAACGATTTCGATGGATCAGCGCAACGGCCAGGGCGTCTCCCATCGCCAGCGCGGCCGTGGAGCTTGAGGTCGGCGCGAGACCGAATGGGCAGGCCTCCCTGGCAACCCCGACGTCGATCACGATGTCGCAGGACCTGGCCAATGTCGAGGTGAGGTTACCGGTGAAGGCGATCCGCGGCACGCCTATCCGGCGAATACTGTCCACGATCATGTTGAGTTCGGTGGTTTCTCCACCGTGGGAGATTGCAATCAGAACATCATCTTTCGTTACAATTCCCAGATCCCCATGAAGTCCCTCGACGGGATGGAGAAAAAGGGCCTGTGTCCCCGTGCTGGTCATCGTCGCGACGATTTTCCTGCCGATCAGTCCTGATTTTCCGATACCGGTGATAATCACGCGCCCCTTGCAGTGGTATATCAGTTCCACCGCCTGCGCAAAATTTTCTCCCACCCGGTCGATCAGTTGAAGGATACTCTCCGCCTCGAGCTGTAGGACATCCTTCGCTTGCCGGATGGAATCTTCTTGACTCATAAAAACCTCTGCAGTGGATTGTAGCGTTCCGAATCTTTCAGGATGCATCACCATTTCCACGGTGAGCGACGCTATCAGATATCCCCGTGCCTTACAAGACGGAATTTCATCAACCTGATCGGGAAGGGGATCCCTTCAGTGAACCGACCGCATTGCTATGAATCATGCGGTTCAGGAGTGTTTGCCGAGAGTCGTTTTGAGATATTCCACCATCAACTCTTCCAGCATCTGCTCCCGGGGAACCTTTGCGGAGAAATCTTGTTTTTTGACTTCCTTGGTTGTGATTTTACCGGCCTGGAGCGCGGAGGACTGTTGCGCCAGCCGCAGGGCGATATATTTTTCCGTCAGGTCGGGATGGGATAATCCCAGAAGCCTTTGATACGCGGAGACCACCTGGACCGGCGCCGGTAAGTTGGGAGCTTCGAGGATCGCTTTGGAATCACGGGCAAACCTTTTCATGCCGTCGAGGATATGACCTGTCTTGACAAAATTGATTCCGGACCACCCGGCCCGGAGCCATTGAAAAACGCCGGTTCTGACCGTGGCCGGTGAACCACCGGAGTCGACATACACAATAACGGAAAAATAATCATAGATATAGGATTTGACCCAACCCAGACCGGTCATCGAAGAGCCGGGTTCTCCCGAGTAATAGTAATTCCATTGGTCATCGTTCCCCAGGATGGCTCCCTTCTTTCCAACGTCGGAGGGTCGGATCTGTTTTGAAATGGAAACCAGCGACCGTCGACCTTTATGATTGAAGAGGATCAACGTTCTTTTCAGATCGTATTCATGGTATACGCCCGTGGTCAGGTCCGGCGTATTGGAATCGCGCTGTAATCCGTGAATGACGACAGGTTCGGCGGCGGCCGGCATCTTCGAAAGGTCGGGCATATTTTTCGATTCCCCCTGGGGACCGGTCCAGAGAGAGTATCGCATGGAAGAAGGCCTCGTGAGGGCCGAGGGAATCAGAGGATTATAGGAATACTCCAGTAAATTGGGGAATGCGATCCTGGTGTCGAATTCGGAATAGGCCCCGGAGCTATCCTGGAATTGAGGAAGAGCGGTTTCCCGTTTCGATTTGGAAGAGAGAACGTAATCGGCGAGAGTTGTGACGGCCTGAAAATCGAGTCCGGTTTTGGGATTGATGCAAAGCTGAACAAGCTTCATTGCCGCCACGGGCGCGGAGGCGGAAATGTCCGAAGAGCCGGCCCAGGCCGGAGAACGAAATGAAACCGTCACCAATATAAAAATCAGAACGGTCGACAACCGGCGGGTTACGCCGTGGAAGTGCCTATTGACAATTTTCATCGGTCAGATTTTCTTTGCTTTCTTCTCCATCGCCTTCTGAAGAGCTTCCTGGATTTCGCGGGTGTTTAAAAATGCGGAATTCCAGGCAGCGACATACCTGAGCCCGTCTTGGACGCTATGATCTTCCATGTAGGCGAGGATCCGTTTCGATCCCCGTACGGCCGGGGAGGCGTTCTCCGAAATCTCCGCCGCCAGGGCGAGCGCGCCGGCCATCAGCGCTTCCCGGTTATCGTAGAGCTCGTTGACGAGGCCCATCCGCAAGGCCTCTTCCGCCGCGAAGTCCCGACCGGTGAAGGCCAACATTCGGGTATTTCCTTGACCGATGATTCGGGGTAGGCGGTTGAGGCTGCCCATGTCGGCCACGATCGCGATTTTGGTTTCGCGGAGCGAGAAGATCGCGTCGCGGCAGGCGAGACGAAGATCGCAGGCGGCACTGATGTCCAGTCCGGCGCCGATGCAGTGCCGATGGATTGCGGCGATGTAGATGTTGTCGCCGGCGCTCATCCGGTCGAACCCCTCCTGCATGCGAAGGATGAGGCGGTAGAGCTCCTCCCGCGCGTCGGCGGTTGCCCCGGTCAGCGCATCCCGGTGGTTCATAAAAAACTCAAAAACGTCGATGCCGACGCTGAAGGATTTTCCGCGTCCGGCGAGGACAACGACGCGAACTTCCGGATCCGCTTCGAGTTCATCGATCACCCGCGGCAGGTCCTGCCAGAAAGGCCAGTTCATCGCATTGAGTTTTTCGGGACGGTTTAGATAGAGGACGGCCGTCTTGGATTGGGGATTTTTTTCAATCTCAAAAAACGGATAAACGCCCATAATTTCGCCTCCTTTTTATCGGGTTTCGTTGAAACCCTCATCACCTTTGTCTGATCGCCCTTCTAACGGAAGAGGAGAGCCGTTGTCAATGAATATATGATTTCGAAGGTCCGGATCCGCTTCGTCCGATTCTTTTCTTGAACGAATATGGTAATTCTGATAGACGCCGACCATGGATGAAATCATATTTTCAACCGCGAAAAGCGATGAACTGCGAAATCTTCCTCCGGAGTATCGGGAATGAAGGCGATCTTTATTTCCGATGTCCATCTGAAGGGGCCGAACGGGCCGGGATATGAGAAATGTTTGCGTTTCCTTCGAGCCCTGCGGGGCAGCGGTGCGCCGAACCTCGATCCGCTGGCGAAATGTTGCGATCTTCTGGTCATCGCCGGAGATTTCTTCGACTTCTGGTTTGAAAGAGGAGGGCAAATCTTTCCGTCATTTCGGCCGGTGGTCGAAGTGCTGGCGGGATTGCGACGGGAAGGGGTACGGATCTGTTTCTGCGAAGGAAACCACGATTTTTCCCTCGCCGATTATTTTTCCGAAACGCTTGGGATCGAGGTTTTCCCGGGAGATGCGGAGTTCGCTCTGGACGGGCGGCGCGCCTTTGTTTCCCATGGCGATACCGTGGACACGGAAAACCGCCGCTATCTCACGCTGCGTCGATTTCTTCGGAGTCCGTTTGCATACGGTCTGCAGCGAAGGTTACCGTTGCGCTTTCTCTGGAGTATTGCTCGGTCATGTTCGGAGATGGGACAAGGAATCTCCCCGGGGGCGCAGCAGCGGTTGTCTGATGTCATGTACCGGTTTGCCGTCGAAAAGTACCGTGAAGGCTGGGATGCCGTCATTCTGGGGCACAGCCATCAGGCGATCCTCAGGCGGGAGATGGTCGAGGGACGAATGAGAACCTTTGCGCTGCTCGGCGACTGGATCGTCCATGATTCCTTCTTGGTTTATGAAGGCGGACGCTTTGCGATGAAACGATTTGAATCGGCCGTGTAGCAAGGGGGGGCGGTCGGGACCTTCAGGACGCGCATTCCGAGTCGTCGCCCTTGATCTTTGCAATCGCATGCGGAAGAGACGGAAGCAGAACGGCGAGATTTTCCATTGCACCCTTCGGACTGCCGGGGAGATTGATGATCAAGGTCCGCCCCCGGATGCCGGCCAATGCGCGCGATATCATTGCATGGGGTGTGACGGCCGCGCTGTGTCGGCGCATCTCTTCCGCCATTCCCGGGATTTCCCGTTCGATCACTTCCCGGGTGGCATCGGGCGTTACGTCCCGCGGGCTCACGCCGGTTCCTCCCGTCGTCAGGATCAGATCCGGCCGTTCACGGTCGCTGCACTCCCGCAGGGCACGCTGGATCAGCTCTTTTTCATCGGGAACGATTTGCCGGCCGATCACCTCCATCCCTGCCGCTTCGAGCATTTCGGCGATCTTCGGACCGCTCCCGTCCTCCCGCTCGCCACGGAAGCCCCGGTCGCTCACCGTGATGACAACGGCCCTGTAATCCATCTCAGGCCTCGTCCTTTTTGGATTCGGCAATGATCTTTTCGGCGATGTAGGCGGGAACCTCCTCGTAATGGGAATGTTCATAGGTAAAGGTTCCGCGGCCGCTCGTCATCGAACGGAGGTCGGGCGCGTATTTGAGGATCTCCGCCAGCGGCACCTGACCCTTGATGATCTGGTGATGACCCACCGAATCCATTCCGAGCACCTTGCCCCGGCGGCTGTTCAGATCGCCGATGACGTCTCCCATGTATTCGTCGGGGATTTCAATCATGATATTCACAATGGGTTCAAGCAGGGTCGGCTGGCATTCAAGGACACCCTTCTTGAAGCCGAGAGAACCGGCGATCTTGAAGGCCATTTCCGACGAATCGACGGTGTGATAGGAGCCGTCCGTCAGCGAAACGCGGAGATCGACGACGGGATATCCCGCAACAACGCCCTCCGCCATGGCCTCGACGATTCCCTTCTCGACGGCAGGCCTGTACTGCTGGGGGATGACACCACCCACGATCCTGTCGACAAACTCGAACCCGCCGCCGCGCGGGAGGGGTTCGATCTCCAGCCAGGTGTCGCCGAACTGTCCGCGCCCGCCGGACTGTTTCTTGTATCGTCCCTGGATGGTCGTCTTCCCCTTGATCGTTTCCTTGTAGGGAACCTTCGGGGTCTTGAGATTGACCTCGAGGCCGAATTTGCGTTTCATCTTTTCGACGGTCACTTCGATGTGGATCTGCCCGAGTCCCGAAAGGATCATTTCCCGGGTCTGATCGTCGCGGTGGAAGGCAATGGTGGGATCTTCGTCGATCAGACGGTGAATCGAGCTGACCAGCTTGTCCTCATCGCCGCGCGTCTTGGCCTCCACGGCGAAGGAGATGATCGCCGGCGGCGCTTCGCACTTGGGGTAGATGACGGGCGCTTTTTCGGAACTCAGGGTATCCCCTGTAACCGTTTCCTTGAGTTTGGCAATAGCCGCGATATCGCCAGGGATCAGCATTTCCACCGGCTTCTGGACTTTTCCCTCCAGGAAAAAGAGGGTTCCGATCCGCTCGTTGATCTTGCGGGAAGCGTTGTATAAGCCCTGGTCGGCGGTCAGCGTGCCGGAATAAACACGGAAGAGGGTCAGACGCCCCGCAAAAGGGTCCGCTATGGTCTTGAAGACAAGTGCGGAAAAGGGCGCTGATTCCTCCGGCAACCGGGTTTCTGCATCGGCGCCTCCGGGTTTCGTGCCGGAAACGGCTCCGATGTCGACGGGGGAAGGAAAGTAACGGACAATCGTTTCCAGCAGCGGGTGAATGCCGATGTTCTTCACGGCCGAACCGCAGAGAACCGGAATGAGGGTGCCGGACAAGACGCCCTTGCGGAGACCGGCCTGCATGTCCTCGGAACTCAATTCGCCGCTCTCGAGGTATTTGTTCATCAGTTCATCATCGGTTTCGGCGATGTCCTCGATCAGGATGTCACGGTATTTCTTTACGATTTCGGACATATTGGCCGGGATATCGATGATTCTTTCCGTCTTTTTCTGATCATCGAACGCGTAGGCCTTCATGGAGGTCAGATCAACAACGCCGCTGAAGGCGCTTTCGGTTCCGATCGGCAGGGAAAAAAGCGTGACCTTCTTGCCCAGGCGATTCCGGATACTGTCGACCGCCTTTTCGAAATCCGCGCGTTCCCGATCCATCCGGCTGACAAACAAAAGCCGGGGAAGGTGAAATTCATCGGCGTATTCCCAGACCTTCTCGGTCTGGAATTCGACGCCGGCGACGGCATCGACCAGAATCATCGTTTCGTCCACGATTCGCAGACAGCTTTTCGTGTCAAATGTAAAATTGGAATCGCCCGGGGTGTCGATGAAATTGATGTGATGTTTGTCCCAATCGATATTGCTTGTAGAGGCGCTGATGGAGATGTGTCTCTTCTGTTCTTCCGGTTCATAGTCCATGGAGGAGGTTCCATCGTCCACTCGGCCCGGACGATCCGTCTTGCCGGAGAGATAGAGAAGGGATTCGCAGAGGGAGGTTTTCCCCGTACCTCCGTGGCCGATGATAGCCAGATTTCTTATCGATTTTGTTTCATATTTTGACATGGAAGCTCCTTTCCGGTGACCAGGACCCTGATTCTATGTGCCTGAGCTCTTTAGCTTACCCGTCAGTTCAATGTCAAGACAAATCTGGCGCGAAATCGAGGGATGAAATCGACGCAAAATCGATGCTTGACTTTTCAAAAGATTGTGCTATTTTCTGGCCGCTTTTTGCATTATGATCCGCCAACCGATTGGAAATAGGAGTATTGATGCCGAGGAATATCTATACACTCCTGATTCTTCCAAAGAAAGACAAGTCCGCAAAGAAAATCAGCATGTCCGGAACGCTGGTTTGGGGCGTTTCCATATTCGTAATGGTTCTTGTCCTGTTTATGTCCTATTTGTCCTATGATTATATTCACATCCGCAGGGAACAGGCCGAACTGAATCGTCTGAAGCAACAGACGGCGGAGCAGAGGCGTCAGATCGACGGGCTGGTGTCCAAGGTCGATCAGTTTGCCGTAAAAATGGACGAATTGAGGCAAGTGGATCAGAAAATCAGAATCATGGCCAAGCTTGTCGTCGGCAAAGACAAGGATCAGCTCCTTGGAATCGGTGGGCCGGTGAGCGAGGAGAATCGTCTGCGCTCCAAGGTCATCGCCGATGATCAAGCGATGATTTCCGTGATCGGCCGCCAGGTGGAGCATCTGATGGACGACGCCGCCGTTCGGGAGCGGAGTTTTACGGACCTGTTGATTTTCCTTCAGCGGAAGAAATCGCTTCTTGCCGCTACCCCTTCCGTGTGGCCGGTTTTGGGGTGGGTAACGTCGGAATTCGGCAAGCGGTTGTCCCCCTTCGGCAGCGAACCGGAATTTCATAAGGGGATCGATATTGCGACGCGCGCCGGAACACCTGTTCATGCGCCCGCGGACGGTATCGTTGCGGAGGTTGCCTATCGGCATGATCTGGGACAGATGGTCCGGATCGATCACGGTCACGGCATATCGACGCTCTTCGGTCACCTCTCGAGAGCGATTGTCCGGAACGGGACGACGGTCCGCAAGGGGGACAGGATCGGCCTTGTGGGAAATACGGGACGAAGTACCGGATCCCATCTTCATTATACCGTCAACATGAACGGGGTTGCGGTCAATCCAAGGAAATATCTGAATTAATCCGCTGAGCAGGGAAACAAAACATCCGTCCGTTGAGGAGTGTCTCCACCGGTCATGGCGCCGGTTTTTTTTTGAGGAACATTATGTTCGGCTTGATTTTACGAAAGGTGTTTGGAAGCAAGAATGACAGGGAGATGAAGCGGCTTTCCTTGATTCTGCATGAGATCAATCGGTTGGAACCGGCCATGGCGGGGATGTCGGATGAGGAACTCAGGAACAAAACCCCTGATTTCCGCAATCGGCTTCAAGGCGGCGCCGAACTGGATGATATCCTGGTCGAGGCCTTTGCCGTCGTTCGGGAGGCCGGCCGGCGAACGGTCCGGATGCGGCCCTTTGACGTCCAGATCCTGGGCGGGCTGGTCCTGCATGAGGGGAAAATCGCCGAAATGAAGACGGGTGAGGGGAAGACCCTGGCCGCGACGATGCCCCTGTATCTCAATGCACTGATGGGAAAGGGAGCCCATCTGGTGACGGTGAACGACTATCTGGCTCGAAGAGACGCGGACTGGATGGGGCCCATCTACCAATTTCTCGGCATGACCGTCGGCGTCATCGTTCACGGGATGGACGACGCCGAACGACGCGCGGCCTACCACAGCGACATTACCTACGGGACCAACAACGAGTTCGGATTTGATTATCTGCGCGACAACATGAAGTTCAACCTCGATGATTATGTGCAGCGGGATTTCCACTACGCCATCGTAGATGAGGTGGACAGCATCCTCATCGACGAGGCAAGGACGCCGCTGATCATTTCCGGGCCGTCCGACGAGTCGACCGACAAGTACAATCGAGTCAATCAGGTCATCCCGAATCTGCGCAAGGATAAGGATTATACGGTCGAAGAGAAGAGCCGCACGGTTGCCCTTACGGAGGAGGGGGTGGCCAGGGTCGAAGGTTATCTGAAGGTGAAGAATCTCTATGAACCTCAGAACATCGATCTGCTTCATCATGTCAATCAGGCGCTTCGCGCCCATACCCTGTTCAAACGCGATGTAGACTACCTCGTGAAGGAGGGGAAGGTCATCATCGTCGACGAATTTACCGGCAGGGTCATGCCGGGAAGACGGTACAGCGACGGTCTCCATCAGGCGCTCGAGGCGAAGGAACATGTCAAGGTCGAGCAGGAGAACCAAACCCTGGCATCGATCACCTTTCAGAACTATTTCCGGATGTACGCCAAACTGGCGGGGATGACCGGCACGGCGGACACCGAGGCGGAAGAATTCGGAAAGATCTACAAGCTGGAGGTCCTCGTGGTGCCGACAAACATGCCGATGATCCGGGAAGACCATGCGGACGTCATCTATAAAACAGAAAAGGAGAAATTTTCGGCGGTCATCCAGGAAATCAAGGATTTGCATGAGGCCAACCGGCCGGTACTCGTGGGGACCATCTCGATCGAGAAATCGGAGCTTTTGAGCAAATTCCTGACCCGGGCGGGAGTCAAACACCATGTGCTGAATGCAAAAAATCACGAAAGAGAGGCGGAAATCGTCGCGCAGGCCGGTCAGCCGGGACAGGTGACCATTTCGACCAACATGGCCGGACGCGGTACGGATATCAAACTGGGAGAGGGTGTCGCCGCCCTCGGGGGTCTCCATATCCTGGGAACCGAGAGGCATGAAAGCCGTCGGATCGACAACCAGCTGCGCGGGCGTTCCGGACGCCAGGGGGACATGGGGTCGTCGCGCTTTTACCTCTCTCTCGAAGACGATCTGCTGCGGATCTTCGGCGCGGAGCGGATCTCTGCCGTAATGGACCGGATCGGCATGGAGGAGGGACAACCCATCGAGCACCGGCTGATTTCGAAGGCGATCGAAAACGCGCAGAAGCGGGTCGAAGGACAGAATTTCGATATTCGAAAGCATCTGCTGGAGTACGATGACGTGATGAACCGTCAGCGGCAGGTGATCTACGAACAGCGGAAGAAGGTCCTCAAGGGGGAAGCGCTCTGGGACGACGTGGACGAGATGATTGAAGAGATGGTCGAGGAGATGCTGCCGGAATATGTCGACGAGAAGCGCCACCCGGAGGAGTGGGATCTCAAAGGGCTGGACGAAGAGGCCTTCCGACATTTTACCCTGAGGCTGAATCTGGCCGGGACGGCGCAGGAGCTCGGGCCGCAGGAAATTTGCGGGCGGATCGTTGCGGAGACGAAGGCGCTGCTCCGGAACAAAGAAAGCGGGTACGGGAAGCCGCTGATGGATTACCTGATGAAGGTGATCATGCTTCAGTCGATCGATACGCAATGGAAGGAACATCTTCTCGCGATGGACCACCTCAAGGAGGGGATCGGTTTGCGGGGATACGGCCAGAAGGATCCGGTTCGGGAGTATCAGAAAGAGGGCTACGACATGTTCATGGACATGATCCGCCGCATCAAGGAGGACAGCGTCGAAAAGCTCTGCATCGTGCAGATCCATCGCGAGGAAGAGGTGGAGCGCATCGAGGAAAAGCGCAGGCAGGATTACATCATGTCCAGGGGAGAGGACACGCCCGCGGCGACAACGGTCAAAAGAGAGGCGGCCAAGGTCGGGCGGAACGATCCGTGTCCCTGCGGCAGCGGCAAAAAATACAAGAAATGCTGCGGCGCATAGGGTTCGCATCGGATCGGAAGGCTTCGGCAGGGTTCATTGGAGGGCAGAATGCGGAACAAGGATGATTATCGGGTACCCGGATTCCTGGCCAATGGGATACACACGGGAATCAAAACGGACGGCGGCAGGGATCTTTCGCTCATATTTTCGACCCGGCCGGCGACGGCGGCCGGCGTATTTACGACAAACAGCTTCAAGGCGGCGCCCGTTCTTCTCGATCAGGAAAGGATTCGATCCGGGAAGGCGCGGGCCGTGATTGCCAACAGCGGCGTTGCGAACGCCGCGACCGGACCGGACGGTATCGCCGACGCGCTTACGGTTTCACGAGCCGCCTCCGCCGAACTCGGCATTGACGATGAGATGGTTTTGGTGGCTTCGACGGGCGTAATCGGGCACCGCCTGCCGGTTCAAAAAATCGAGGCGGGAATCAAAGGGTTGGTCGCGGGACTCCGCGAGGACGGAATCGCCGATGCGGAGGCCGGGATCATGACGACGGACCGGTTTCCCAAAATCGCCCACAGGCGAGGGACCATCGGCAGCAAAGAGGTGACCTTGTGCGGCATTGCCAAAGGGGCGGGGATGATTCAGCCGAACATGGCGACCATGCTCGCCTTCGTCATCACCGACGCCGCGATTGAGCGAGATGCGCTCGATCAGGTCTTTCGGCGATCGATCGCCGGCAGTTTCAACGCGGTCAGCGTGGATGGCTGTATGAGCACGAACGACACGGCCTTGATTCTTGCCAATGGTCTGGCCGGAAATCCTTTGATGAAACGCGCTTCGGCAAACCTGACGAGGTTCCGGGAATCGCTCTCGGAGCTGTTGTCCGAACTGGCGCGGGGGCTGGTCCGCGACGGCGAGGGGTCGACCAAGGTGATCGAGATCACGGTGACGGAGGCCAAGACGAAACGGGATGCGCAGCGTATCGCCTATGCCGTCGCCAATTCGAATCTGGTCAAGACGGCTTTTTTCGGAGAGGATCCGAACTGGGGAAGGATCGTTTCCGCCGCCGGATCCCTCGGGGTCGGCCTTCCCACGGAAAAAGTATGCCTTTTCCTGGAAGATATTCCGATCTTTGCGAACGGAAAGGGGATCGACGGGAGGGAAGCCGAACTTTTCGCGATCATGAAGCGCCCGGAAATTCGGGTGCGCCTTGCACTGGGAATGGGATCTCGATCCTGGACGGTCTGTACATCCGATCTCACATTCGATTACGTAAAGATCAACGCCCATTATCATACCTGAAGGCATTTCCGCTTGATTAATTGAATTCTTTGTGTTATCAGCCACGCCAAATCGCACATCCCCGGATTGACGGAGGTTGCCCGTCCGAACGACGGGTTTCCGCTCAAGAGGAGGGGGATGGAGGAAATAAACCAGAGAGGAGTTCAGAATGGCCAGTATTTCGATGAAGTTGTTGCTTGAGGCGGGGGTTCATTTCGGTCACCAGACAAACAAATGGAACCCCAAAATGAAACCCTATATTTTCGGCGCACGAAATGGGATCTACATCATTGATCTCCAGCAGACGGTCGGACTGTTTCAGACGGCCTATCAGTTCGTAGTCGATACGGTCGCCCGGGGCGGCGAGATCCTTTTTGTCGGCACCAAGAAACAATCCCAGGAGTCGGTCCGCGAAGAGTCCGAACGGTGCGGCATGCCGTACGTCAATCAGCGCTGGCTGGGGGGGATGTTGACCAATTTCACGACGATCAAGAAAAGCATCGACCGTTTGAATGAACTGGATCGAATGTTTGCCGACGACAGCATCAAGGCTTTCCCGAAGAAAGAGATTCTGGGACTCCAGAAGGATCGCGAAAAACTGACCAAGGTCCTGGGCGGGATCCGGACCATCAAGGGTGTCCCGAAGGGTCTATTCATCATCGATCCGAAACGGGAAAGCATCGCGGTGACCGAAGCGAGAAAACTGAAGATCCCGATCGTAGCCATGGTGGACACGAACTGCGATCCTGATCTGATCGACTACATTATCCCGGGCAATGACGATGCGATCCGGGCGATCAAGCTCTTCTCCGCGAAAATGGCGGAGGCCGTTCTGGACGGGAAAAAGCGATTCGAGGAACGCCTCCAGGCGGAAAGTGACAAGGCTCATCCGTCCGCTGCGCCGATCGCGGGAGCAGACGGCGCCGAGTCCGACGTCCCGGAAAGCATCGAAACCAAAGATTCGAAATTCGACGAAGCAAAGGATCGCATAGAGGAGGGTCAATAAATTGGATATCACATCGGAGATGGTGAAGGAATTGCGGGTGAAGACAGGCGCCGGAATGATGGACTGCAAGGAGGCGCTCAAAGCCGAGAACGGCGATCTGGAAAAGGCGATTGATTATCTCCGGAAGAAGGGGATGTCGGCGGCGACAAAACGTTCATCCAAGGCGGCCAAAGAGGGCACCGTTGCCTCCTACATCCACATGGGAGGACGGATCGGCGTCATGGTCGAGGTGAACTGCGAAACCGATTTCGTCGCAAAGACCGATGGTTTTCAGTCCATGGCCAAGGATCTGGCGATGCATGTCGCGGCGTCGAATCCGCGCTATGTTCGCCCGGAGGAGATTTCCGCGGCGGACCTGGAGAGGGAGAAGGAGATCTACCGCAGCCAGTTGACCGCCGAAAAAAAACCGGAAAAAATCTGGGATAAAATCATCGATGGCAAACTGAACAAATACTACGAAGAGGTTTGCCTGCTGAATCAGAAATTCATCAAGAATACGGACATTACCGTCGGAACCCTGGTCAACAACATGATCGCGAAGACGGGTGAAAATATCATCGTCAGGCGATTTGCCCGTTTCCAACTGGGCGAGGAGCTGAAGTAGGGATGGGGGACCGGCCGGCCTACAGCAGGGTCCTGCTCAAATTGAGCGGAGAGACCCTAACGGGCAAACAAGCTTTCGGCATTGATCCGGAAATGGTGGGCGCCATTGCCGCCGAGATCAGCGAAGTTGCCTCGCTTCGGGTTCAAATCGGCATCGTGATCGGCGGCGGAAATATATTTCGGGGAATGGCCGCCAGCGCAAAGGGAATGGAGAGGGTTTCCGCCGATTATATGGGGATGCTGGCCACGGTCATCAACGCACTGGCGCTGCAAAGCGCACTGGAGCGGGCGGGTGTCCCCACACGGGTCCAGACGGCCATTGAAATGAGAGAGGTCGCCGAACCCTTCATTCAGAGACGCGCCATCCATCATCTCGAAAAGGGTCGGGTGGTGATCTTTGCCGCCGGAACGGGCAATCCCTATTTTACCACCGATACCGCGGCTGTCCTCCGGGCCGTCGAGATCAGGGCGAATATCATTCTCAAGGCAACGAAGGTGAATGGTGTTTATGACAAGGATCCGGTTCAACATGCCGACGCGATCATGTACGAAAATATAAGTTATACCGATGTGTTGACTAAGAACCTTAAAGTAATGGATGCTACGGCGATCTCCCTCTGCCGGGACAACGAGCTTCCCCTGATCGTCTTCAATCTGCAGAAGACGGGGAACATCAGACGGGTCATCTGCGGCGAAAAAGTGGGAACCATTGTCGGAGGTTGAAGTAATGAAAGAGATGATTTTCGAGGAACTGCGCGAGAGCATGGAGAAGGCCATCCAGGCGCTCGAGAAATCCTTCAGCAAAGTCAGGACGGGAAGGGCCTCACTGGCGTTGCTGGACGGCATTCGCGTTGATTACTACGGAACACAGACGCCGTTGAACCAGTTGGCTTCGTTGTCCGTCCCCGAAAGTCGGCTCATTATGATCTCGCCGTGGGACAGTTCCGTCCTCGGAGCGATCGAAAGGGCAATCCAGAAGTCGGATCTCGGATTGATGCCCAGCAATGACGGTAAATTGATCCGTCTTGCGATTCCCGTGCTCACCGAGGAGAGACGCAAGGAACTGGTCAAGGTTGTTCGCAAGATGGCGGAAGAGGGAAAGGTGAAACAGCGCAACGCCCGAAGGGACGCCAACGAACAATTCAAAGCTCTAAAGAAGGAAAACGAGATTTCCGAGGATGAACTCTACGCGCTCCAGGATGAGGTGCAAAAGCTGACCGATCGAGCCATTGAAAAAACCGACGCGGTTCTCAAGGCAAAAGAGAAGGAGATCATGGAGATTTAATTTGCGTGCCGGATAGGGATTTTGATGGGGAGCCGGTGAGCTCCCCGTTTTTTTAATCCGCCTTGAAAAATCGCTGTTGGTGTGTTACTCGCAAACGCGTGGATGCACATGCCACATGGGAAAGGGAACCATGGAAGAAATCGATCCGGCCAGGCTACCGAAACATATCGCCATCATCATGGACGGCAACGGACGATGGGCCGAACGACATACAATGGGGAGAATCGCTGGGCACCGCAAAGGCGCCGAATCCGTCCGGGCCGTTGTCAAAACATGCCGCCGAATCGGCATCCGCTTCCTGACCCTATACGCATTTTCCACGGAAAACTGGCTTCGCCCGGAAGCTGAAGTCAGCGCGCTGATGAACCTGCTCCGCCAATACCTCGAAAAGGAATCCCGGGAGATGATGCAAAAAGAGATCCGCTTGCGGGCCATCGGCAACCTGGATACTCTTGAGCCTTCCGTACTCGCGAAGCTCAGGGAGACGATCGAGATGACGGCGGGCAATCAGGGGATGATTTTGAATCTGGCTTTAAGCTACGGCGGTCGCGACGAGATCATTGAGGCGGCAAAACGCATGGTTGCCGACGCGCAGGCGGGTAGAATCAGAGCCAGCGAGGTGACCAAGGAGCTATTTGCCGGCTACCTGCATACCTCCGGGATGCCCGATCCGGATATGCTGATCCGGACCGGCGGGGAATATCGAATCAGTAATTTTCTGCTGTGGCAAATGGCCTATACCGAATTCTTCTTTATCGACACGCTATGGCCCGATTTTTGTGAATCCGATCTTCTAAAGGCGATCGTCGAATACCAGAGACGAGAGCGGCGGTTCGGAATGACCAGCGACCAGATCGGCAAGAGATCCTGAATATCATGACCTGATCGAAAGGAATCGCTGCGTCGAATCCGGAACGTGTCGGCGTGAACTGCAGCGTTTCCCGGGAGGTGGAAAATGACACCCCACATGAAAAGATGGTTGACCGGGGTCGTCGCCGTTCCGATACTCTTTGGAATCATCGCATTCGGCGGCGAAATCATTTTCTCCATTCTGATCATTCTGGCCTCCATGATGGGCATGCTGGAGTACAACCGGATCTCCTTCGGACAGGGGTTCCTCCTCGAGAGGATGGAGACCCTGATCATCGCCCTTTTCATCCTCTTGACGGCATTCTTTGGGAACCTTCCCCTGCTGTTGACCGGCCTGATCTTTTCGGTCATGGCCGTTCTGATAATGAACCTTCTCCGCGTGCGGAAAACCGGTCCGGACATGACGCGTGCCGCGCGGGTCATTTTGGGGATTCTCTACATTCCGCTGTTGATGGCCCATTTCATCCTGATTCGTAACACGGCTTCAGGCGTTCTGTGGGTGTTTTTCATCCTGGTTCTGGCTTTCTCCGGGGATATCGCGGCATTCTATATCGGGCGGCGCTTCGGGAAAAGAAAATTGCTGCCCGAGGTCAGTCCGGGAAAGACCGTGGAAGGAACGATGGGACTGGTGACTGGAAGCATTGCCGGCTGCATTCTCTTTCGTTTTTTCTTTTTCCCTGAGATGCCGGTGGTCCATGCGGTTTTGTTGGGGTTGGTGGGAAGCATTGCCGGTCAACTTGGAGATCTGTGCGAATCGGCTTTGAAAAGGGAGGGCGGGGTCAAGGATTCCGGGACGCTGTTGCCCGGTCACGGAGGGATCCTCGACCGTCTGGACTGTTTGATGTTCATCACCCCTTTTGTGTACCATTATCAGGAATATTTGATGTAAATGAAACGAATTACCGTTCTCGGTTCGACCGGTTCGATTGGGGTGAGCACGCTGGATGTCGTTGCCGCCCATGCGGATGAATTTACCGTTACGGCGCTTGCGGCGGGACGAAACATCTCCCTGCTGGAGCGGCAGATCGAAAGATTCCGGCCGCTGTTGGCGGCGGTCATCGATGAAGCTCACGCCCGTGAACTCCGCAAACGTTTGGGATCGACCTCTTCGACGGAAATTCTGTTCGGGGAGGCAGGATATCGCGAAACGGCAATCGTTTCGGACGCCGACATGGTCGTCTCCGCCATGGTTGGAGCGGCCGGTCTCCTTCCGACACTGGAGGCGATTGCGGCTGGGAAAGATATTGCGCTGGCCAACAAGGAGACCTTGGTGATGGCCGGTCATATCGTTCTGCGCAGGGCCGCAGAAATGGGCGTGAAGATCCTTCCGGTCGATTCCGAGCATAGTGCGATCTTTCAATGCCTTCAGGGATCCCGCAGCGAAGATGTGAAACGGATCATCCTGACCGCGTCCGGCGGACCTTTTCTTCACGCCACCGAGAGAGAGATGGCCGGAGTGACACCCGCACAGGCCCTACGGCACCCGAACTGGGCGATGGGGAAAAAAATCACGATCGACTCGGCGACGATGATGAACAAGGGGCTGGAAGTCATCGAAGCCGGATGGCTGTTCGGCTTGCCCGAAACGGCGATCGATGTGCTGATCCATCCCCAGAGCATCGTCCATTCGCTGGTGGAGTTCCGTGACGGAAGTGTGATCGCCCAGCTGGGCGTTCCGGACATGCGGCTTCCCATTGCCTATGCCCTTTCCTATCCGCGACGTCTGCGCCGGGAAGAGCCCCACCTTGATCTGGGGCGAGTGGGAGCCCTGACGTTTCAGAATGTCGATCCGGACCGTTTTCCGGCGCTACGGCTCGCGTATCAGGCGGTTCAGGCCGGAGGAACGATGCCGGCCGTACTCAACGGCGCCAACGAAGAGGCCGTGAAGTCGTTTCTGGATGAAAAAATTAAATTCAACAGGATTGTTCCCGTGGTGGAAGAAGCTCTCACCCGTCATCGCGTTCAGGCAGATCCGGGCATCGAAGAGATCCTTGCGGCGGACCGCTGGGCGAGGCGGGAGACCGGACGGGCGATCGAAGGAATGAAAAATTGATTGGAATCAGCATTATTTCGGTGATCATCCTTTTGGGAGTCCTGATCTTTGCCCATGAATTCGGTCATTTTCTGATGGCCAAGCGGGCGGGAGTCGGGGTGCTGAAGTTTTCCCTCGGGTTCGGTCCGCGGATTCTCGGCAGGAAGATCGGAGAAACGGAATATCTTCTGTCTCTCATTCCGCTGGGCGGTTATGTAAAACTTCTCGGAGAATCCCCGGACGATCAGCTTCCGGATGCGGAAGCCAAAAGATCCTTCCTCAACCAGTCGGTATGGAAAAGGATCTCCATTGTGGCGGCCGGACCGATATTCAATCTGCTGCTGGCTTTGCTGATCTTTACAGGGGTCAATATGATCGGCCTGCCCGTCCTGATGCCCGAGGTCGGCTCCGTGCAGCCGGATTCAGCGGCGATGGAAGCCGGCTTGAAGGTCGGGGACAGGATCGTTGCGTTGAATGGACAGATGGTTGAAAAATGGGATGAGATCTCCGAGATCGTGACCGCGAGCCGGGAAAAACCGCTCAGGATCAAGATTCAGCGAAACGGCGCCGGTCTGGAGACTACGGCGGTTCCCCGTCCGATGAAGAGCAGAAACCTCTTCGGCGAAGAGATTGAAACCTTCAAGATCGGCATCAGCCCGTCACAGAACACGTTTGTCAAAAGGCAAAATCCCATTTCGGCCTTCGGACAGGGGATTCTTCAAACATGGCGGGTGGCCAAACTGACCGTCATCAGCATTTACAAGATGTTTCAAGGGGTGATCTCCCCGAAGACCCTCGGCGGCCCAATCCTGATCGCTCAGATCGCAGGCGCCCAGGCGAAAGAGGGCGTCGTAAATTTTCTTCTCTTCATGGCGCTGTTGAGCATCAACCTGGCCATTCTGAATCTGCTGCCCATCCCGGTTTTGGATGGCGGTCATCTGCTGTTTTACGGGATTGAAATCCTGACGGGACGCGAGGTCAATCTCCGCTGGCGGGAAATGGCCCAGCAAGTAGGATTTGTGCTGCTGATTTTGCTGATGATATTTGTATTCATGATGGATGTCGAAAGGCTCAACATCCAATTTATCAACGACCTGATCAGGATATTTACGGAATAGAGATGATCACACTCGGAATGGATTGTGCGACGGATACGGTGGGACTGGCGCTGTTGAACGGAGAGACGCTTCTGGCCGGGATTGATATCGGTCCGGGAAAACACCATGCAGAGGTGCTGCTCCCCGCGCTGGAAGATCTATTGAAGAGGACCGGGATTACGATGGCGGACATCGATCTTCTGGCCTGCACTTCCGGACCCGGTTCCTTCACGGGGGTCAGAATGGGGGCAAGCACGGCCAAGGGAATTGCGCTGGCCCTCGGGAAACCGATTGTCGGGGTTTCGACGCTGGAGGCGTTGGCCATGAATGCCCTGCCGCGTATAGGGGTCGTCTGTACGCTGTTGGATGCACGCAGGGGCCAGGTTTATGCCGGTTCGTACGGCACGGGTGGGAATGGCTTTTCAGAAAACCGCACGCCGGACCGGTTAATCGATTTCGAACGATGGATCGCGGATCCACCGAAGAGTGAATTCGAGTGCATCGGAGACGGAGCGATTCGTTACCGCGATCGTATTCTGGAATACCCGAACGGAAGGTGTCTTCCGGCCTGGGACCGACGACACCGCATCCAAGCCGGCAACGTCGGCCTTCTGGGCGTCCGCGATTATTCCCGGGGACGTTGCGCGGATGCGCTCACATTTATGCCGAGATACCTTCGTCTGTCCGAGGCGGAGGCCAAAATCGTTTCGACCGGGCGGGGACGCAATTGTCAACCATCAGACGTGACGAATCGGAGACAATGATTGACATCTTGCCATTATAACGGTAGATTATTACCATTATGAAGCATAACGAATTCATTGCCCGTGAAGGGCTCCCATTTATTGTTCCTCTCGGCGGAGCGACATTGCTGGCCTTTGTGGCAGGTTTTAGAGGCTTTTCCTCCGTTCTCCTGGTCCTGACCCTGTTTGTTCTCTGGTTCTTTCGAAATCCGGCGAGAAAAACACCGGAAACGGAGAATCTGGTCATCTCTCCTGCGGACGGCAGGGTGATCCGAATCGAAGAGACGACCAGCGACGAGCAACCCGGAGCAACCTTTCGGAAAATCAGTATCTTCATGAATGTTTTCAACGTCCATGTCAACCGGATGCCCTGTTCCGGTCGCATCCGATTCATTCGCTATCGACAGGGAAAGTTTCTGTCGGCCAATCTGGACAAGGCCTCGGCTCTGAACGAGAGAAATACGATCATGGTCCGGAAGGACGATGGACGGGAGATCATGACCGTTCAGATCGCCGGCTTGATTGCTCGAAGGATCGTCTGCTGGCTGACGGAAGGAATGCAGGTGCGAAGAGGGGATCGACTCGGTCTGATCCGTTTCGGTTCAAGGGTTGAAGTGTTTTTGCCGCTCGGTTCAAACGTTCTGGTCAAGATCGGAGACAAAGTCAGGGCAGGCGAAACGCCGATAGGAGAGTTGCTATGAAACGCACACATTCATTCAGACGCGACCGCATGAAAAAGGGAATCTACGTCCTTCCGAATCTCTTTACCACGGCCAATCTCTTCTGCGGATTCTATTCCGCCATCGCGGCCATGAAAGGGATGTACGAGATTGCGGCAATCGCGATCCTCATCGCCGTGGTCCTGGACGGCATGGACGGCCGGATCGCCAGGATGACCCACACGACGAGCAAGTTCGGCGGGGAGTACGACTCTCTCTGCGACCTGGTGACCTTTGGCGTGGCGCCGGCCATCCTGTTTTACAACTGGTCATTGATATCATATGGGAAGTGGGGATGGCTTGCGGCCTTTCTGTTCGTCGTTTGCGGGGCATTGCGTCTGGCCCGGTTCAATGTCCAGATCGGCGTTATCGACAGCCGCGTCTTCAACGGGCTGCCGATACCCGGCGGCGCCGCCGCTCTCGCCACGAGCGTGATGCTGTATTATTATCTCGGGGGAGAAGGACAATTTCCCAATATGTTGATTATGATCGGCATGGTTGCCGTTGCCCT
>DIKL01000061.1:20868-32190 GCA_002424545.1 Syntrophaceae bacterium UBA5619
TTCATGTCCTTCGTCCTGATTGTGCTGATTCTGGTCGTTGTCGTGGCGGAGCCGCAAATCATGTTCTTCACATTCGCGTTCGGATACAGCCTGTCGGGACCGGTTTGGTCTTTGATCCGGTTAGCGAAAAGGGGGTTGGCGGCGGGCAGCGAAAAAAAGACGGAATGCCAGGAACATCCGCTCTGAAAGTAGAATTTCGGCAATGGCTTGTCATGAAACAGCCCCAATGATATGCAAGAAGAGGAACGTATGAGAAATTACAATGTTGCCGTTGTGGGCGCCACGGGAGCCGTGGGCAATGAAATGATCAAGATATTGGAAGAGCGTCAGTTTCCGGTCCGCGAGCTGACCCTTCTTGCTTCGGAAAGGTCCGTCGGCAAGGAGCTCTCCTTCCGGGGGAAGACCCAGCCGGTGCAGATTTTGGCTGAATGCTCATTCCGAGGAATCGACATCGGTCTTTTTTCCGCCGGGGGCGGGATTAGTGAAAAGTTCGCCCCTGTTGCCGCCGCGGCCGGGTGTGTCGTCATCGACAATACCAATGCCTTCCGCATGGTGCCGGAAATACCGCTGGTCGTGCCGGAGGTGAATCCCGAGTCGATCGCGATGTACAAAAACCGCGGGATCATCGCGAATCCGAACTGCTCCACGATCCAGATGGTCGTCGCCCTGAAGCCGATTCACGATGCGGTCCGGATCAAGAGGATCGTCGTTTCCACCTATCAAGCCGTATCGGGAACCGGGAAAAAGGCGATTGAGGAGCTCTCGCTGCAGACGAAGGCCATCATCAACGGCCAGGAACCGGTCGTAAAGGTCTATCCATACCGGATTGCCTTCAACTGCCTGCCTCATATCGACGTCTTCATGGACAACGGCTATACGAAGGAAGAGATGAAGATGGTCAACGAAACCAAGAAGATCCTGAATGATCCATCGATCGCGGTTACAGCGACGACAGTCCGGGTGCCTGTTTTCCATGCACACTCCGAATCGATCAATATCGAAACGGAAAAGAAAATCACTCCGGATGAGGTTCGGCGCATCCTTTCGACCGCGCCGGGGGTTCTTGTGGTGGACGATCCCGAGGGGAAGCGATATCCGCTTGCGGTTGATGCCGCCGGCCGGAATGAGACACTGGTGGGGAGAATCCGCGAGGATGAATCCATTCCCAACGGCATCAACATGTGGGTGGTGGCGGACAATATCCGCAAGGGAGCCGCGCTCAATGCCGTTCAAATTGCCGAAATTTTGATCCGCAAGTATCTATGAGAATCATCGGCGGTGAGGCGAGGGGAAGGCCTGTCCGCCTCCCCGGAGGATGTCGAATTCGGCCGACCGCCGATCGGGTTAAAAAATCCCTGTTTGACATTCTACGCTCCGTGGATGGTAAAGCATTTCTGGATCTGTTTGCCGGGAGCGGGAATGTCGGACTGGAGGCGCTTAGCCGGGGCGCGCGTTACGCGTACTTTGTAGAGAAAGACATTCGCCTTGTCGCAGCGATCCGGACGAATCTTCTTCTCTGCGGATGCGCAGAGAAGGCGGCGGTCATCGCGAAGGACGCGGAGCGAGGACTGGCTGAAATCCGTCAAAAAGAAGAGCGGCTCGATATTGTTTTTTGCGATCCGCCGTACGAACAGGGGTTTGTCGCAAAGACCATCCGATGGCTGGCCCAAGGGGATCTGTTGACGCCCAACGGCATCATCGTCCTGCAGCATTCGACAAGGGAAGCACCGAAGGAGTTGCCGATCGGAAAAATATCGGCCGCCGACCAGAGAACATACGGCGATACGGTGTTGTCTTTTTTTACCATGAACTTTGAGGGAAATGTCGATGAAGAAGATCGCAGTGTATCCGGGATCATTTGATCCGATCACCAACGGTCATGTGGACATCATCAAACGAGGACTCCGGATGTTTGACGAACTGATCGTGTTGGTCGCGTACAACCCCAACAAAAATTCACTGTTTTCCGTCGATGAGCGAATCGAGATGATCGGAGAGGTGATTCGGGACTGTAAGAATGTCCGCGTGGATTCTTTCGAAGGCTTGCTGGTGGATTACGTCAAAGGAGCCGGGGCAAGTGTTATTCTCCGCGGGCTGCGCGCCCTTTCGGATTTCGAATATGAATTCCAGCTCGCACTGATCAACCGCCGCTTGAACCGGGATATCGAGACCGTATTTTTGATGACGGGATACAAATGGTTTTACACCAGTTCGACGATCATCAACGAGGCGGCGAGCCTGGGAGGCTCCGTCAAAGGGTTGGTACCCGAGATCGTTTTTCATAAAATGCAGGAAAAATACCAATCCAACAAGGAAAAGTCATGAAAAGGGGGCTCTTTTCTCTCGCGGCTGAATCTTGGAGCAGGTGAAACCATGGGTGGAATCTTCGGCGTTGTATCGGAAGGGAATTGTGCAAAAACCCTTTTTTATGGAACGGACTACCATTCTCATCTCGGAACGGAGAATGCGGGACTTGCGGTTTTCGGCGACGGTGGATTCAGCCACGCCATTCACAGCATCAGCCAGGCACAGTTCAAATCCCGGTTTGTAGAAGATTACAAGGGAATGACGGGACGGATGGGGATCGGAGCGATTGATGACGAATCGCCGCAGCCCCTGATCATTCGCTCTAAATTTGGAACGTACGCGCTGGCCGCCGTCGGATTGATTACCAACAAGGATGAACTGACGCGCAGGCTGCTCCGGGAAGGGGGTTCCTTCAGCGAAATGGCGGACGGCGGCATCAACAATGTCGAACTGGTCGCAAAGCTGATCAACCGGGGCGAAACGATCGTCGACGGCATTGGACGGATGCAGCAGGCCGTCGAGGGATCGATTTGCCTCCTGTTGATGGCTAGGGAGGGGATTTATGCGGCGCGCGACCGCTACGGCCGTTTCCCGTTGGCGATCGGGGCAGAGGTTTCACCCGCCGGAGCGGAAGTATCTTACACGGCTGCGACCGAATCGAGTTCCTTTGCGAACCTCGGCTATGAGCTGAGCCGATCGCTGGGACCGGGTGAGATCGTCCGTCTGGACCGCGACGGGATTCATATCGAACGCGAGGCCGGCGGAGAGAAGCATGTATGCGCCTTTCTCTGGATCTATACCGGAGATCCGTCCGCAATCTACGAGGGAATCAGCGTCGAAAACGCCAGGGAGCGATGCGGACGGGCCATGGCCCGCGGCGATCGGGTTGAAGCGGATTTCGTTGCCGGTGTTCCCGATTCGGGTGTCGGTCATGCCATTGGTTACGCCATGGAATCGGGCCTTCCGTACCGCCGTCCACTGGTCAAATACACGCCGGGATACGGGAGGAGCTACACGCCGCCTTCCCAGGATATTCGCGACCTGGTCGCTACGATGAAGCTCTGCGCCGTACGGGATGTCATCCGGGGAGGGCGGATGGTGGTCTGCGACGACTCGATCGTCCGCGGAACGCAGCTCAAAAATTACACGATCCGGAAACTCTGGGACAACGGAGCGAAGGAAATCCATGTTCGTCCGGCATGCCCTCCGTTGATGTTTCCTTGCCGGTTTTCCTCCTCCACGAGAACGACGGCCGAGCTGGCTTCGCACCGCGCGATACGCGCCCTCGAGGGCGAAACCATGGAGCACATCGATGAATACCTGGACCATCATTCCGAACGGTACCGGCGCATGGTCGAGTGGATCCGACAAAATCTGAATGTGACCTCTCTCAAATACATCCATCTTGAAGATATGATCGCGGCCATCGGCCTGCCGGAAGAGCAGCTCTGTCTGTACTGCTGGCGCGGTCGGTAAAAGGCAGATAAGAAGTTCAGGTCAACGGGCGATTTCAAAACGGCGGGGTGTGTGATTGATTCCGGAGAGGCGAAGAAGAAAGACCAAAACCATCGACCTCGGAGGAGTGCGGATCGGCGGTGATGCGCCGATTGTGGTACAGTCCATGACCGCATGCGATACTCGCGATATCGGTGCGACGGTCGCTCAGATCGAAGAATTGGAACAGGCGGGCTGCGAGATCGTCCGTGTTGCCGTTCCCGATGAACCTGCGGCAAGGGCCATTCGCGACATTCGTTCACGAATCCATATCCCGCTGATTGCCGACATCCATTTCCATTATCGGCTGGCGCTTCAGGCGATGAATTCAGGCGCGGACGGAATCCGCATCAATCCGGGCAATATTCCCCCGGACGGAATCCGTAGGATCGTGACGATGGCCCGGGAAAACCGAAAGGTGATCCGGATCGGAATCAATGCAGGCTCGCTGGAGAAGGAGATCGTGGCGCATCACGGTGGGCCGACCGCGGAGGCTTTGGTGGAGAGCGCCCTCAAGAACATCCGATTTTTGGAGGAGATGAACTTCGATTTGATCAAACTCTCGTTGAAATCTTCTGATGTAGCGACGACGATTGAAGCCTATCGGACCGTTTCCGCAAAGACCGAATATCCCCTCCATCTCGGCGTGACAGAGGCGGGAACCCTAATACAATCGGCGATCAAATCCTCCATCGGCATCGGAACGCTGTTGTATGAAGGGATCGGAGACACGATCCGGGTTTCCGTAACCGGCAGTCCGATTCCCGAGATCGGATTGGCTTACGGCATCTTGCGGGCGCTCAATATTCGGAGAGTCGGACCGGATATTGTTTCCTGCCCGACCTGCGGCCGCTGCGAGATCGATCTGGCAGGTCTGGCGGATCAGGTGGAACGGAAGCTTCGGGGGATGAAGATCCCGTTGAAGGTTGCGCTCATGGGTTGTGTCGTCAACGGACCTGGAGAGGCCGCCGAGGCGGACATCGGGATTGCCGGGGGAAAAGGGGCAGGAATACTTTTCAAACGAGGCAAAATCATCCGGAAGATTCGGGAGGAGGAGTTTGTGCCGGTTTTGCTGGAAGAGATCAAGAAGATGGAATATGAACACGGAAGGAACCAGGATTGGTAGAAAAGGAGGTTTCATGAGATATTCGGAAATGTTCCTGCCCACGGGAAGGGAGGTTCCTTCCGATGCAGAGCTGATCAGCCACCAATTGATGATCCGCGCGGGTATGATGAGGAAACTGACCAGTGGGGTTTATTCCTATCTTCCTCTTGGGTACCTTGTCATCCGCAAGTTTGAACAGATCGTTCGGGAGGAGATGAGCCGCGCGGGCGCCCAAGAACTTTTTTTGCCGATGGTCCAGCCGGCCGAACTTTGGCAGGAATCCGGCCGCTGGGTCCATTACGGCAAGGAACTCCTTCGATTCCGTGATCGCCATGACCGGGAGTGCTGTCTCGGCCCGACGCACGAAGAGGTCATCACCGATCTGGTCCGGAACGATATCAAGACCTACCGTCAGCTTCCCCGCAATCTGTATCAGATCCAAACGAAGTTCCGCGACGAGATTCGCCCACGGTTCGGCGTGATGCGTTGCCGGGAATTCGGCATGAAGGATGCGTACAGTTTCGACATGGACGAGGCGGGGGCGGAAACAAGTTACCGGAAGATGTTCGATGCGTATCAGCGGATCTTCAGTCGCTGCGAACTTCGCTTTCGACCCGTGGAGGCGGATTCGGGAAGCATCGGAGGGAATTTTTCCCATGAGTTCATGGTGATGGCCGATTCCGGCGAGGATGCCGTTTGTTATTGCGGCAGCTGCAACTATGCGGCAAATCTTGAAAAAGCGGAGATTGCTCGGCCGGCGACGACGGAAAGGAAACCGGTAAGTTCACCGATGGAAGAGGTTCATACCCCGAATGTCAGGACG
This sequence comes from Syntrophaceae bacterium UBA5619, assembly GCA_002424545.1. Classification (GTDB taxonomy): domain Bacteria; phylum Desulfobacterota; class Syntrophia; order Syntrophales; family UBA5619; genus UBA5619. The sequence continues at coordinate 26,598 of DIKL01000061.1, forward strand.
ATCGATGAGGTTTGCGACTTTTTGAGCGTGTCGCCGGAGGACGTCGTCAAGACATTGATCTTTTCGGCTGATGATGCGGCCGTCGCAATATTGATTCGCGGGGATCATGAGGTCAATGAAGCCAAGGTCAGGAATTTCCTCGGTTGCGCGTCCCTTGAGCTCGCCGACGAGGAGATGATCCGAAAAGCGACCGGCTCCTCGCGCGGCTTCGCCGGCGCCGTAGGCATCCGGTGCCGGATACTGGCCGATTATTCGCTGATGGAAATGAACGATTGCGTGATGGGGGCCAACCGCGAGGATTACCACTTTCGCCACGTGAAACCGGGTCGGGATTTCACGATTGCGGACTATGCCGACCTGCGAATCATCCGCGAGTTCGATGCTTGCCCTCGCTGCGGAGGAAAGATCCAATTCGCGCGCGGCATTGAGGTGGGTCACGTCTTTAAATTGGGGACCAAATACAGCCGGGCTATGAAGGCGGTTTATCTGGACCGAAACGGCAAGGAACAGGTCATGGTGATGGGCTGTTATGGAATCGGCATCGGAAGAACGGTCGCGGCGGCCATCGAACAGAATCACGACGCGGACGGAATTGTCTGGCCCCTGCCGCTGGCCCCATACGCGGTCATCATTACCCCGGTGAACGTCAATGAAACGGCGCTTTCCGACGCGGCGGAGGCACTGTACCGCAACCTGTCGGAGGCAGGCATCGAAACGATCCTGGATGATCGGGACGAGAGAGCCGGCGTCAAATTCAAGGATGCCGATCTGATCGGAATCCCTTATCGCGTGACGGTCGGTCCCAAGAGGCTGGTCGATGGAAAAATGGAGATCAAGAACCGGCGAACCGGAGAGACGACCATCCTGCCGGTTTCCGAGGTCGCTCCGTTTTTGTCGGCCCGAATACGGGAATCCGGAAGGGCCGGCGGATAAACGACCGCGGCTTTTTGCGTTGAACCTTTAAAGGGCTTCAAAACGTATGCTCCGCATCAACGACATCCTCGATAAGGTACAGTCCTATCTGTCCGCCGCTGAAATCGGAATGATCGAAAAGGCCTATATCTTTTCCGCAGCCGTTCATCAGGGGCAGATTCGTCTCTCCGGCGAGCCTTATCTGACGCATCCGATGGAGGTATGCGGAATTCTGGCGGACATGAAGCTGGATGCGGCAAGCCTCGCGACGGGTCTTCTGCACGATACGGTGGAGGATACGCTGGCCACACTGGAAGAGATCGAAGAGGGCTTCGGCAAGGAAGTGGCGTTTCTGGTCGACGGATTGACCAAAATCAGCAAAATTACCCTGGGAAATCAGGAGGAGCGACAGGCGGAGAATTTCCGCAAAATGATTCTGGCGATGTCTTCCGATATCCGAATTCTTCTCGTCCGCCTGGCGGACCGGATTCACAACATGCGAACCCTCGAGTTTCAAACGCCGGACCGCCAACGCTACATCTCCAAAGAGACCCTGGAGCTGTATGCGCCGCTGGCCAACCGACTGGGCATCAACTGGATGAAAATAGAGCTGGAAGACCTGGCATTCCGCTATCTGGATTTCGATGCCTACAATGAACTGGCCAGAAGGATCGTTAAAAAACAAAATAAGCGCGCACAGTATGCCGAGGAAGTCAAGGAGATCATCCGCCGGGAGATGGAGCGCTTCGCCATCGCAGGAGAGGTGGAAGGACGGGCCAAGCATTTTTACAGCATCTACAAGAAGATGAAGGAACAGCACATTGATTTCGATGAGGTGTACGATCTGACCGCCTTCCGCATCATTCTCGATTCCGACAAGGAAAAGGACTGCTATGAAGCCCTGAGCATGGTCCATGCCCTCTGGGTGCCCGTTCCCGGGAGGTTCAAGGATTACATCGCGATGCCCAAGGCCAACCATTATCAGTCGCTCCACACCACGGTCATCGGACCCTACGGGGAACGGGTGGAAATTCAGATCCGGACGAGATCGATGCACGAATGGGCGGAAGAGGGGATTGCTGCCCACTGGCGATACAAAGAAGGCGGCGCTTTCTCGACCGATGATGATCAGATCAAGATCCTTCGGGATCTGCTGGATGCCCAGCAGGAGATCAAAAATCCCCGCGAGTTCATGTCCAACCTGAAGGTAGCCCTGTTCCCGGAGGAGGTTTATGTGTTCACCCCGAATGGTGATGTACGATCCTTTCCGAAGGGTGCCACCCCGATCGACTTCGCGTACAGCATTCATACGGAAATCGGCCATCAGTGCATAGGCGCCAAGGTGAACCGCAGCATCGTTCCGCTGAAATATCAGTTGCGAAACGGAGACAGGGTGGAAATCATCACGCAGACCGGCCATCACCCCAGCAAGGATTGGCTGAAATATGTGGTGACTTCCCGCGCCATCGCGAAGATTCGCAACTGGGTCAAAACCGAGGAACGAAAGAAGAGCGTCACGTTGGGCAAGGACCTTCTCGAGAAGGAGTTCAAAAAACAACATCTGAAATTTGGACAGATCGCGAAATCCGATGAAATGAAGGAGGTGTTCAAGGAGTACCACATCGATTCGCTGGAAGACCTGATGGCCTTCGTCGGATTCGGCAGATTGTCTGCGAAGCACGTGGCGCACCATTTTCTTCCAGAGGAAGGTTCCCCCAAAGAGGGACCATCCGAGCGGACGAAGAAAAAAGACGGAGAAGCGGCGCCGATCGGCATATCGCTGACGGGGATCGACGATATCATGGTCCGTTTCGGGAAGTGCTGCGATCCGATTCCGGGGGATGAGATTGTCGGTTACATTTCCCGCGGACGCGGAATCACGGTTCATTCGACGCATTGTAAACATGTTCGGGACATGATGGACACTGAACGTCTCGTCGACGTCCAGTGGAACATTCGTGAAAAAAGAGACTATACGGTTCGGATGAAAATCATCTGTTACGACAAGAAGGGAGCCCTCGCCGATATCAGCGCCGCGATCTCCTCTCTGGACGTGAACATTACCCATGCGGAGATCAATGCGCCACAGGACGGACAGGCCCGATGCGAATTCGGAATCAACGTCGCCGACCTGAATCAGTTCAACAGGATCGTAGCGGCGATCCGGAGGTTGCCGGAGGTAATCTCGGTGGAGAGATTGTGAGGATCACGAGGAATTACCGGAATCTTCTGAAGCGGATTCAAATTGACAGGCGGCCGTCGTTTATATATAAAGAACAGATTATGTAAGGAAGAAAAAAAGGAAATGAAGGCATTCATGAACGGACGGGTCCTGAAATACGGAATATTCACGCTGATCTTGCTGATTACGGGGATGATCCCTATGGCCGGATTCGGGGCGCAGCGACAGAATACATACGTGATCCTGCTCGATCCGGCGCATGGGGGAGCGGATACCGGCGTCATGACGGACAAACTGCGCGAAAAGGATCTGACCCTAAACATCGCCCTTCTGCTGCGCGACGAGGGGAAAAAGATCTCTGATTTCCAGTTCCGGCTGATCCGTTCGGCGGACAGATCCCTGTCGATTGCGGAGAGGATTGCGATCGCCGGGACAGCGAAAGCGGACTGTATCGTCAGCATTCATGTCAATTCCGGTTTCGGCAAGAAGGCAACCGGTTATGAGGTCTATTTCCCCGGATTTCAGCAACCCATCGCAAGCGGGGATCAGACGACGATCCTCAGAGACATGGCCCGCAACAAAACGCTCAACGATTCCGTGAGGCTCGCGCAGGAGATGCAGGCCGAACTGGAAACGGTATTTCCCCGAAAGGGACGAGGCCTGCGCGATGCGCCACATCCTTTGTTGGAGAGCGTGAACATCCCCGGCGTGGTGGTTGAAATCGCATTTGCCACCCACCCGGACGATCGAAAAAAAGTGACCGAGCCGGAAACGCAACAGGCCGTTGCGCGGGCGCTGCTGAGGGGGCTTCAGGATTATTTCCGGAAGATGCCGTAGCCTTTGAAATGATGGGTGCCGTGACTTGCACCGTTCAGGGATATGCGGCGTGCGTGGGGATGAGAAGGGATCATTGGGGGATGACCATCTGAAGAGGATCGTGTTTGCCTCCAGAAATCGGGGAAAGATCGATGAAATCAGAACGATGCTGACCGACGTCGGCATCGATGTCGGTTCGTTGAATGATTACCCGGATATTCCCGAAATCATTGAAGACGGGAAAAGCTTTCTGGAGAACGCGCTGATCAAGGCCAAAACCGTCGCGGAGGCGACGGGGAGAACCGTCCTTGCCGACGATTCGGGACTCGAGGTGGATGCCCTGAGCGGAGCGCCGGGGATATATTCAGCGCGCTACGCTGGTCAAGACGCGGATGATGAGAGCAACATTCGCCGTTTGCTAAATGAGCTCAAGGGTGTTCCTCCGGAAAAAAGGGGGGCCCTGTTCCGTTGTGTCCTTGTCCTTTATTCTCCAGCGAACGGCTGTATGGAAACCTTCGAGGGGCATTGGCGGGGGGTCATTGCGGACGAGCCCGTCGGTCGCGGTGGATTCGGGTATGATCCGATCTTTATCCTTCCTGATTTGGGTGTGACGGTCGCCGAGCTTTCTTCCGAGGTGAAGAACCGCATCAGCCATCGGGGACAGGCCATCGCAAAGCTGAAGGAAAGATTTGCCAAGGAATGGTGTAACCCGCCAAAAAACGGGGCGTAGCGCAGCCCGGTAGCGCGCCTGCTTTGGGAGCAGGATGCCGTAGGTTCAAATCCTACCGCCCCGACCAATAATAACAAGAGGTTACGATTTATTTCGTAGCCTTTTTTTATGTCAAAATGGCTCGGGGTACAAAATTGGGTACAAAAAAGGGCGGATGCTCTCACACCCGCCTCGTTGGGACGATAGACGATGTATCAGCGGCCCTTGCGAGATTTAAGGGAAATGACTATTTAATAACCAATGGCCAGTCGCAAACGAAGCCCTTCTTCGCCATGCATTCTTTGTAGGTGTTTCGATGCACCTCTAATATCCAGTCAAGGGTAATCAGCGCGACGCCATTCTTTAGGTGTGCCTCGGCCTCGTCATTGACGGTGTATTTTATGCAATCCGGTTTTGCCGTCGTCAATTCAATGCTTGGCGGTGGTGAGCCATTCCAACATTTCGCTACATCCAATTCTTTCCTGATATAGGAAGCCCCGTCATGGGTAGTTCCACAACCTATCAGCAGTGCGGCCAGAAGGATGACGGTGATGATCTTCATATTCCCTCCTTTCAATTTCCGATCATATTGTTATTGCCCATGAGACTGCCTATGCACCCCGACAGTGTTTCAACATTGTTGCCCTCGATTTTTTCACTTGCAACGGATTCAAAAGAATTGCCCGTCTTTTCCCAAGTATCCCATTCTTCAAATGTAATTCCGCCTCCAAGATCCATTACACCCGAATAAGTCGTGAGTTCGTTACCGGAAATTGAAAATGACCCATCGTGATTGCCTGTGGCGTCTTTGATGTGCATAATACCTTCGCTGGTTCCGTTGGTATAAGTGATAGTATATGTTCCGGAAGGTCTAACAGTCGTCTTGTTGATAGTGATCGATTGACTTATTGTTTCTGGCCCGATTTTCATTGTGCCTGAATAAGAAAAGCTTTGGTAACGTAGAATTTAGGAGA